>CANRAZ010000024.1 GCA_947628705.1 uncultured Lachnospiraceae bacterium | reverse complement strand
GTATTGCCCGAAGCGGTGCGGATATAATCGCAATCGACGGCTTCAGAGGCGGCACGGGCGCCGCTCCTACAAGAATCAGGGATAACGTCGGCATTCCGATCGAGCTTGCCCTTGCAGCCGTTGACCAGCGTCTCAGAGATGAAGGGATCAGGAACAATGTTTCTCTGGTTGTCGGCGGCAGCATAAGAAGCGCTTCCGACGTGGTAAAGGCAATTGCGCTCGGCGCGGACGCCTGCTATATTGCGACCTCTGCTCTCCTTGCGCTTGGCTGTCATCTCTGCCGTACCTGTCAGAGCGGCAAGTGCAACTGGGGCATCGCTACACAGCGTCCTGACCTTGTAAAGAGGCTTAATCCGGAAATCGGAACCGAAAGACTTGTAAACCTTATGACTGCATGGAAGCATGAAATAAAAGAGCTTATGGGCGGCATGGGAATAAACTCAATAGAAGCGCTGCGCGGCAACCGACTGATGCTGCGCGGTGTAGGACTAAACGGAAAGGAGCTTGAGATTCTCGGTATCTCACACGCAGGAGAATGAAAAAGGTATATGCTGATGAAAGATGGTGCTTAGGCTGTCATCTGTGCGAATATAACTGTGCTTTTGCAAATTCCGGAATGAAGGATATGGTTAAAGCACTTAAGGATAAGACCATTTATCCGAGAATAAGAGTTGAGGACACCGGAAAAATCACTTATGCGGTAAACTGCCGTCACTGCGACGACCCGCTCTGCGTAAAAAGCTGCATATCCGGCGCGCTTTCCAGAGGCGAGGACGGCGTAATGCGCATAGACCATAACAAATGCGTCGGCTGTCTTACATGTATACTTGTGTGCCCTTACGGAGCCGTTTCACAGGGAGAAAACGGAGTCGTTCAGAAATGCGAGCTTTGTCTTGCAAATTCCTGCGGCTCCCCTGCCTGTGTAGAGGGATGTCCGAACAAGGCTCTGATTTACGAAGAGAAGTAAACAATTTGGGAAATATGGAGGAAAATATGAAAGAATACATAATAATCGGCAACGGTGTTGCAGCAGCCGGCTGTATTGAAGGCATACGCAGCGTTGAAAAAGACAGCCATATTACCGTAATTTCGGAGGAAAACCGTCCTGTTTACTGCCGTCCGCTGATTTCCTACTATCTTGAAGGAAAAACCGATTTGGAAAAAATGAAATACAGACCGGACAGCTTCTATGAAGAAAACGGATGCAGCGTCATCTACGGTCAGAAAGCTGAAAAAATCAATACCGAAGCAAAAAAGGTTACGCTTACCGACGGAAGCGAGCTGCCTTACGACGCAGTCTGCGTCGCAGCAGGCTCATCTCCTTTTGTCCCGCCGTTTGAAGGTCTTGATACGGTTGAAAAGAAATTTTCCTTTATGACCATAGACGATACCCTTGCGCTTGAGGCTTCGCTCAGCAAGGACGCAAGAGTCCTTATCGTGGGCGCCGGTCTTATCGGTCTTAAATGCGCAGAAGGAATCGCCGATAGAGTAAAGAGCATTACGGTCTGCGACCTCGCAACCAGAGTTCTCTCAAGCATCATGGATGACGAATGCGCAGCCATAATGCAAAGAAAGCTTGAGTCATGCGGAATATCCTTTCTGCTCGGCGACAGCGCCGCAAGCTTTGAAGGCAACGTCGCTCACATGAAGAGCGGAGTTTCCGTAGAATTCGACGTGCTTGTACTTGCCGTCGGCGTCAGAGCCAATACATCTCTTGTTAAAGAGGCAGGAGGCGAGGTTAACCGAGGCATCGTTGTAAACAACAGAATGGAGACCTCCCTTGACAGTATTTATGCCGCAGGCGATTGCAGCGAGGGCTTTGATATGTCATTCGGTCAGAACCGTGTGCTTGCAATACTCCCGAACGCCTACATGCAGGGACACTGCGCCGGCGTAAATATGGCTGGCAGTGAAGCAGTCTTTGACAACGCAATACCGATGAACTCGATCGGCTTCTTCGGTCTTCATGCCATGACCGCAGGAAGCTACTTCGGAAGCGAATCCGGCGGAGAGCTTTATGAGGAAAAGGGAGAAAACAGCATTAAAAGGCTTTTCAGCAAGGACGGATATCTTACAGGTTTTATGATTATCGGCGATGTAAAATGCGCCGGAATCTACACATCGTTAATCCGCGAACAAATTCCTCTTGATTCGGTCGACTACGGGCTTTTGAAAAAAAATCCGAGTCTTGCGCCATTTTCTCAAACTTACCGTTCTAATAAGCTTGGAGGTGTGTTATAATATGAAAATACAGGCAACAAACCTTGATTCCAAGGAAATGAATGAAATGCTCCGCAGCACTGACGAGGACTGCGAGATAACGGAATGTCTCGGACAGCGCTTTCTTGCCGCCGGCATGAAGGACAAGGGCGTAACGATATACGGCACTCCCGGAAACGCTTTGGGAGCATATCTCAACGGCGCTGAAATCACCGTTAAGGGCAACGCGCAGGATGCTACCGGAGACACGATGAATGCGGGAAGAATTGTAATCCACGGCAACATCGGAGACGCGGCAGGCTACGCCATGCGAGGCGGTGAGATTTTCGTAAAGGGCGACGCCGGCTACCGTGCAGGAGTTCACATGAAGGCCTACAGGGAAAAGCTTCCTGTAATGGTTATCGGAGGAAGAACAGGAAGCTTCCTCGGCGAGTATCAGGCAGGCGGCCTTATCATCGTTCTGGGGCTTCACAGGGACGGTAAAAAAATAGTCGGAAACTTTCCGGCGACCGGAATGCACGGCGGAAAAATTTTCCTGAGAGGCTCGTGTGACGACATCATATTCCCAAATCAGGTTTCAACTGCAGCTGCTTCCGAAGACGAAATTGCTGAAATCAGCAAATACATTGAGCAGTACTGTGACTTTTTCGGTGCGGACAAAGAAGAACTCCTCAGTTCCTCCTACACTGTAATAACTCCGGACAGCAAAAACCCTTACAAACAAATGTACGTTGCAAATTAAATGTTGACTTTTTTCCGTGTTCCTTCCGTAATGTCCAAGCATAAGACTGCGGAAGGAATATGATTAACGGAGGTAATTATGAAATATACGGCTAATGAAGTCATTCAGTACATTCATGAGGAAGACGTCAAGTTTATAAGACTTGCTTTCTGTGATGTGTACGGAAAGTTTAAAAACATATCCATCATGCCGGGAGAGCTTAACCGTGCATTCAAGTACGGAATTGCCATTGACGCATCGGCAATAGAGGGCTTCGGCGGCGAGGTCCACTCTGACCTTTTCCTTCACCCGGATCCTTCTACAATCGCCGTTCTGCCGTGGAGGCCGGAGCACGGAAAGGTTATCAGAATGTTCTGTACAATCACCTATCCTGACGGCAGTCCTTTTGAATGCGATTCGCGCCACATTCTCGAAGAAGCAGTTGACGCCGCCGCCAAAGCAGGCTATTCCTTTTACTTCGGAGCTGAAATGGAATTTTATCTTTTGAAGTGTGACGAGGACGGAAACCCTACGGACATTCCTTATGACAACGCAAGCTACATGGATATAGCCCCTGACGACAAGGGCGAAAATGTAAGACGTGAGATCTGCCTGACGCTTGAAAGAATGGGCATCAGTCCTGAAGCCTCCCACCACGAGGAAGGTCCGGGACAGAATGAAATTGATTTCCGCTACTCAGACCCTATGACTGCGGCAGGCAACGCAACGACCTTCCGAAACGTTGTAAAAACCATTGCGGCGACCAACGGACTGTTTGCGGACTTCTCTCCAAGACCTCTTAAAAACTGTCCGGGCAACGGAATGCACATAAACATATCCGCTGCCGCCCACCACGAAAACAGAGACGTTATGCCTGAAATAATCGCAGGAATACTCGCAACCGTTTCTGATATGACGCTCTTCCTTAACCCTGTTGCAAAGTCCTATGAGAGGCTTGGCAAGGACAAGGCTCCCCGTTTCATTTCATGGTCGGCTGAAAACCGCTCGCAGCTTGTGCGTGTTCCGGCTGCAGTCGGCGAGTACAAACGTGCCGAGCTGCGTTCTCCCGACCCGTCGGCAAATCCTTATATTGCTTATGCCCTGCTTATTTATGCGGGTCTTTACGGGATCAAAAACAAGCTTCCTCTTTCTGAGGCAGCTGACATAAATCTTTTTACGGCCGATGACGAGGTTCTCGCAAAATACGAAAGCCTCCCTCAGTCCATTGAAGAAGCTGCAAAAATTGCGGAAAACAGCAGCTTCATAAAAGAACACTTGCCTCAGGCTGTGATTTCCGCATACTGCAAAAACACTACTACGAAGTAACAAGGTGGTAACAAATGGCTCTAAAAGAACATGTTTACAGTGTCCTTGTTGTTTCGTCCTCAGATAAATTCAACAGCTCACTGGCGGCTTTTCTTCCTGAATCCGTCTATTCCCCTGTAAAGGTGGTCGAAAGCGTGAACGCCGCAAAAAGAGCAGTGCTCGAAAGGTATTACGATTTCGTTCTCGTCAACACCCCTCTGCCCGACGAATTCGGCACAAGATTTGCGATTGACGTTTGCAATGAAAGAGGAATGATTTCTCTGATGTTCGTAAAGGGCGACCTGTACGAAGAGATTCACGCCAAGGTAGTCGATTACGGCGTGTACCTGCTTCCGAAGCCCAGCACGTCCGCAATGCTCGCCCGCGCTTTAAATTGGATGAGCGCAACGCGCGAACGGCTCAGAAGACTTGAGCGGAAGACGGTCACCATTGAAGAAAAAATGAATGAGATAAGAATTATAAACAGGGCAAAGTGGCTGTTGATTGATGTGCTTAAGATGACCGAGTCCGACGCGCATCATTTTATTGAAAAGCAGGCGATGGATAACTGTAAGTCTAAAAAAGAAATCGCAGAAAACATTATCAGGACATATTCGTAAAATCACATATCCTTTCATAAAAAATACCGGAGCATGCTTTAGGTTTTAAAGACTTGCCCCGGTGTTTTTTTGTCAGCTGTTTTTATACTTTTCAACCTGCTCTGCAATAAGCGCGGAATCCTTAAAATAATCTATCTTCATTGCCGCCTTAACCTCGGAAAGCGTTTCTGCGGCAGCCTCTCTCGCCTTTTCTGTTCCCTTACGGAGAATCTCATAAACGGCAGGTATATCCTTCTCATACTCCGCACGTCTCTTTCTAATCGGTTCAAGCTCCTCCTGAAGAACATTATTCAGGAACTTCTTTATTTTGACGTCTCCCAGACCTCCTCTTTCATAATGAGCCTTAAGCTCGTCGAGTCCTGCATAGTCAGGAAGATACCTCTCAAAATGTTCAGGTCTGCTGAAAGCATCAAGATAAGTAAATACAGTGTTTCCTTCAACGTGCCCCGGATCCGACACCTGAATGTGAAGAGGGTCGGTATACATTGCCATGACCTTCTTTTTAACTTCGTCAGCAGAATCAGCAAGGTATATGCAGTTGCCGAGAGATTTACTCATCTTCTGCTTGCCGTCCGTTCCCGGAAGCCGCATGCACGCCGCATTGTCCGGAAGGAGAGCATCAGGCTCAACAAGCACCTCCGCATAAATAGAATTGAACTTTCTTACGATTTCCCTCGTCTGCTCTATCATCGGGAGCTGGTCGTCGCCTACAGGAACTGTCGTGGCCTTGAAAGCGGTTATGTCGGAAGCCTGACTAATCGGATAGGTAAAAAATCCTACAGGTATGCTTGTTTCAAAATTTCTCAGCTGAATTTCAGATTTCACGGTCGGGTTGCGCTGAAGACGCGAAACCGTCACGAGATTCATGTAATAAAACGTCAGCTCGGTAAGCTCCGGAATCTGAGACTGAATAAGCAGATTTGACTTCGCAGGATCCAGTCCGCAAGAAAGATAGTCAAGAGCCACCTCAACAATATTCTGTCTTACCTTTTCAGGGTTTTCAAAATTGTCCGTCAAGGCCTGCGCATCGGCGATCATAATAAATATTTTTTCATACTCGCCCGAATTCTGAAGCTCTACACGTCTCCTCAAAGAACCGACATAATGTCCCAAGTGGAGTCTGCCTGTAGGTCTGTCTCCGGTAAGAATTATTTTTCCCATAGCTACCTCCGAAAAATCAGGAATTGAGGGCAAACGCCCACAAGTGATATTTTCACACAAAGAGGAATATTTTGCAAGTACTATCGAATATTTTTATTTTTTGATCCTCCGAATTCAGTATATACGTAATTAGCTTAATTATCAGTAAGGGCTTTCAAATTCAGACTCGGCCTTCTTTACCGCTTCCTCAAGGCTCATTCCCGTAAAATACTGTGCGCCAAGAAATCTTCCGGATTTTTTATCGTCTGCAAAAGCTCCGACTACGATTCCGGGAATTGCGCTTTCAGGCGCGTTTGGCGCATGAGGGCCTCCAAGGTCTGTTCTGCACCAGCCGGGGTCGGTCAGGTTAATCATAACGTCAGTACCCTCAACTGTTGAGCCAAGGTCAATCGTTATCTTATCAAGCGCCGCTTTGCTTGCGGAATACCCCGCCTGCTGCGGTTCAAGCCTGATTCCGCTTGTCGTGTTCAAAATCCTTCCGAAGCCTTTTTTAATCATCTTAGGCATAAAATGATAACATATCATTGCAGGCGCGACCGTATTAATCTTAAAGCTTTCCGTATAGTCCGAAACAGGCGTTGCAAAATAATCGTTTCTGTAGGCAATCTGGAGTCCCGCATTGTTAAGAACTATGTCAACATCAACGCCAAAGCCGTCAATTTCCTTAAGCATCCTGTCAACGGCGTCCAAATCCGAAAGCTCCGCACTTATCGCATATGCTTTCACACCCTTTTCTTTTACCTCGCTAAGAACCTTTTCCGTGTTCTCCGGCTTTCTGCTGTGAAGTATAAGATTGCATCCCATATCAGCCATAAAGTGCGCGGTAAGGTAACCTATTCCTCTGCTTGCGCCTGTGATAAGCGCCCATCTTCCTTTTACGTCAACCATAATGTTTTCCTTCCTCCTTAACAATTCTGATAAACCTGCCTCACGGCTTTTTTGTTTCCGCCGCAATTTTTCTTTCTCTCAAAGCATTGCAGCCGGCTCTGCGCCTTTTTATTTTCTTCCGTTAAGCCTTTTCTTAAGATCCTCAAGCCCGTCAATCAGTCTGTCGCACCATGCGTCAAATTCTTCATCGTCCTGCTGACATTCTTTGTGAGAAAGCACATACTCAACCGTTCTTCTGATGCCTTCCTCCGCTCTTATCACAGGCTTAAAGCCGGGAACCGCATTTTTAAGCTTTGAAGTGTCGAAAACAACGGTGTTTGACTTGTCCCCTATGAGGCTTCCGACGTAATCATAATCGCTTACCGAGGCTAAGAACTCAGACGATACATAGTAAGGTTTAAGCTCAACTCCAAGGCAGTCCGCAATGATTTCATAGATCTGATTCCATGTAAGAGACTCATCGTTCGTGATATGGAACGCCTCTCCGACGGCATGAGGATTGCCCATAAGTCCGATGAAGCCTCTTGCAAAATCCTCATTAAAGGTAATAGTCCAAAGAGATGTCCCGTCGCCGTGAATAATTACAGGCTTATGTTCAAGCATACGCTTAAGCACCTGCCAGCTGCCCTTGTTTCCGTGAACTCCCAGAGGAACCGAATTCTCACAGTAGGTGTGGCTGGGTCTCACTATCGTCACCGGAAATCCGTTTTCACGGTACATTTTCATTAGAAATTCCTCGCAGGCTATCTTGTTTCTGGAATATTCCCAGTAGGGATTTGCAAGCGCGGTTCCTTCTGTTATTCTGTAGTCTCTCACCGGCTTATGATAAGCCGATGCAGAGCTGATGTAAATAAACTGCTTCGTCTTTCGGTTAAACAGCCTGTAATCCCTCTCAAGCTGCGAAGGCACAAAGCCTATAAAATCGCAAACCGTGTCAAACCGCAGACCCTCAAGCTTTTTTGCAACGTCTGCTTCATCGTTGACGTCCGCCTTGATCCACCTTACATTCGCCGCCTTATCAGGGCTCAGCCCTTCGGTAATCTTTTCATTGCAGCTTCCTCTGTTAAGAAGATAAAGCTCATCTCCTCTTTCGGCAAGCTGTTTTGAAATAGCCGTGCTGATGGTTCCCGTTCCGCCGATAAAAAGTACTTTCATATTATTCTCCTTTCCTTCATTTGCCGGAATGTTTCAGATGCCTTTGCAATCCTATTTTTACCGCCGTTCCGTAAAAACAGCGTATATTACAGATTATTTTAATGTACCGTATACGGTGATGTCAATCCTTCATTCAGAAAGTCATATTAACATTTTATAAACACGGCGCCTGTTTTAAAATATCGGCACAAATAAAAATTTTTATTTTAAACAGGCGCGCTATATGATAAACTGTATTCATGTACTGCACATGAAAATAATGCCGCCGCATATAAAACCTGCGTCCGGCTTAAGTTTAAAAAAACTTGCCAAAGGAGACTTATTCTACATGAAAAAGACTGCTGTTTTAATCTGTATCATAACGCTCGCAGCCATGCTTTGCGCCTGCGGAGCTGAGAAGACCGGCGAAAACGCCGACAGTACCCCTTCCGTCACAGCATCTGCAGAGGACGGAAAAAATGATGACGGTTCCGATTCGGAGACGGGCGGAAGCCCTACCTCGGCTCCTTCCGCAGACGACAACGGAGACGGCTCTGATTACGTCGCAAAATATGAACTGTCCAATTCCAATGCAGACGCCGCCGCCAAAAGAACATATGACTACCTTTGCGATACCTTCGGCACATGCATTCTTTCCTGCCAGCAGGAATCCACTTGGATGGGAAGCCCCGATTACGAAATGAACTATATCGAAAAGACTACGGGCAAGCTGCCTGCCATCAGAGGTCTGGATTTTATGAACGGGGATTTCGACGGAGTTGTAAAACGTTCAAAAGAATGGCATAGCAAGGGCGGTATTGTAACAATATGCTGGCATACCGGAATAAACGGTCTGGGCTATCAGGAATCTCTGAATGACAATCCTGATTTTGATAAGCTTCTTACGGAGGGCACGCCCGAATATAACGCCATGATTGAAAACTGGGACAAGGCGGCTGCCGCTCTTCAGGAGCTGAGAGACGCCGGCGTAACCGTTCTCTGGCGTCCTTTCCATGAATTTGACGGTCAATGGTTCTGGTGGGGCAAAGGCGGAGCGGAAAACTTCAAAAAGCTTTGGCAGATGATGTATGACCGCTTCACCGACGAATTTGATCTTACAAACCTTATTTGGGTTTTAGGCTATTCCGGAGAGGTTAAGGACAATTGGTACCCCGGCGATGAGTACTGCGATATAATCGGTTCAGACACATATGACAATTCTACAAACAAAAAGGCTTGGGACAGGCTTCTAAAGGTTACAGACGCCGGAAAGCCTCTTGCTTTCCATGAATGCGGAAATGTTCCAAGCGTGGAAAAATTTGAATCCGACGGGTGCATGTGGTCATGGTTTATGATATGGCACACTGATTATATAACCGGAAACAACAAGACAAACCTTAAAAATGTTTACAACAGCGATAAGGTCATTACGCTTGATGAGCTTCCTGAGCTTTAAAGGATCACGTCATGGAAATCATTATAGACGGTAAATCTCTCAACGCTTTACCGAACAGGGCATACCGCGGCGCCGGTATGGTAAGCGCCAACAATTCCTCACGTCTGCTGCTTGATTACAGAGCGGAACATCCGGAAATTTACAAAGAGCTTTTACAGTTGATGTTCGGAAAAGACGGTATCGGGATCAATCACCTTAAAATTGAAATGGGTTCTGACGTCAACTCGTCTTCCGGGACAGAGCCTGCAATAATCCGCTCTCCTGACGAAACGCCCGACGTTACGAGGGGCATGGGCTTTTTACTTGCGGCTGATGCCAAAGCCGTAAATCCGGAGCTTACTCTGGATATGCTCTACTGGAGCGAACCGCGCTGGGTCAGCGACTCCGAAGATATTTTTGACGCGCGCTACAGATGGTATAAAGCAAACTTGGATTCTGCATATCAGACCCTTGGACTTAAATTCGACTATGTAAGCGCTAACCGTAACGAAAGAACCGTAGAGCCTGAATGGATAAAATATCTTGCCAAAAGGCTCAGGTTCGAAAAAGACTGCCCATATGACTACTCTAAAATAAAAATAGCTGCCGCAGATGAGGTCGGCACGTGGGAAGCAGCGCGGCTTATGCTTAACGACCCGGAGCTGATGTCTGCCGTAGACGTTGTGGGAAGCCACTATACAAGCATTGCCGACGGCAATGCGAGGCTTCTTTCCGATAAATACGGCAAGGAGCTGTGGTTCAGCGAAGGAAGCGCCCCGATGGGCTATCCGGAGGGCGCCTGCCGTTTTGACGGGAACGGGACCGGAATTTCAGGTCTCAACGGAATGCTCGACGTCGCAAGCCGGATCATTTCAATGTATCCTTACGGCTGCATGACTCTTTACGAATATCAGCCTGTTATTTCCGCCTACTATGATGGAGTGACCTATTGCAGCAAACAGCTTATTACTGCCAATGAACCGTGGAGCGGTCACTATACTCTTGACAGCGGCTTCTACATGTCGCTGCATTTTTCACGTTTCATTAAAAAGGGCTGGCTTTTTTCAGACGGCGCGTGCAATGCCGACGGCGTTCCGGGCGGCGACGGACACTGCATCGTTAATTCCGTAAACACCTATATGACCGCCTCAGACCCACTTACAGGCGATTACAGCACAGTGCTTGTGAACTCAACATCCGACCCGATTGACTACGGCTTTACCGTGCGCGGACTTGACAAGGCGGACTCAACGGTATACGTGTGGGAAACAACGGGGCCTGAAAAAAATTACTTTAGAAAAACAAATCAAATAACCCCTTTGTTCTCCGCCGATAAAAGCGGCTTCTGCTATAGGCTTACTTTAAAGCCTTACTCTCTTGTTACCGTTACAACTCTTGACATTGAGAGAAAAGACAGGATTTGGGAGCATATTGCCTTGGCGAAGAAAAGCGAATCCCGGATTCTGTCCCTGCCCTATTACGATAATTTTGAATATGAAAGCTTTCCTCCCAACTATCTGAAAAAACGCGGCTGCGCCCCTAGATATACCACAGACGAAGGCGGAGCATTTGAAGTAAGAAGGCTGAACGGAAAAAACGTACTGATGCAGATTATTACGTCCGAAACGAAAGCTCACGAGTGGGGATATACTCCTGACCCGACCTCAAATTTCGGAGACGACAGGTGGTTTAACTACAGCATGTCCTGCGATGTAATGCTGAAGAAAAGCAAGACTCCGATGAGCAGCTATGCAGGCATAGGAATCAGATACAGCCTTGCAGATATCGGCGTAAGCGGTTACAGCCTCATTGTTTTCGAAAACGGAGCATGGAAACTCAGAAGAAACGATACTGTTCTCAGAGAGGGAGTTATAACAAACCCTTCGGACAGTCACGACAATTCCCTCAACGGCTCGCCTGACGGCTATTCTCACAGTATCCGGCTTACGCTCTCTGCAGCCGGAGGCAGGATCGTCTGCTCGGCTGACGGAAAAGAGCTTGCAGTTTACGAAACTCCTGTTTGCGGCGAGCCGATTGCATCGGCAGGCCGTGCCGCATTTTACAGTTCCTACAACGAAAACTGTTTTGCAAATGTTGCCCTTCTGCCCATTTGTACCGATAACAGGGGCGATAAGTCAGGGTATTATGCTTCACGCTTTGACAATACGGACAGCTGCTTTGAATACGAAGGGGAATGGCAGCATAACACCATGAGCAGCTTCCGGCACTTCAAAAGGACAATATCCACAGGCAGCGAGGGAGCGATCCTGCATTTTCGCTTTACAGGAACAGGCTTCGCTTTCTGCGGTGAAAACAAGCCCAAAAACGGTTCTGCCGCTCAAATAAAACTTTTTATCGACGGCTCCGCCGCCAGTGAAAGGCTTACTGTTCCGCCGTGCGGTTTCAGAGAAATTTCCGTTTACAGGGACGGACTTGAAAGAGGTTCACACACTGTGAGCCTTACGGTACTTTCGGGCGAATTTTCTGTAGACGAAGCGCTTGTCATTTAATCATTTAACGATGTTTGTAATGCACATAAAATAAAAGGAGCGCTATGCGGTATTTGCTATGAACCTCAAAGGCCTGACACTTTTGAAGGTACATTTCAATTTCCGTATAGCGCCGTTTTATGCCGTCTTATCCGTTTAATGGAAAACAGGACTTTTATGCAAAACCGTCAGAACCTTCCTCCCATGCCTCTGCTTCCGTATGAAGCAATTCCGTTATCCAAGGTAAGGTCCGCCGCCTCCGTGCCGCCGCTGTAGTCAGCGCCGCTTACAAGATGTTCCTCACTAACATTGGCAGCCGTGCTGCCTCCCGTAAGAACTTTAATATTGTCCCCTGATTTCATATCAGGCGAAATCAATGTGAAATGGCTGCATTTTTTTATTATGTCAAAACAAAAGCTGCAGTTTTCAGAAGAAACATAAACAACGTCCCCTGCCGAAAGGTTCTGAGTAAGCGTCACATCAATGCCTAAAACCTCAGATGAGGTAGGAAGCATATTCATTCCCGTAACGTCCGTCACAAGTAGAGTTCCCGAAACAAGCTCAAACGTACTTGCAAAATCCAGACCGCCGTTTCCGCTGTCTGACGGGCCATAGACGATAACCGTGCCGCCGTCCATGTAAACGCTTCCGTTTGAATCTATCCCGTCACCGCCGGAATTTATAAATACGTTCGAGTTATTTAATACAAGCTTTATTTCCGCACCTGAAGATGCAGACTGCTGCTCTTGCGGCATTTCTACCCTGCCGCCGCCGAAGCCTCTGTCCGGCATTTCTCCCTGTCCGCCTTTAAAATCGTCTGGCATTTCTCCTGTGCCGCCGCCTAAATTTCCGTCCGGCATTTCTCCTCTGCCGCCTAGATTTCCGTCTGGCATTTCTCCTGCGCCGCCGTCTAGATTTCCGTCCGGCATTTCGCCTCTGCCGCCGAAGCCGCCCTTGTTTCCTCCGAAGCCGCCGAAATCCATACCGTCAGACTCCTTATTGGTCGCATTCAGACCGTCGTCGTCAGCGGTTACGTCCGCCTTTGAATTGAGAAGATATATCTGCCAGCCTTCAATTCCCTCTTCGGACTCGTAAACGGTAATGTCTGCCCCGTCCGCTACAACTCCTGAGTCTGCATGTATTCCGTCATTTTTTGAAGTCAGCAAGTATTTGCCGCCGTCAAGCAAAATGTTTCCGTTACTGTGCAGCGCATCGTCCTCCGCATCCACCTCAATCAATGCGTCTGAAACTGCAAGTCTGTCTTTTCCGAGGACAGCCTTTCCGACGCTGACGACATTAAGAGAGACTCCTGCAATATCCAGATTGTCCTTGCCGGTAACGCCCTGCTCAAAATTTCCGTTTATATTGAGAGCTCCGCTGCCGCAAATAAGCAAATCCATTTTTGCATAAACACATGCGTTCGGTTCTGCCTCTGCCTCAATTGAATAGTCGTCTGAATAATTATAAGATGAAGCGTCTGAAAGGTTATTTACGCTTCCGTCCGCCATAAGCAGGACAAGTTTGTCCGCCTCATATCCGTAAACGGCGCTGCTGTAAGAGCAGGATATGTCCGCATTGTTAAGCCTTATTATCACCTGTTCATTTTTTACGTTTACAACTATTCTTCCGTCCTCCAAAGAGCCCGTAACCTCATACTGCCCTCCGTTTTCAATAAGTATGTCGCTGCCCGAAATCCTGACTCCGTCTCCATCTACCGAGGCCTCTGACGCCGTCTTTGCATTTCCAAGGCTTATGACTGTGGTATTCGCACCGTCGTCCCATTCATATTCGCTTATTTTAACCACCTCGGATAACGGTTCTACAGTGGTAGACTCATTATTGCTTCCTGCTTCCGTGTTTTCCTCTTTATCAGCTCCCAAGCCGCCTTCTCCCGTACCGTTTTCACCCTCGCCGGTCTGATTCTGTGCATTTTGAGCGCTGTCGTTTACTGAAGCGCTTCCGCCGTTCTCACCGTCTGAGGAAATAAAGAATATAATGATTGCCGCAAGCATTACAACAGCAACCGCTGTAAGCACGGCCATACCTTTTTTGTTCATAGCTCCAGCCTTCCTTTCAACAATTCAAATCAAAGTGACGCCCTGCTTTATTCTAAAGCGTATTTTCTTCCTGAATCGGTCTTTCAAGCATTACCTCAAGATTCCCGTTTCTTTCACGTATTGCGTCAATGAATTCCTTCTGCTTTTTCGAATCCTTAAGTACGACCTCATATCTCAGCTTGTACATGCTCCCCATATTGGTAGTTCTTGCCATGCAAAGCTCAACGTGCTTTGTGTAGGTTTTAAAGAGATCGTCAAAAATTTCCGTGTAATCCAGATTTTCAGGAATAACTATCGTAAGCGACTTCACGCTTTCCGAAACCTCTCCCACTCCAATCAGCAGATAAATAACATTAAGAACGGCTATAATAAAAGTAAAGATAACCGCTACTCCGATGTAGCCCGTTCCGCAGGTCAATCCAATAACCATCGCAAGGAATATGCTTCCTATTTCCTTCGCAGTTCCCTGCTGTGAACGGAATCTTGTAAGGCTAAAGGCTCCGGCCACGGCAATTCCGGTGCCGATGTTGCCGTTTACCATAAGAATTATCACCGTAACCATAGACGGCAAAAGCGCCAGAGTAATCACAAAGCCCTGTGAACACCTTGTTTTGTACATGTGTATAAGCGCAATAAAAAGTCCAAGCACCAAAGATGCCAGCAGGCAGTATGTAAAGCTTTTAAAGTTCATTCCTGTTGCGCCAATTACCGTTCTGATTATTTTATCCATTTCTTCCTCCTGAAAATTGGTTTCAAAACCTGTCCGTATAAGACGTTTAACGCAAAACGCCTATCCGTCAAAATGAGGCCTGATTAGCCTACGCATTCAACAGCTTATAAGCCGTACCGTATTTTGAGTACGACGCCGGGTAGATCAACAGCTCCTCCATCACTCTTATGAAGGGAATCGGCAACGCCCCCATTGTTTTAATTTCCATCAGCACCTCTCCGTTTTCAAGAAGGGGATTCCCGTAGGGCTCTTCAAAAAAACTTATGTTTTCCGCTCTCCATTTTATGTCGTAGTCAAAAGTAATCCTGACGTCGCTGTGGTTTTTCAAAAGGTATGCCAGTCTTTCATAATTAAGATACATCGCAGGCTTGAGCCTTCCGTAATAATGCGTGAACCATACAAGCTCTCTACCTATCTGCGTATCAGGGTTTTCAGGGGGATTTTCAATGAAATCCATTGCTTCAACGATATTCATTCTCTCCCTCCGCTTATAAACGGTTCCCTTGTACTTGCGCTTAAGCTCCAGATAAGCCTTATCCGCCGGAGTAACTTCGTTATAGCAGCGCAGCCTTAATTTTTCTTTATAAATCGGCTTATCGTTTGACTCTCTTACCAGCCTGTAATCTTCAGTATCGTAGTATATATTCTGAATAAGGCATTTTCCGTACTCGTCGGGCACAAGCTCGCCGCCCATGCGTTTTGCAAACAGCTCATACTGCTCCTTAGTCAGAAGATACTTTTTCTCCTGCCTTTTAAAAATTCTGATATCGCTCAAAATATTCTCCTGTTTTATCGCTGAAATCTTCCTGATGAAAAATTGTCATGCATTTGTCCTAATGCTTCCGTCAGCGCCGTCGTCCCTTTTTCATTCCTGCCCAACCGATTAAAACCAAGCATAAAGCCTCTGTTAAAAACTGCATTAAGACAGCGCTTAATTTTACCTGAAGCTAGATTTAATTTAACTTAAAAATCACCCTAAAGTCAATAGTTCCGCAGCAATTCACTAAAAAAACACTTTTTCACGCGCGCCCGCCGCATCTTACGTTCCAGCATAAAAATCACAATTTAAGTTAAATCAAATCGCCGGAGCTTAAAACCGAATCAAATATCATCGCCCTTGCCTCAAGCAGATTTAAAAAGCCGAAGCATACGGCTAAAAATAAAAATACCGGGAACTGGATTTTACTGTTCCCGGCATTCATATTTTTAACTGTTAAAGCGCTTAAGCCTGCCGCGGTTCTTAACCGCTTTCACCGTATTTTGCATCAGGCGTCTCCGTCAAGAAATTTGCCGTTCAGGCTTCAGGAGCCTGATTTTTCCCTAAGCTCTCTTCTCTTTATCTTTCCGCTGACCGTCTTTGGAAGCTCGTCAACGAACTCGACAATTCTCGGATACTTGTAAGGCGCGGTATGAGTTTTAACATAGGTCTGAATTTCTTTTTTAAGCTCATCGCTCGGCTCCTTGCCGTCAACAAGAACAACCGTCGCCTTTACGATCTGGCCTCTTACCTCATCAGGGACCGCAGTTATCGCACATTCAAGGACATACGGAAGCTCCATTATTACCGACTCTATCTCGAAAGGTCCGATGCGGTAACCGGAGGATTTAATAACGTCATCGATACGTCCGACAAAACGTATGCAGCCCTCCTCGTCAAGCCACGCCTGATCTCCCGTGTGGTAATAACCGTCATGCCATATGGAATCCGTTTTTTCCTTGTTGTTGTAATAGCCGTTGAACAGACCGACGGTATAACCGTCAGGCTCGGCTTTTACGCATATTTCTCCTGTTTCACCGGCTTTACACTCATTACCGTCTTCGTCAAGAATGTGTATGTCGTAAATAGGATTCGGCTTGCCCATTGAACCGACCTTGGCAGGAGAGCCGATAAAATTGCCTGCCAGAACCGCTGTTTCCGTCTGTCCGTAGCCCTCCATGATCCCAAGATTTGTGGCATCTAAAAACCTGTCGTATACCTCCGGATTCAAAGCCTCGCCTGCCGTTGAAACATGCTCAACCGTTGAGAGGTCATAACGGCTCAGATCCTGCTTGATCAGGAAGCGGTATATAGTCGTAGGCGTACACAAGGTCGTTATGCCGTATTTTGCAAACATCGGAAGCATATCCTCTGCCTTAAACCTGTCATAGTCATAGGCAAAAAGCCCCGCCTCGCACATCCACGGTCCGTAAAGCTTGCCCCACAGGGACATGATCCAGCCGGTGTCGGAAATCGTAAGATGAAGTCCGTCGGGATTTATATTGAACCAGTACTTTGCTGTTACATAGCTTGCCAGAGGATATGTGTGCGCATGTATAGCGATGTTAGGATAACCGGTGGTTCCCGAAGTGAACATCATGAGCAAAGGATCATTGCCACAAGGAGTATCAGGCTTTCTCTGATATACGTCGCTGTGAAGAATCATCTCGGCGTTGAAATCGTGCCAGCCGTCGCGCTGCTCGCCGACGAGCACCTTTATCATGCCCGGGAAGTCCTTTGCCGCAAGCTCTGCCTGACGAGCGACGTCACCTGACGCAGTAACAACCACTGCCTTTACGTCCGCCGCTTTATACCTGTAAACAAGGTCATGCTCTAAAAGCTGGTTGACAGCCGGAATTGCAACTGCGCCTATCTTATGAAGGGCAAGCATTGTGAACCAGTACTGATACTGCTTTTTAAGAATTACAAGCACCTTGTCGCCGCGCCCTATTCCGATTGACTCAAAATAATTTGCAGTCATATTGGAATATTTCTTCATGTCTGCAAAGGTGAAGGCATGGTCGTTCTTTTTCTCGCCGACCCACATCAGCGCAGTCTTATCAGGCAATTTTTCCGCAAGCCTGTCAACTATGTCAAATGCGAAATTAAATTTCTCCGTATTCTTGAATCTTACGGATTTAAGAGCTCCGTTCTCGTCGTCCTCAGTTTCAATGTAATCATCGGCAACGGTATAATTTTTCTTTTCCGCCTTGTGCTTCTCTACCGGTTTTTTATGTATTGTGTAGGAGTCGTCGTCAGGAGTAGGCTTAATTACTATTGCATAGATCACGCAGTCCTTACCGTCAAGCGCACGGTTAGCATGAGGAAATCCCGAATTATAGTAAATAGTGTCTCCCGGTCCGAGGACCTCAATTTTGTCGTTTATCTGTATTTCCATTCTACCGCTCACGACAATGTCAATTTCCTGTCCCCTGTGTGTGGAAAAATGCTCAGCCTCCTCCGCACTGTAGGGAATGGTTACAAAGAACGGCTCTGCAAGCTTGTTTTTAAAATCGGGAGCAAGATTTAAATATTCAAAACCCGTTCTTCTTGTGATAGGAAGACCTTCTCCCCTTCTGGTAACCGTGTAAAGCGAAAGCGTCGCGCTTTCACCTTCGAGAAGATCCTTAATGTCAACTCCAAATATGTTTGCGCACTTAAAAATAAAGGTAAAGTTAAAATCCGATAGCCCCTGCTCAAGAGTATGATACTCCTCAACGCTGACGCCTGTTTTCTCCGCCATCTCGGCTTCTGAAAGCCCTGCGTCTTCTCTTGCCGCCTTTATTCTCACGGCAATTTCCAACAACTCCCTGTCAACGGTTTTTGGTTCCATACTAATCCTCCATTCCGAGAACGTGTTATGTTCGGGAATCCGCACAGGAAACATGAAGCTCATTTTCCCGTGTCGGATTATTGCCTGTTTGTGACGTCCTCGGCACAAACAGCCCGGCGGAAAATCGGCATATCGGCAATTTTCCGCAATACTCCTGTCCCATTTTCAAAATAAAAAAGCCTCAAGCATTTCTGCTTGAGACGAATATAATCCGCGGTACCACTCAACTTGCACCTTTGTGCCACTTAACCGGACTCCAACAAGTCCTATGCTTTTACGCAGCAATTACGGGAAGCGTCTACTTGTGCCGCACGACACGTTCGGGCTTCCGGCTCGGAAGGGATGGGCAATCTGAACTTCCTGCTGCCGGCTCGCACCATCCGCCGACTCTCTGAAAACACTCCGTTCTGCCTTCTTCGTCACAGCCTTTAGTGATTCAATTTTAACGGTAGAAACACCGCTAATGCACAATATAGCACATTGAAAAATTTTGTCAATAGATAAATTTCAGATTATGCGTTATTTTATTTAAAATTGTTATAAACGTTTTCCGAAAATTCTGTTTTTCTAAAGGTGAATCCCAGTTCAGGAATGCGAAAAAGGTCATCTCCTGCGTTTTCAATCATTTCCGCTTCCTCCGGGGTTATTTCCTGACCGTTTTCAATCCGTACAAGGAGGTCGGCAAATTTTTTGCGCCTTTTTTGGAGAACCGCTATGCACTGCAGATAATAATTAAGCTTGAAGTAATAGGTCTTAATCTTTTTAGCTTTTATGTACTTGGAATATTTTTCATTTTCGATGTAGATGTTATAATTTCTCGCCGCTTTGAAAAGGCTTACCGTAATATAAATCATGTAAACCGGTAAAGGCACAAGGATATACACAGCAATCGTTTTTTTTATTACCTCTCCCTTTATCAGAAGAAAGACGCCTAAAATGCCTAAAAAAATACCCAGAAAAAAGAAATAAAATCTGACTGTAACATCTGATTTCTTTCTTGCCTTTTCATTTTCTAAGCCGTCATACTGCACGCGAAGCTCAAGGATCACGGCGTCAAATCTGTCTAAAAGAGCCTTAAGCTTTGTATAATGACCCATGTTTTCTACCGCAATATATCTGTCGCTTGAAACATACTTTCCGACATCTCTCAAAATTAAGCGCTCCTTTCGCCGGCCGTTATAAAAAACCGGGACTTCAGAAGAATTTCCCTTGAAATCCCGGCTACATTCGAGAAACAGCCGTTAAAGCTCCGAAATCAGACCTCGCGCCGGTTCCGGACTTTTGTTTCCGTTTATCTTATTACATTTTCAGTCCTCAAACGAACCTGCGCTCATTGAGACTGCCGTTACCGCAATTCCTGCTATCGCAGCTATTGCGACTACCGCTATGATCATTTTTTTCATCTTAAAACCTCCCTTACCGCACAGGCATTTAATAATTTTCAGCTTTTATTTCAAAATAAGCCTGAGGATGCGCGCAGACAGGGCATACTTCAGGAGCTTTAACTCCCACCACGATGTGACCGCAGTTCCTGCACTCCCAAATCTGGACTCCGCTCTTTTCAAATACCTGCTTTGTATCCACGTTTGAGAGAAGCTTACGATATCTCTCTTCATGAGTCTTCTCAATTGCAGCAACGCCTCTGAACTGTGCCGCAAGCTCAGTGAAGCCCTCTTCCTCCGCCTCTCTTGCCATGCGGTCATACATATCCGTCCATTCATGGTTTTCTCCCTCGGCAGCGTGAAGAAGATTTTCCTCTGTAGTTCCTATTTCTCCGAGAGCCTTGAACCAAAGCTTTGCATGCTCCTTCTCATTTTCAGCCGTCTTTAAGAAAAGCGCCGCAATCTGCTCATAGCCCGCTTTCTTTGCGACAGATGCAAAATAGGTATACTTATTTCTTGCTTGGGATTCCCCCGCAAAAGCCTCCCAGAGATTTCTTTCCGTTTTTGTTCCCGAATACGAATTGTTTGCCATAATATACACCTCACTTCAAAGATTGCAAAGCTCCGGTCAAGGAATCCTCCGAAGCCTTGCTTTTATAGTTTACCATAATTTGCCCGGAAATGGTAGTTTTTATTAAAACTTGAAAATTCAGCCGGGCTTTCGCCCGATCAAAAGTCTCATTTTTAAATTTTTCGGCATATAATGCATACTATTCCGTCAATCGTAATCCGCTGCATGTGTCTTTTGCGCCCTTGTTGCGTTAAGCACAGCCACCACCATTACGCCCACATCTGCAATTATTGCTTCCCACATAGTAGCGACTCCAAGCGCTCCAAGTACCAATACGGTAAATTTTACAATTAATGAACCTGCAATATTCTGCGTAACGATTTTCCTCGTCTTTCTCGCAACAAGTACGGCATCGCAAAGCTTAGATGGCTTATCGTCCATCAGAACAACATCCGCCGCTTCTATTGCGGCGTCCGAACCGAGGCTGCCCATCGCTATGCCGACGTCTGATGCCGCAAGCGCAGGCGCATCGTTAATGCCGTCGCCTACATATGCAACGAGACCTTTATTCTCCTTGCTCTCAGCAATAATAGAGGAAAGCTTCTCCACCTTGCTGTCAGGCAAAAGCTCAGAATAAACCGCATCAAGACCAACCTTTCTTCCTACGTCCTCGGCAACAGCTTTTTTATCGCCCGAAAGCATCACTGTTTTAGCAACGCCGAGTTTTTTTAATTCAGCTACAGCCTTTGAACTGTCTTCCTTAATTTCGTCGGCGACAACGATTATACCGGCAAATTTCCCTGAAAACGCAACATAAACAAGACTTCCCGTTACGCTTGTTTCAGGCACGTCGACCGAATATTTTTTCATCAGTCTTATATTGCCTGCAAGAATCTCACCTCCAGAAACTACAGCTCTTATGCCGTGTCCCGGAATTTCCTCCGTCTCCGCCGCTTCTTCGGCTGAAATGCCTTCTTGCCTAGCTTTCTTAAGAATAGAAAGCGCTATCGGGTGAGTTGAGCCTGCCTCCGCTGAGGCCGCATATAAAAGACATGCTTTTTGATTCTCAGTAAGAGCGCCTTCAGCCTCCGCGCCCTCTTGTTCTACAACAGTAGACGCCTTATTTTTGTCACTTTTAAAATCACTTTTTAAAGCATAGCCTTCGTCTTCCGCACATATGATTTGAGTCACATCAAAGGTTCCTTTTGTAAGGGTCCCCGTTTTATCAAAGACAAACACGTCTGATTTTGCAAGCGCTTCAAGGTAATTGCCGCCCTTAACCAATATGCCTCTTTTTGCCGCTGCTCCGATCCCTCCAAAGAAGCTCAAAGGAACCGATATTACCAATGCGCAGGGACAGCTTGTGACCAGAAATACGCAGGCTGTGGTTATGCTGGCATGAAGCGTCCTGTCAGTAAATATCGGCGGAAATATTGCAAGGAGCAATGCGCAGACTACGACAACCGGCGTGTATATTCTGGCAAAGCTGTGAATAAAATTTTCGGTCGGCGCCTTGTTCACGCCTGCTTCTTCGACAAGCTCAAGCACCTTTGCGACCGTAGTGTCATCATACTTCTTTGTGACCTTAATCTTTATGAGGCTTTGACCGTTTATACATCCTGCAAGAACCTCATCGCCCTCTTTTATTCCTCTTGGGACGCTTTCGCCCGTAAGCGCAGAGGTGTCAACCATTGATTTTCCGTCAATAACGGTTCCGTCAAGAGGAATTTTTTCGCCGCTTCTTACAACAATAACGTCTCCTATTTCAACATCGTCTGGGTCAACGCTTTTTACCTCGTCACCCACAAGCAGATTTGCAGATTCAGGAGCAATGCTCATCATATCCGCAATCGATTTTCTCGACTTTCCGACCGCATAGCTCTGGAAAAGCTCGCCAATCTGGAAAAGGAGCATCACCGCAACCGTCTCCTCAAACTCCTGGATTGCAAATGCTCCGAAGGTCGCAACTATCATGAGAAACTTCTCGTCAAAGATTTCGCCTCTTGCAATGTTTTTTGCCGCTGAAATAAGCACATCATAGCTGATAATAAGATAAGGGACTAAAAAAGCAGCAAAGCATATGGGCACGGATTTTTCATTGCCTATTACTCCCATAAAAAGCAATGCCATCGAAACGGCATATAAGACACCTGATACTATTATTTTGATAAGCATCCTTTTTTGCTTTTGTGTCATCTGCGTAAACTCCTTCCAGCTTCTAAATTTTTAAGCGGCAGCCTGTCGCCGCACATCGTTTATCTGCAAAGCGCATTTTTCAAACAGACTCCGGATACAATCATATTACTTCAACCGATGCATCGGCCTCTACCGACTTAACAGCCCTTGTAACCTCTTCAAGAAGCTTTCCCGAAACAGATTCGTCAGCCTCAACCGTAAGCTTTTCAGCCATAAAGTTGATTTTTGAGCTTGTTACTCCTTCAATTTCTCCCACAAGCCTTTCAATCTTTGCCGCACAGTTAGGACAATCGATTCCTTCAACCTTAAATTTTGTTTTCATAATGAAATCCTCCTTATAATTTCCGCTTTTGAAAAGCCCCACCGAAGCGCAGTCCGGCGATTGGTTTTCGTTCCGATAACAAGTTAAGAATCACAAAGCTATTCCATCACATGTTCCATTCCCTGCCCTATTATCGTTCGTACATGATCGTCAGAGAGGGAATATAAAATCGACTTGCCTTCTCTTCTGCTTGTTACGAGCTTTGCGTTTTTAAGCACCCTTAGCTGGTGGGAAATTGCCGACTGTGAATAGTCCAAAAGCTCTGCAATATCGCACACGCACATCTCATGCTCAAAAAGGCAGAAAAGAATTCTTATTCTTGTCGTATCTCCGAACACCTTGAAAACATCGGCCAGATCAAGAAGAATTTCCTCGTCGGGCATCAAGGGCTTAACCTCCGCAATAACCTCTGCACAGTTGTGCTCAACAGAAGTTTTATTCATCATTATCCCTCCTTTTCAAATCTGAACATATGAATAATTGTTCATATGTTTAATATATACTTGTTTGCAGGAAATGTCAACAGGAATTTTATAATTTTTACGGCAAAGAATAAAAAAATTTAAAATCGAAGATGCAGAAAAGCAAACGGCAGTAAAAGTATGCCGTAAACGTAAGCGCTTTACGAATTTCGGCTATTCAGTACTGGAAATTTTTTCCCTGCCGTAGTAAAATAAAAGTGTTGATTTTTGCTCGCGAAGGGGGAGGCATTATGAAGGATATCAGCAGCAGCATTGCTTCATTAACCGCATACGGAATCAGGAACGGTCTTCTTGACAAAAGCGATGCTATTTATGTAAGGAACCGTCTGCTCCGACAGATGGAGCTGGACGAGTTTAACGAGGATTACAGCGAGGACTCCGCACCTATTGAGGAGCTTGAGGATATACTTGCGGCTCTGCTTGAAAATGCGGTTGAAAGAAATATCATTTCGGACGACATAGTAAGCAGAGATTTGTTTGATACCGAGCTTATGGCTCAGCTTATGCCAAGACCAAGTGAGGTCATTGCCGAATTTAACAAAAGATATGCCGAAAGTCCTGCCTCAGCGACCGAATATTATTATGCTCTCAGCAAGGCAAGCGACTACATCAGAACCTACAGAGTCAAAAAGGACATGAAATGGATCGCTGATACCGAGTACGGCGCGCTTGACATTACCGTAAACCTCAGCAAGCCGGAAAAGGATCCTAAGGCTATAGCCGCCGCCCTTAAGGCAAAAGCTTCAAATTATCCTAAGTGCCTGCTCTGTAAAGAAAACGAAGGCTATGCAGGCCGTGGAAATCACCCTGCAAGAGGAAATCACCGTGTCATTCCAATAAAGCTCAACGGAGAAAATTTCTTCCTTCAGTACTCTCCGTATGTTTATTACAACGAGCACTGCATTGTTTTTAACGAACAGCACACTCCTATGAAAATAGACCGTGACGCTTTTGCGAAGCTGCTTGATTTTATCACCGTGTTTCCGCACTACTTCATCGGCTCAAATGCCGACCTTCCGATTGTCGGCGGCTCTATTCTCACTCACGACCATTTTCAGGGCGGCAACTATGAGTTTCCGATGGCAAAGGCTCCTGTTGAAACAGAGGTCAGCTTCAACGGCTTTGAGGACGTTGCTGCCGGCATAGTAAAATGGCCTATGTCCTGCTTACGGTTAAGAAGCAAGGATAAAGAAAAAATAATAACGCTCGCCGACAGGATCCTGGCGGCATGGAGAGGCTATACCGACGAAGGCGCTTTCATCTATGCCTGCACCGACGGTGTTCCTCACAATACGATCACTCCTATTGCAAGAAGACGCGGAGAGGACTACGAGCTTGACCTTGTGCTCCGCAACAACATAACCACAGATGAACACCCTCTCGGCGTTTATCATCCTCATGCAGAACACCATCATATTAAAAAAGAAAACATCGGTCTCATAGAAGTAATGGGGCTTGCCGTCCTGCCTGCGCGACTTAAAAATGAAATGAATGTCCTTAAAGAATATCTGAACAGGGGACTGGACGTTAAGGAAAATGAACTGATTTCCAAACACAGCGATTGGGTTTGCGAGCTTAAGGAAAAGTACGGAGATTTTACCGCTCTTTCAGAGGCGGAAACGGATAAAATTTTAAAGGCCGAAATCGGCATGGTCTACTGTTCGATCCTGGAGCAGGCAGGCGTCTACAAAAGAAATGAATCAGGCAAAGCGGCTTTTCTTCGCTTTACCGATTTTGTAAATAATCCTGCCATATAGCCGGATTTAGGGGTAACCCGAAATCAGATGGGTTAATACTGCCTTTGTTTTCCTACTTTACACGGTGTGACCCACCGCAAAAAACAACTATTAAAATGAGTAAAGGAGCTTCGAGTTTCTATGAATATTATAAAAAAACTTGACTACAACGCGCCTGTAACTCTTACCTTTACTTTACTTTCACTGGTGGCTCTCCTTTTGGGAGCAGTAACTCACGGTAAGAGCAATCAGCTGCTTTTTATGACATACAGGGACAGCTGGACAGACCCTTTAATGTATGTGAGGCTTTTCACTCATGTGCTCGGCCATTCAGGCTGGTCTCATTACATTGGCAACATGCTTCTTATTCTTCTTTTAGGCCCGATCCTTGAAGAAAAATACGGAAGCGTCAATCTGCTTGAGATGATACTTATAACTGCTTTTATTACAGGACTTGCGAACAATCTTCTGTTCCCTCATACGGCGCTTTTAGGCGCGAGCGGAATCGTGTTCATGTTTATCATACTTTCAAGCGCTGTCAGTCTTAAAAGCGGAACGATACCGATTACCTTTCTTCTTGTTTTTATTCTGTATGTAGGCGGCGAGCTGGTAGACGCCGTCAGAATACATGACAACGTATCACAGCTTACGCACATAATCGGCGGAACCTGCGGCGGACTTTACGGGCTTGTTTACTCAGGAATGAAGGGCGGCGGCAGAAAAAAGTAAATCAGAAGAATGACGTCCGCAGGATTTGATGCCGGAAGGGCTGTTGAGCTTTATGTCTTAACAGGCGAAGCTCTCCACGCCCTTTTTAAATCTGTTCATTCCGTCTTTAAGAACTGACATCGGGCAGGCAGCGTTAAGCCTGATAAAGCTCCTGCCGTTGCCGCCGAACTGACCGCCTTCCGAAAGATAGAGTCCGGTTTGTTTTCTTATGTGTGACGTAAGCCTTTCTGCGTCCTCGCACACCGACTGACAGTCAAGCCAGAGAAGGTAGGTCGCTTCCGAAGGAACCACCTTTATCTGAGGAAGTTCCCTTTCAATAAAATCACGAACATATTTTTTATTGCACGAAAGATATTTTTTTAATTCTTCAAGCCACGGCTCGCCGTTTGAAAAAGCAGCAACCGCCGCTTCTGCCGCAAACGCATTAGGCTCAGCGACCTCATCTGTGTTAAGCCCCCTCCAAACCTTGTGTCTAAGCGCCTCGTTCGGCACAACAGCCGCTGCCGTCTGCAGCCCTGCCAGATTAAAGGTCTTTGTCGGCGCAATACAGGTAATGCTGTTTTCTCTGCATATCTCGGAAACAGAAGCAAAAGGCACATAGCTTTTTCCCGGCTCGGTAATGTCACAGTGGATCTCGTCAGAAATAACCGTGACACTGTGCTTGTAACAAAGCTCCCCTATTTTTGCAAGCGTCTCTTTGTCCCATATTTTGCCGATCGGATTGTGCGGATTACACAGAATCATCAGAGAAGTCTGTTTGTCGGCAAGTCTTTCCTCTAATGCTTTAAAGTCAACATGATATTCTTTTCCGTCATATACGAGCGGACTTTCCAATACCTGTCTCCCGTTATTCAATATTGAATTGAAAAAAATATTGTAGACTGGAGTTTGAATTACGACCTTCTCAGCAGGGGTAGTAAGTTTACGGACAACACTGGAAATTATTGGTACTACTCCTGTAGAAAAAATCAGCCACTCTTTTTCCATTAAAAAGCTGTGCCTTTTTCCCCACCAGTCCGTATAGGCCTCGTACCATTCGTCAGGAATGACTGCGTAGCCGAACACTCCGTGCTCAGCACGTTTTATAATAGCTTCCCTGACCTCCGGCGCAGTCTGAAAATCCATATCAGCCACCCACATCGGAAGCTCGTTTTCAGCCACATCCCATTTTAATGAATTTGTATTTCTCCGATTAACCGGAGCGTCAAAATCATATTTCATTCACTGTCCTCCGCAGCTTTTTACCGACTACACACTAATTTATTCAGATGAACAGGCGGCCGATTTATTTAAAAACGGTATCGCCGTGCAAGCATCTGACATATTAAAACAAAATGGCAGCGCAAGCATCTGATACATCAAAACCGCAACACAATACAAGCACCTGATTTGTTAAAACAGCAGCGCATTACAAGCACCTGATTTATTAAGGACTGCATTGCCCAGAATCACCTACTCAGCCGCTGATTCCCGCCTGCATATTATTTTTGTCTTATCAGGATCGATTTTATCCTTTTCAATTATCAGCTCTTCAATATAGTCAGCCACTATCGTGCCTCCTGACGGATTGAAAACGCTGTTAATCTTGCTGTCAATTTCAGCATCTACCGTTGAATATTCAAAAGCAAGAGTAGTATTGACCAGCTTGCAGTTTTTCATTACGAGATTATCAATGTAGCACATTCCCTGAAGACTTTCCACAGTGCAGTTTACAAGCGTCAGATTTTGCGAATTCCAGCCGAGGTATTCTCCTGAGATAAAGGAATCGTAAACCGTCACATTTTTGCTGTTCCAGAAGGAATCCTTTGACAGCATCGTAGCATTATGTATTTCGACATTTTCCGCGCCGTCAAAGGAATAATCCCCGTAAAGAGTAAAGTCATCGGCCTTGACGTTTTTGCAGTTCATTGCAAAATATGTTCCCTTCGCCACTACTCTTTCCATCGTCACATTTTCGCAGCTCCAAAGAGTTTCTGCGGCATTAGGGAAGGAAACATTCTTAAGGACAACATTACGGCATCTGCGAAAGTTTTTCGGCGCCTCAATCGCGCTGTCCTCGACCGTGATATTTTTAGTGTACCATACTCCTGCACGTCCCATTTCAAACCACGTGCAGTTTTTTACAAAAATATCCTTCGCATACCACAAAGGGTACTTCCATTTAAACATGCTTCCGTAAAGCTCGATGTTGCAGCTTTCTTTAAGCGGAGACTCCCCATCATCGAAAATAGTATCATATATTTTTAAATCCTTTCCCTTGAACAAAGGACGCTCGCCTGTGTAGTAGCCCTGGCGTATTTCTGTCATTTCACCCATAAAAAGACTCCTTTCAAATTTCACATTCTTCACTATTATAAAACTTTAGCGCTTACAAGGCAAATATTTTTACAAAGTTTCCCTGCAAGTTTATAAAGTTTTAAGAGCCGCCATATAATAACAATTATGTAGGAACAGACAAAAAAATGTCCGGACAGTGACCTGCACCGCCCGAACACTTTGTTTAACCGTTTAACTGTTTTGCATTAATTTGACCGCCTGCAACGGCTCAACGGCCTTTAACGCTTTTATTTACCGTTAAGCCTACTGTAGCCTTGCAAGAAGCTCTGCTCTCATTTCTTCATAGCCAGGCTTTCCAAGAAGAGCAAACATATTCTTCTTGTAGCTTTCAACTCCCGGCTGATTAAACGGATTGACTCCAAGCATATAACCTGATACGCCGCAGGCAAACTCAAAGAAGTAGAAAAGCTGTCCCAGTGAATACTCGTCCTTTGCAGGCACCTTAACCAGAAGGTTCGGAACTCCGCCGTCGATATGCGCAAGTATGGTTCCCTTCATCGCCGACTTGTTTACAAAGTCAACCGTCTTTCCGGCAAGATAATTCATTCCGTCAAGATCGACAGGCTCCGACTCAAGGACGATTTCGTCTGCGGAATTTTCAAGCTCAAGAACAGTCTCATACATAATCCTTGAACCGTCCTGAATGAACTGACCCATTGAGTGGAGATCTGTCGTAAGATCCACGCTTGCAGGGAAAATGCCCTTCTGATCCTTGCCTTCGGATTCTCCGTAAAGCTGCTTCCACCACTCTGAAATATAGTGCATTGCAGGCTCGTAGTTCGCAAGAACCTCAACTGCCTTGCCCTTGTTGTAAAAAATGTTTCTAACTGCTGCGTAAAGCACAGCATCATTGCTTTCAAAAGGCTTGTTAAGGCAGCTTTCGCGCATTGCTGCGGCGCCTGCCATGAGCTTGTCAATGTCAGCGCCCGAAACTGCAATAGGAAGAAGTCCTACGGCTGTAAGCACTGAAAAACGTCCGCCTACATTATCGGGAACGACGAAGGATTCATAGCCCTCTGTGTTCGCAACGTTCTTAAGGGCTCCCTTTGCCTTGTCCGTCGTCGCATAGATCCTTCTGTTTGCTTCCTCTTTGCCATACTTGTCAATAAGCATCTTTTTGAACACTCTGAACGCAATTGCAGGCTCGGTAGTCGTTCCGGACTTGGAAATCATGTTGATGGAGAAATCTCTGTCGCCGATAACGTCCTTTAAATGCGCAATATAGGTTGAGCTTATGCTGTTGCCCACATAATAAATTTCCGGAGTCTTGCGAACCTCCTTGTCAACATTATTGTAAAAGCTGTGGCGAAGAAATTCAATTGCAGCCCTTGCACCAAGGTAAGAGCCTCCAATGCCGATTACAAGAAGCACATCAGAATCATTCTTGATCTTCTCTGCGGCTTTTTTGATTCTTGCAAATTCTTCCTTGTCATAGTCAACAGGCAGATCTATCCAGCCAAGGAAATCGTTTCCTGCTCCGCTTTTGCTCACCAAGGTTTCCTTTGCGGTAAGCGCCGCTGCCTTTATTCCTTCCAGTTCGCTTTCAGCCATAAATCCAGTGGCTTTGGAATAATCAAATGTTACGCTATTCATGTCCAACCTCCATTATGTTGCTTTCGCAATATCAAATCTGTTATATTTTAACATCTAATCGAGTGCTGTTCAACTGTTTTTTCATTATAGTTTGCGTTAAACACTAGTCTGTAATTTATGAGCTGACAAAGCCAGCGCTGCAAAACATGGCGCGCTCCCATTGCTAACCGTTTTCAAATCATAAACGCTTCACCGTATGTAAGCATTACGAAAGTAGTTTATATCGGGTTATAATACCCGAACCTCCTGCATACACTGTAATAACAAGCGTATCAGAGTGTGCAGCATTGAAGGACTATATCATTGAACGGGTAGTGAACACTGCTTGGTATATCGTAAATAACAACACAACCGTAAGACAGACCGCCAAGCAGTTTGGAATAAGCAAATCCACCGTCCATCAGGACGTTACAAAAAGACTGGAAAAAATCAATGCTCCTCTTGCCGCCGAAGTCAGGAAGGTTTTGGATTTGAACAAATCCGAAAGGCATATCAGAGGAGGACTTGCGACTAAGGATAAGTACTATAAGCAGTCGCATGGGGAGACAGCGGATATTATGGGATGAGGAAAAAAAAGACTGAGAGCGTTCTGATATTGTCCATAGGGACACTATTTGAAAGGTTCGGAGCAATAGAGGCGGACGGCGTAAGCTGTCCGCCTCTATTGCTTATTTCATTGCTCCTGTGAAATCAGTGCGGGTGCGTGTTCTCAACCAGTGTGTATTCATTTTCAGGCTTACGCACAGTCTTTTTGTTTTTTTAGGACAGCGTCGTTGTCCACCTTGCAGTAACGGTAGGGCGGTCTGCCGCCGAGACGCTCGCCGCACTCGGCCCGCATCTTCTTGACAGCGCGCGCCTTCTTGCTGGAATCCTTGGCGTGAAGCTCGTTGACCCAGTTGCGGATGGGGCTGAAGTCGTTGCTGCTCTCGACGAGCAAGTCCATGGAGTCGTTGATGGCGATGAAGCGAACGTCCTTCAGTTCGCCGTCAATAACGTATCCACACCGCCGCCCTCCGCTTTGCAAAGGACAGCTTTTCTCGAATGATAGCCACCGAGGATGCCAGTTTCCAAATAGATTTCGCTTTCTTATTTTATGTTTGAGCATTCGCTGTTCATTGTCCTTGTACCCCTTTCCCCAATGGTCTTCCAGCAGAGTCTTGAGATCGATAGTGCATTTAGATTTTGCCACTCGCACATTTGCAAATTTTCTTAATTACTCGAGCTGTTCCTCTAACCACTCTGGGTCCTGGTAGGCGATGATCTGACAGAGCATATCGATGAGGATGGCGTATCGGTACAATCCTTAATTGATTCTTGTACATAACTGTCTCGTTCCCTTAGGCAGATACATGCCTTCAATTCTAATTATGTTATGCCAAAATGGCAGTCCCGTAAAACAGACTTACAGGTTCAGGCTGTTCTCATCCAAAAGGAAGTTTCGGATGCCAATTGTCACAATCCCCATATCGTTTCTGCGCACCTTGATATTATCCCGCACGACGATGATTTTCTTGAAGGAGTCACCGATGGCGTTCAGTGGGCGCTCTTCCTGCTCCTGTTTGCTCTGGGTGTTCATCGCAAAGGCGGACTGAACATAATACTTCTCGCTTCCGCGGGTCACGACGAAGTCCACCTCAAGCTGTTTTTTCGTCGTTTTGTTCTCTCTGTTCTTACCGAACTGTTCCACAAGACCTACGTCTACGCGGTAACCCCGGATCCGCAGCTCGTTATAGATAATGTTCTCCATAATGTGGTTTTCTTCCATTTGCCGGAAGTTCAGCCTTGCGTTGCGCAACCCCACGTCCTCAAAGTAGAACTTGGCCGGAGAGCCAATATACTTTCGTCCCTTGATATCGTAACGGACAGCCTTGCTCACCAGGAAGGCGTCCATCAGATAATCCATATATTTTTTCAGCGTCTTGTCGCTGATCGTCTTTTTCTTGACTGTCTTGAAGGTGTTTGCCAGCTTCAGCGGATTGGTCAGCGAGCCCACGGCAGAGGCAAGGATATCCACCAGCTCATCCAGCTCCTCTTGATTGCGCACCTTGTGGCGATCAATAATGTCGCTGAGATACACCTTCTGAAACAGCGACATAAGGTATTCCGCTTTTTCCTCCGCCGTTTCACGGGAGAGGATCAGCGGCAGTCCGCCATAGGTAAAGTAATCGTCCCACGCTTCGTCGGCGCTACCCTCATAAACGGAACAATATTCTCGGAATGAGAGCGGATATATGCGGACCTCGTCTCCACGACCACGGAATTCCGTAACCAAATCAGAGGAGAGAAACTTGGAATTGCTGCCAGTCACGTATACGTCTGCATTGGGGATATGCATAAAACTGTTGAGGACATCCACAAACTCGTCAAGGAGTTGTACCTCGTCCAGAATGACATAGTAGGTGCCTCTGTCAACGATCCGTTTTTTTACGAAGCTTAGCATATTGTCGGGATCGCGCAATTCTTTGTTTCCGCGGTCATCTAGGGCGATCTCGATAATATGGTCTTCCTTCACGCCCTTATCCAGCAAATAATTATGGAACAGGTTGAACAACAGGTATGACTTTCCACACCGGCGAACACCCGTCACAATCTTGATCAGTCCATTCTTCTCACGTCGGATCAGCCGATCCAGATAAATATCTCGTTTGATCTCCATATCGTTCTCCTGATTCCGCAATAAATGTGTTTACACCTTTTTTCGTAATTATTATATCCAATGCCTCCACAAAAATCAAGTATTCTCCGTAAGTTCATAAAAAATAACAAGCATACCTGAAGATTGGCTCGTTACCCCTGTAAGCAAAGGCACCACAGACCGTTTCGATTTGTGATTTTTGCCCTTGTTCCATACTTGCATTGCCCTCTGTTCACTTTTTGTCCCTTTGAGTAATATCACTTGAAGCCTCAGTCTTTTTAACATCCGTCCCAATACATCTGCCTTTTTTATTCCGTCATAATCTGCTTTGACAAAAAAGTTTTGCCAAACTGCCGAACAAATTCGCGCCAAATTGCCGAAAACAGTTGATATGTTTATAAAAACGGTTATGATACAGTCAAAAAGGAGGAACTGCACTTGAACAGGCAAAGCCAGGTCTTGAATGTGATGCCGTGATACATCTGAGAAATGGGAATTACGGACTTATTGAAATAAAGCTTGGCAGCGACAGACTTATAGAAGAAGCTTCCTTAACCCTAAAAAAACTGGCATCCGCTATTGATACAGATAAAATGGGATCTATCCCAAATATTGTGTAAACCTCCAAACTGATGTAAGATAAAACTACACAGTTTGGAGGTTTTATTATGGCAAGGAAAAAGATTCA
>CANRAZ010000023.1 GCA_947628705.1 uncultured Lachnospiraceae bacterium | reverse complement strand
TTTGGGCTGGCATACTCCCAGACAGGTACTGATGGATTATCTGCGGTCAGTGTAACAAATGTTTGACAAACCTACAAGAAAAAACTGCCTGAAAAATATCAGGCAGCTCTCAAAGTAGCGAAAGAGGGATTTGAACCCCCGACACCACGGGTATGAACCGTGTGCTCTAGCCAACTGAGCTATTTCGCCATAAATTCCGCACGCTTTCGGCATACAAGTGGTATTATATTCACAGAGCCTGCGTTTGTCAAGCAATTTTTAAATCAAATTCGCGCACTCTAGAATGCCAAAGTAAATTCCAGTGACAAACGAAATTCCAGAATGCCAGAGAAAATGCGGGGTTCAGCGGTTTGACAGATTAAATTTGTGAAGCAAGCTAAAAGCATGCCGTTCAGCACGGCATAACAGGCAATCGTCTTACATCAGATTTGACGGTCCGAACGAGTAAGGCAAAAGCTCCGACAACGTAAAGCTCTTTATCTCTCCTGCTTCGTTTCTGATAATGACGGCGAATTCTTCAGGGTCTACGAACTCCGTTAAAGCCTGTCTGCAAGAGCCGCACGGGGTGCATGCCTTGGGAGGCTGTTCATAGGCTCCTCCTGAAACCGCAATGGCAAGGAAGCCTCTTTTTCCTTCGCTTACGGCTTTAAAAAGGGCATTTTTTTCAGCGCATATCCCGATAAAAGCAGCAGTTTCAACATTACAGCCTGTGTAAACGCTTCCGTCCATGCAAAGCAGCGCCGCCCCGACGCTGAATTTCGAGTAAGGACAGTATGAAAATTTTCTCTCCTCGTCGGCAATTTCAATCAGCTTGTCGGCAAAATTCGGAATATCGGCTCTAATCGCCTGCTTTTCCGGTAATGTTATCTTTTTTTCAACGATTGTCCCTTCGGTATATTTTTTCAGTTCATCCATGGCATTTAACAGGTAAAACCCGTCTCCTTATCAAATTATTTATCTGTATTCTACCACAAATATGCCAAAAATGACAGGCTAAACCTGTCATTTCCGTTTTTTATCACTATTTTTCCTTCTTTTTAATATCAACTCTCATAAACTGCGTCAGAACCTTTTTGAAATCAAGAGGTATAACAGGATAAAGATATGACGTTCCTGCAACCGTTTTGTTGGTTACCGCGCTTAATATGATTATTGCTACTCCCGCAGCAAATCCCCATATGCCGAAAATGCCCGTCAGTATAAGCAGCAGATACCTGAAAAATTTAAAAGCATATCCAAGCTCAAAGCTGCTCTGAGAATAATTGGAAAGAGTGACAAACGCCATGTATAGAACAACCTCCTGATTGAACCAGCCTGAGCTTATGGCATACTCTCCCACGACTATGCCGGCTATTACCGAAAGCGGAGTGCTTAGCGAATTCGGAGTGTTCAGACTGGCAAGCTTCAAACCGTCCGTGGCAAATTCCAGAATCAGAAACTGAAGCATTATTGGAACATTAACGTCTTCCGCAGGCAGTGTAAACATCAGGCAGTCGGGTACATACTGCGGATACATGCACATCAGCAGGTAAACGGGAGTTATAAACAGCGTGGACAGCGTTATCAGGACCTTTGAAAGCCTTAGATATGTCCCCACAACGGGCGAAAAATAATAATCGTCTGCATCTTCTATAATATCGAACACCGTAGTAGGAATTATCATCGCTGCCGGACAGTTATCGACCATTACAACAATATTCCCTTCCAAAAGCGCCGCAGAGGTGGTATCAGGACGTTCAGAATATCGGAATTTCGGGAAGGGATTCAACCACTTCTGTTTGTATATGCACTCTGCAAGGCTCTCAACATTCATCGTTAGCGAGTCTGCTTTTATTCCTTTAAGCTTTTTCTTAACGCTTTCGACAAAATTTGCGTCTGCTCTTCCGCTCATGTAGCAAAGCGCAACGTCCGTCTGTGAGCTTGTTCCGATTTGCATAAGCTCTGCGCAGAACTCCGTGCTTCTTATTCTTCTCCTTATCAAAGCGATATTGAAGACCAGAGTTTCTACGAATCCGTCTCTCGAACCGCGCATGACCTTGTCCTTATTAGGCTCGTCAACGCTTCTTACAGGAAATTCCCTGCAGTCAATCGCAATTGCGTCTTCAAAGCCGTCCATAAGAAGCACAGACATTCCCGAAAGCACGCTTAATTTAACTTTATCGTAGGTTTTAAGCGCCATTATCTCGCCGTGCGGTATGCATTTCTGCATAAAATCCTGAAAATCGTCAGGAATATCCTCCGGCTTCTTATCTATCAGAAACTGGACGATTCTTTGAAGAACCGCACCGTTTGTAAAACCGTCAATAGTGTAAAACGCCGCTTTTCTGCCGCCGACGGTTATTTCCCTTACGATTAAATCGAAGCACTTGTCCTTTGAAAGCATTTCATTTAAGGTCTTCGTTTTTTCACTCAGCTTTGCCTGCATAATGTACGCCTCATATCTTAAAATATTTTAAAATTACTTCTTTCGTCCTGTTAAGACTATATACATTATTTACATTTACAGGGAGTAATAAACATAAGTTGTTGACAATTTTATCCTGTTTATTTATAATCGGTGTATGCGTGCATACAGGCGCGCATATGCAGTGAAAATCATTATCCGACGGCGATGCCGAATAAAATTCATATCTGTATAATGTTCATTGCAAATAATAAATCAAAATTGAGGAGAACACACACAACATGGATTCTGCCGTCCCCGGCCTAATTGCGTTATTGGTTTTAGTTGTGCTTTCGGCTTTCTTTTCTTCAGCCGAAACATCCCTTATGTCCGTAAACAAAATAAAACTCCGTACTCTTTCGGAAAACGGAAACAAACCGGCAAAAATAGTACTTAAGCTTACCGATAATTCGACAAAGCTTCTTTCTGCCATACTTATAGGTAATAATATCGTAAACCTGAGCGCTTCTTCGCTTTCAACCATTCTCGTACAGGAAAAATTCAAAAGCCTGCCCGTGAGCATTGCAACGGGAATTCTTACTTTTGTAATACTTATTTTCGGTGAAATCGTCCCTAAAACGGTCGCAACAATTCACGCAGATAAAATGGCGATGCTCTATGCGCCGATAATCTACGCTCTCTGCTGGCTGCTTACTCCCGTGATTTTCATTATCAACAAATTTTCTATTGCGATAATGTTTTTGATGAGAATCGACCCAAATAAAAAGTCAGCCGTAATAACGGAGGATGAATTCCTCACCGTGGTCGACGTAACGCATGAGGAAGGCGTAATCGAATCCAAGGAAAGAGACATGATTGAAAACGTTGTTGATTTCGGCGACAGTATTGCAAAGGATATCATGGTGCCGAGAATCGACGTGGAATTCATTGAAGACACCGAAACCTATGACGAGGTTGTTGAAAAATTCAGAAAGTTCAACTTTTCAAGATTGCCTGTCTATCACGAAACAAACGACAACATTATCGGAGTTCTTTTCCTGAAGGATTTCTTCTCTTACGGCAGACAAGAGAATTTTGACGTAACTAAAATAATGAGAAAGCCCTTCTTTACCTTTGAGTACAAAAAAACAGCCGACCTTCTCGCCGAGCTGCGTCAAAACAAGCTTTCGATAGCCGTTGTGCTTGACGAGTACGGTGCGACCGCCGGAATAATTACTTTGGAAGATCTTTTGGAAGAAATTGTAGGTGAAATCAGAGACGAATATGACAACGATGAAGAAGATTTGATTCAAAAGGTTTCTGATACCGAATACATCATGGACGGCTCGGCTAAGCTCGACGATATAAATGAAGCTCTTGATATTTCCATAGAGGCTGACGATTACGATTCGATTGCCGGACACATTATTCATCTGCTTGAGCATATACCGGAGGCAGGCGAACAGGCTTCTGATGAATTTGCCGACTATAACGTCCTAACAGTTGATAAAAACAGAGTAGACAAGGTCAGGGTCTGCCTCAAAAAAACGGAATAAAATCCGATCTGCCGCTGAATTAAGCATTATTCGCAAACAGGGGATTAGCATTCTTAATCTCCTGTTTTATTTCGTCTGAAATTTGATTGACAGGGTTATATTCAGGCACGCCTGTGTAGAAGCCCTGAATATAATCGACTCCGAAATTAATTACGGTTTTCATCTCATCATAGGTCTCAACGCCCTCTGCAAGCACCTTTATCCCGTTCAGCTTTGCAAATTCTATGGTGTTTCTTACGAGCATCTGTTTGTTCTCGTCTTTTTCTATCTTTTCAATAAGGAACCTGTCGATCTTAATAAACTGAGGCTCATACCTGAGAAGATTTACAATGTTTGAATGGCCTGTTCCGTAATCGTCAATTGCAATCTGCGTCTCGCCCTGACTGCCTCCAAAGCTTTTTATCTTCTTAAGCTCCTCATCGGAGATGCTGTCCTGCTCTGTTATCTCAAAAACAAAATACTGTCTGAAACGGGCATACCTCTCCTTCAGCGCATCGATATCGCTGCCCTTTAAGAAATAGCCCGGTATTGAATTAATAAATATCTTACGCTTGTTAAAGGCTTCAAAATCGTTAGCATAGCGTTCCATTGCATTACACATGGTCGCCCTTTCGATTTCGTAAAGCCTGTTGTAGGACTTTGCCGTTTCCAGAACCTGCACAGGCTTAAGACCGATGCTTGGGTCTGTCCTCATAAGAGCCTCATAGGCATAGATATCTCCGTTTTTCGCATTTACTATCGGCTGGAAATGATACACGAACAGGTTGCGTTCAATCAAAGCGTTAAGCAGTGAATAGAAATCATTCTGCCTGCCCTCCTCTTTAACAGCCGCTCCCATGCCGTTTTTTATTCTACTGGCATACATCTCAATGCTCGCCAGCTTTGTGTAGAGGGAAAGATCTCCCGTCCAGCCCGGATTTACCACGGTACAACCGCAATTTATCTCAATAAAATACTCCTTGTTGCTGCTGCTGTTATAATTTTCAATATTAGAAAAGAAAACAGAGGTCGCGCTGTTAATAACACGGCTGATATCCTTTCCGTCATCAAAATAATTTACGATTATAAATTCATTTTCAGATACATGCGCAATAAAGCAGTCCGTGGTATTAGCAAGCTTTAAGGTTTCAGCGACAAAGCAGAGAACCTCTTCAATGTCCTTGATTCCGTAATTTTCATAAATATACTTGTACTTCGGCATTGAATAAATAGAAACGGCGAGCACCTTCTTTTTATTGTTTTCGTCAGCTGAAAAGTCTTCAAACCACTTGTTTGCTCCTCTTAGATTAGGAAGCTCTGTAACAGGATTGATAAAAGAAGCGTTTTCAATACTGCGTCTCATCAGCTTCTGCCTAAGATGATTAAGAGCAGAATTCATGGCAATGTTTATTGTCTTTGAAATCCTGTTCATCTGATGCGCGCAGTACTCAAGCGCCTGCGTCTTTAAGGCATAGTAGCCGCAGCACTCAGCGCCGACAAAAACAGCGCTTAAAATGTAGGCGGTACCGTCCTCGGCCCATTCGTCAAGTTCAGGAATAATGCTTTCCGCGCTTATTTCCGAAAACATATCTATGCTTTTATCGTCCTTCTGCGGAATTACAACCAGCCTATCTGACGGCTGCGCATTCTCTCCGTAAAGTTCCTGAGTAAACGCCGATGTAATAAAATTTGATTTAAGGCAAATGTAGGATTCAGGCAGAATACACTGAGAAAGCTTCTCACTCATCTCACTGATGTCAGCGCTTTCCACAAGCTTGTCCATCCATGCGTAGATGTGGCTTTCATGGTTTTCCATGTCCTGAATCATGTGAAAAAGATGGGAGGCATCGCTTCGGTGAACATCTGAGCTTGAGCTGCAGCCGCACGACGCACCTATTATCGGAACATATTTTTGATTTTCAATGCCGTCAATGGATCTGCCGCCGAATGCTTCTTCCGCCTTGGCAATACACAGCTTGGCAAGCTCCTCGGCGTCGGCCTTACAGGTCGTAAGCTTTGGATTAAAATACTCGGCGTCAGGAACACCGTCAAAGCCGGTAACTGCAACATCATTCGGAACACTGTAGCCAAGCTCATGGAGCTTCTCGCATACGGAAATAGCCATGAAATCGTTAGCACAGATTATTGCCTGTGGAGGACGTCCCTTGGCCTTCACCATGTCCTCTACCGCTTTTTTGGCAGGGCCGCTCCAATACTCTCCGTAGTAAATAAGGTCGTCTGAATAAGCAAGATTATTTTCTTCCAAAACCTCTTTATAACACTGTATTCTGATTTGAGAGTCAAAATCGTCCTCAGTTCTGCCTGCTATAAAGCAGGTATCAGTGTATCCGTGTTCATTTATAAGGTGATTGATAACTTCTTTATAGGCCTGCCTGTACTCTCTTAAAATAAAACAGCAGCCGTCGGCGAATTCGCCAATATCGCCGATGACCGTAACAGGAATAGAATGAGCTTTTGCGTCCTCAATTATCTCTTTGCATATGCTTTTCGTGCAAAAGCTGTCGGCATAAATTATTAAAGCATCGATTAAACCGTAGTTTACCGTCCTGTAGATTTGTTTTGCGCCTTCATCGTAGGCATCATTATTGTAAAAATCAACGACACTGTTAAAAACCATGAGTTTAAAACCGTGGTTCTCACACTCTGCATGAAGCCAGCTCACAAAATCAGCTCTGGTTCTGTCATGCACCTTTGTAATGCAGATTCCAATTACCTTCTTACCGCAAACCATGCCATCACCTTTCCGGCCGCTCAAAAAAGAGCGATGCAAATCCCAGACAACAATATACACTTAGAATTTACCATGCAACGGCTTACGATGTCAACAAATTTTACGCTATATAGCTGTTAAAATTCGCTTTTGCCCCCTCTTCCATGCTTTTTTTAGGAAAGTTTACTTCTTTTTTTACCTCTTCTGCCGCAGTCAGTGTTTCCGCAGCCTCACGCTTACGGCTTTTTTTCCTGCCGATTGCAGAAGCATTAGCCGCAGCTATCATCAAGCCAAACGCGCCTGCCGCAATAAATGCTCCGGCTTTGCATGAAAACATGAGAAAAAATAATCCCACGGATACGGCCGCCGCCAAGATTTCGCCTATCTTTGCCTTTGCTTCGGCATGATTTGTCACAGCCCTCTTTTTCATAATCTTATTTCCTCCTGATGTTTTTCCGCCGTTTTAAGTCTTTTAAAAAGCTTTACTATACCGAATTATATTGTATTGTCTGTCCCGTTTTTAGGACTTTAAAAATATTTTTTCAGATTTTTTTTATTTGTCTTTTTATGGATTTTGTGTTATATAATATAAGATTAATAATTCAAAGAAAAAAGTGAAAGAGGTGCTATAATGATCAAAAAACTCACCGCCTGTCTGCGTGAGTACAAAAAAGCAACCGTGCTCACTCCGATAATGATGATTGGGGAAGTGACATGCGAATGTATAATTCCTGTGTTTACCGCTTCTCTCCTTAATGCAATCCAGAAGGGGTCAGATCTTACCGTTATTTTAAAATACGGAATACTTCTTTTTGTAATGGCAATGCTCTCCCTTATGTTCGGATGTCTGTCCGGCTGGTTTTGTGCTACTGCTTCCGCAGGCTTTGCCAAGAACCTCAGAAAAGACCTGTTTTACAGAGTTCAGGGCTTTTCATTTAAAAACATTGACGGCTTCTCAACATCTTCTCTTGTTACCAGACTTACTACGGATATATCCAATGTTCAGAACGCCTTCATGATGATAATAAGAACGGCTGTAAGAAGTCCTCTCATGCTTATCTTCGCCTTTTCCATTTCATTTAAGGTCGGAGGCAGGCTTGCATGGACCTTTGTCGCAATAATTCCTATACTTGCAATTGCGCTTTTCTTAATTATCTTTAAAACGCTTCCTATTTTTAAGGCTGTTTTCAAGCAGTACGACGCCCTTAACAATTCCGTCCAGGAAAACATAAAGGGAATCAGAGTTGTAAAAAGCTTTGTACGTGAGGATTATGAAAAAGATAAATTTGAAAAGGCTTCAGGAGATGTTAAGAAGAGCTTTGTTAAGGCAGAATCCATTCTTGCTTTAAACGGTCCTGTGATGAACTTCTGCATGTATGCGTCAATGATACTGATATCATACTTTGCCGCAAAAATCATCATTTCCAGCAAGGGTTCGGTTCTTAATGTAGGCTCTCTTACCAGCATGATAACATACTCCATGCAGATACTGATGAGCCTGATGATGCTCTCAATGATTTTTGTCATGATTACGATGGCTGCCGAATCGGCAAGACGTATAACGGAGGTCCTTGACGAAGAAACCACAATTTCCAACTGTGAAAACCCTGTGTTTGAGGTCGCCGACGGAAGCATTGATTTTGACAACGTAAACTTCAGATATTCGGAAAGGGCCGAAAAAATGGCTCTTTCAGATATTAACCTTCATATAAAGGCCGGTCAGACCGTGGGTATTATCGGCGGAACAGGTTCAGGAAAGAGCAGTCTTATTCAGCTTATTTCCAGACTTTACGATGTGACGGACGGCTCTGTCAAGGTTGGCGGAGTTGACGTAAGGAAATATGATATAAAGGCTTTGCGCGATCAGGTTTCCGTTGTGCTTCAGAAAAACGTCCTTTTTTCAGGCACTATTAAGGAAAACCTCAGATGGGGCGATCCAAATGCCGATGACGCCGAGCTTGAGCGTATATGCCGGCTTGCTCAGGCAGACGAATTCATTCAGTCCTTCCCTGATAAATACGATACCTACATCGAACAGGGCGGAGCAAACGTTTCAGGCGGTCAGAAGCAGCGTCTGTGCATTGCGCGCGCATTGCTGAAAAAGCCTAAAATCCTTATACTTGACGACTCCACTTCCGCTGTCGATACAAAAACCGACGCTTTTATCAGAAAAGCCTTCAGGGAAGAGATCCCGGACACTACAAAGATTATCATTGCACAGAGGATTGCCTCTATTCAGGACTCAGACTTGATAGTTGTTATGCACAACGGTTCGATTGACGCAATAGGCACCCATGACGAACTTATGAAATCAAATAAAATTTATCAGGAAGTTTATACATCTCAAAACAAGGCAGGAGGTGAAGACAATGAGTGAGGAACAAAGAAATGCCGCTCCTTCAAGAATGCCTAAAAGCGCCCGCGGCGGAAAAATCAACTTTAAAAGCATGAGCCGCATCATTAAAATGCTATTTAAGGATTACCCCGTTGCAATTGTTGCGGTTATGGTCTGCATAATCGTTACTGCGCTTGTAGGCGTAATGCCTTCAATCTATATCGAAAGAATCACTTACTACATTGAGCAGGGCTTTAAAACAGGCTGGGACGCCTCTAAAGGCAAAATCGTAAGCGCAGTTATCGTAATGGCTGTCTTTTACACTCTCGGTCTTCTTGCCATAACCGTTCAGGGACAGATAATGGCAAGGGTAACGCAGGGATTCCTTCATAAGATACGTACAAGAATGTTCGGCGCAATGCAGGATCTTCCGGTAAAATATTTTGACACGAACAATCACGGCGACATAATGAGCCATTATACAAACGACGTTGATACTCTCAGGCAGCTTGTATCGCAGGGTCTTCCTCAGATGTTCAACTCAATACTGACTGTTACGTCGCTTATTGCCATAATGATATATTTCAGCATTGACCTTATGGTGGTCGTATTTCTCGGAATCATCGTAATGTTTAAGGTAACCGCCTACGTCGGAGGCAATTCCGCCAAGTATTTCATCAAGCAACAGCAGTCTCTCGGCAAGGTCGAGGGCTTTGTTGAAGAAATGATGCAGGGTCAGAAGGTTGTCAAGGTTTTCAACCATGAGGAAAAGTCCGAGGAGGATTTTGACAAGCTCAACGAGCAGCTTTTCCACGATGCCGACCTTGCAAATAAGTTTGGAAACATATTCGGGCCAATAATGAACAACATCGGCAATCTTCTCTATGTGGTTACGGCTTTTGCAGGCGGTTTTCTGATCTGTTCTGGCTTTGATATTCCAAACCTTTCCGTTCAGAACATATTTGCCCACGGCGCTTTTATTGCTCCTCTGAGCATTCCCGTAGTGGCAAGCTATCTGGGAATGACAAAGCAGTTTACCGGCTCTATAAATCAGGTTTCACAGCAGATAAACGCCGTCGCCATGGCGCTTGCAGGAACCGAAAGAATAATGCGTCTCATTGACGAAAAGCCTGAAACGGACGAAGGATATGTTACGCTTGTCAATTGCAGGGAAGAAAACGGAGTCCTTACCGAATGCAAGGAAAGAACCGGCATCTGGGCATGGCGCCACCCTCATCAGGCTGACGGAACAGTCACCTACACAAAGGTTACTGGCGACGTCAGAATGTTTGACGTGGACTTTGAATATGAAGAGGGCAAGCCTGTGCTTCACAACATCACGCTATATGCTAAGCCAGGTCAGAAGGTCGCATTTGTTGGAGCTACCGGCGCAGGAAAAACCACGATTACGAACCTTATAAACAGGTTTTACGATATAGCAGACGGAAAAATACGCTACGACGGAATTAATATAAACAAAATAAAGAAAAGCGATTTAAGACGAAGCTTAGGAATCGTTTTGCAGGACGTTAACCTGTTTACAGGCACTGTTATGGATAATATCCGCTACGGAAAGCTTGACGCTACCGATGAGGAATGTATTGCTGCTGCAAAGCTTGCCAATGCTCACGATTTTATCACGAGGCTTCCGGACGGCTACAACACAATGCTGACCTCAAACGGCGGAAATCTTTCACAGGGCCAGCGTCAGCTTTTAAGCATCGCAAGAGCCGCAGTGGCGGACCCTCCTGTAATGATACTTGATGAAGCGACGTCTTCTATTGATACCCGTACGGAGGCTCTGGTTCAGAAGGGCATGGACGCTCTCATGAAAGGCAGAACCGTCTTTGTCATCGCACACAGGCTTTCAACAGTACAGAATTCAGATGCAATAATGGTTCTTGACCACGGACGCATTATTGAACGCGGCACGCACGATGAACTGATTGCAGAAAAGGGAACCTATTATCAGCTTTATACAGGGGCATTTGAGTTGGAATAAGTACAAAAAAGGGCTGTTCAAAAAGCGGCTTGCCGATATGACAGGCAATGTTATAAATTGTAATTTTCTTTATTATTGGAGGTAAGAGGATATTTATGGATAAGCAAACAACAGGGACTGTGATTGCTGCAACAAAACAGTGGTGGATGAAGGTCAACAGAAAACCTGTGAGAATGCACGCGTTGGATGGTGCTGATTTTCCTTATATCATTAAGATTGAATACACTGTAGATGGGAAAGCGTACACAAAAAGAAAATGGATTAATGCCGGAGGCTCTGTCCCCACGGTGGGGAGCAATGTGCAGGTGATGTATAATTCTGATAGACCATCCAAAGCAAAAATCTTGTAACAGCGATACTGGCAAGCGTGAATTGCACTGGTAAATCAAATTTCAGTTTATCTACCGGAGAAATTTGCGCACTTCTATACGTAAAAGGCAGACGATTTTTCGTCTGCCTTTTGCTGTTTTATACGGAGCTGTCTAACGACAGTCCTTTTTATATCATTTTTCAAATAAGACTTTTTATCAGAGCAATCAACGCATCGGCTGCCATTCTATGTGATTTTTCTCCGGGATGCTGTCTTGAACCGACGGTTTCTGCTGTAATATCCGGAAGCTCCAGAAAATAGACTTTACCGTCTCCTGTCTGCTCCGTAAACTGCTTGATTGCGCCCTGAATCACAGGCGAAAAGCCGTTTCCAAGCATTCCGTAAGCCCAGATAATATGTGCATCAGGGTTATTGTTCCTTATTATTCTTAAGAACCTGTCCGCCGCATCTGTCCAAAGCTGCACGTCTTCTTTATTAAAGCTTCCGTCAGCCTCGGTTCTTAGATTGAAGCTTTCTCCGTTTTGACCGTGCCATTCAGGCTGGCTGAATGCGCTGCAATCATTTGTTCCAAGGTTGAGCACCACAAAATCAGGCTGCCATGCGGTAAAATCATTGTACATGTCGCAGCCGCACTGACGCTGCTTTTCACCCCATAAAAGACTGCAAACCCTTGTATAATGCTCCACAAGGTTACAGTGAGGGTCGCCGTCCCAGCCGCACAAAAGTCCCCAGCCGCTCTGAGAAAGTACTCTGTAATCAGCATCAAGAGCCTTTGCCGTTATGTAGGAATAGCTGTTAGCCGCTGCAAAGAACATGGAAATCCAGTCCTCTTCTTCGCATGCTCCTGCCGCACCCTCGCCCGAGGTAATACTGTCTCCGATAAACTCAAGCTTAAGCTCTCTCTCGTTTACCTCAAGAAACTCTCCGTCTGTTTCCGCACTGACTCCGATAAAAAGGGCGTCTCCGTCAGCGCTCATTGCCTGAACCTCTTTAACGATTCTGACGTTTTTTACCTTTTCGGGATTCATCATGCGGAAGATCTTAATCTCCTGCAAGCCCTTTTCAAGCATTATCCTCTGACTGAAAGCTCCGTTGACAAAGACAGCCGCCCATTGCTCATAAATACTGTAATCAGTATAAAGCGTAACCTTAAACTCGGAACCCTTTACATTAAATTCAAGCGCCGAGCCGGTCCAAAACAGATTAACTGCTCCGTCGCCAATTTGGTCGCTTATTTTATTGCTGTTGATAATATTTACTGTTCTGCCGTGAACAAGCGCCTGTTTTTTATTTACAAGCTCTCTGATTGAGTATTTCATATTGCTGCTCCTTAATCCATCATCATATGAAATCAGCAAATCTATCATCAAATAATGGAATCGGCAAATCTACTGCCGGATGAAATATGCCGATTCGTCACCGGATATATCTGCGGATTTCCTATCAGGTGAAATATACTATCTTTTCATCAGGCTCATGCCCCGGCTCCATGCTTTCAACATAAAGCACCGGTCCCTTGCCCCTGTACTGTCTTACAAATTCAATTTTTATATTTGCCGTAACGGTATACCAGCCTCTGTTAAGGTAATCCGTAACGCTCTTATTTTCAGGCGGCTTGCTTACAAATCCGATAAAAGCAATATCGTCGGCACAGCACTGCATTGCCATTCTGCCCGGCACAAACGTATTCTTAGGCATTTTATCGTTGTAAAATACCATGCCTGTAAAACGTACCTTCTTGCCTTTATACTTTGACGGATTGTCCATTGCATCCAGATACCAAAGACCGTAATCATCGTCTTCGATTTCAATAACATCCGCATTCACGTCAAACGGAAGCTGTTCTTCTATCTCTGAATCGTCAATCCCTTCAGCCGTTTCATACATGATCTGAGCCTGACGGTTCACCGGCTTTATTGCACGTCTTATTCCAAGCTTGTCAGTGTCCTCGTCCACTCTGTTGACAATAACAACGTCAGAATACTTTACATTCTCCATAAAGAAAGAGCGCATGTTGGTAAAATAGTTGTTAAAGGTGGTTGCATCGACAAGGGTTATGATTTGAGCCATAGCCCAGTTGTCAGGAAACTCAAGTTCAAAGAAGTCAGCCGTCTTCCACATTCCGTTGAACTCAACCATTATCATGTCCGGCTTATAAAAATTATCAAGCTGTTTAAGGAAAGCCGGAGTCAGCTGTGAAAGCTCCTCTATTGTGAGGACGGAAACATTCCTTTTGGCAAGAGTAACTTCATCATACTCCTCTTCACCCTCTTCGCATAAAAGGATAAGGACATTTCCCGCCCTTGCAAACTGAGGCTCCTTCATCGTTTCAGTTATAAAAGTCGTCTTTCCGCTTTCAAGGAATCCGTTTATAAGGAACACAGGCGTTTCCATATTAATTATCCCTTCCTAAGTACAGATGATTATAGATTTAATATCAAAGATTAATACTTGGAATTAAAGATTAAAGAGCTTAGTAATCTTTTCTTCGTCAAGCTTGCTTCCAATTACGCAAAGCCTTCCGGTCACATCGGCAGCTCCCTCGCGAATTTCAAATTCGCCCGGCGTAAGGTCGAAGTGGTACCATACGCCTTCCGGAGAAGGAATTATTCCCTTTGCCCTTAAAACGTAGCCGAAATCATCGCTCTCTGAAAGCTGCTCCAAAATGTCTTCAAGTTCGGCCTTTGCATATTTCTTAGGGGTTTCTCTGCCCCAGCTTGTAAACACCTCATCTGCATGGTGGTGGTGATGGTCATGACCGCAGCCGCATTCCTCTCCGTGTTCATGATGATGCTCATGCTCGTGATGCTCATGCTCGCAACCGCACTCCTCATCGTGCTCATTGTGATGCTCATTGTGATGCTCATGCTCACAGCCGCACTCCTCATCGTGTTCATGGTGGTGCTCATGCTCATGGTGTTCATGCTCGCAGCCGCACTCCTCATCGTGCTCATGGTGATGCTCATGCTCGTGATGGTCATGTCCGCAGCCGCATTCCTCTCCGTGTTCATGATGATGCTCATCTTCCCCGTGCACATGTCCGCACTCCGGACAAACCTTTGCCTGTGCAAGTAAATCTTCTTCAAAGGTGCTTTTCTTTTCCATAGCCTCTAAAATCGAAACTCCTGAAATATCGTCCCAAGGAGTTGTGATTATCGTTGCCGAAGGATTGATTTCTTTTAACATTGCCACAGCCTTTTCAACCTTATCCTGATTAACCGACTGTGTACGGCTTAAAACAACTGTTTTTGCATATTCTACCTGATTATTGAAAAACTCACCGAAATTCTTAAGGTACATCCTGCACTTTCCGCAGTCAACGACAGTCGTAAAGCTGTTTAGCTCTATACTGTCGCTGTTAAGGTTTTCTACCGCCTTAATAACGTCTGAAAGCTTTCCAACGCCGCTTGGCTCAATAATAATTCGTTCAGGATCATATTTTTCAATAACCTCATTGAGAGCCTTGCCAAAATCACCGACCAGCGTGCAGCATATGCAGCCTGAATTCATTTCGGTTATCTGAATTCCTGCTTCCTTGAGAAATCCTCCGTCAATGCCTATTTCTCCGAACTCATTTTCAATAAGTACTACCTTGCTGCCTAGATTTCCTTCTGCGAGCAGCTTTTTTATCAGAGTGGTCTTTCCTGCTCCTAAAAATCCCGATATAATATCAACCTTTGCCATTGCTCTACCTCCGTTTATATTAAAAATTTATAATCGATTGCTTTTCCTTGAAAACTGATTGGCGTTTAACCAATCAACAGTATCAAAATCACATTTCCGCATTACTTTTTACCGGTGCTTCCGAAGCCTCCTCTGTTTTCATCCTCAAGTTTTTTAGTCTCATCGAAGCGTATTTGCGGCTGGTTTCTCATGATCCTGAATTGACATATCCTGTCGTTGAACTTGATTTCCGTGTCCCTCACTGCATATGCCGGGAAACGCCAGATATCATCGTTTCCGCAATAGCTTCCGTCAATTATACCGCAATGATTTGTCTGGATTATGCCAAAATTTTTAAAGGTAGAGCTGCGAGGCACTATGTGCGCCTCGTAGCCCTCCGGCAGCTTCATTGCAACTCCAAGACTTATCAGCCTGAATTCTCCAGCCTTCATCGTAACATCCTCAGCGGCTCTCAAATCTATCCAATCTGATTTTCCGTCAATATACTCAAGTCTTGTTATTTTGTCGTTTACATATCTTATCTTAATCGTTTCCATAAAAATGTTCCTCTTTAATAAAGTAATGAGCTCAATTTCCGCACAGGGCTGTTAAGGACCGAATTGCGGCACAAATCTGTTAAGTGCCGAATTGCGGCACAAGGCTGTTATGCCGTCAATGTCATTAACCTGCAATTTGAGTTTACAGCTCCTTCAAAAACGCCATGTAGCTGAGATAGGTCTCGTAAATATCAATTTTGCTTGTAACCTCCCAAGGCGCATGCATATTCTGTACGGCAACGCCGGAGTCAATTACGTTCATTCCGTAATTGCCCATAATATAGGCAATCGTTCCTCCGCCGCCTTGGTCTACCTTTCCAAGCTCCGCAGTCTGGAAAGTAACATTGTTTTTATCGAAGGCATCTCTCAGCTTGGCAATAAACTCAGGATTTGCATCGTTGCTGCCTGATTTGCCTCTGGAACCGGTGTACTTGTTGATTACGCTTCCGTAACCGAAGTAAGCGCAGTTCTTCTTTTCGTAAACCTCGCCATAGTTAGGGTCGTAGGCCGCGCTGACATCTGACGAAAGCATATGAGAATTTGACATTGCCCTTCTTACGTCGATATCGCTGTAATTGCCAAGCTTATAAGAAAGCTCCGCAACGCTGTCTTCAAAAAATCTTGAATGCATTCCCGTTGCGCCCACGCTGCCTATTTCTTCCTTGTCAACCAAGAGGCATACCATCGTTCTGTCAGAGGCTTCCGCGTCGAACAAGGCTTTTGCCGAGGTATATGCGCAGACTCTGTCGTCCTGACCGTAGCCGATAATCATTGAATTGTCCAGGCCGTAATTTCTGGCTTCACCCGCCGGAACCACTTCAAGTTCGCAGGAAATAAAATCACGTTCGCAAAGACCGTATTTTTCCTCAAGTATATTGAGTACGTTCTTCTTGACCGCCTCCTTTTCTTCCTTGTCAAGAGGCATGCTGCCGACAGTAACATTAAGATCCTCGCCTTCAACCGCCTTTGCAGCCTTTTTATCCATCTGGTTTGCTCCGAGATGTATAAGAAGATCTGAAATTCCGACAACCGGATCCCCCTCATTATCGCCGATGTTTACATCTATTACGGTTCCGTCCTTTTTGCAGATTACGCCGTGGATAGCCATCGGAATGGTAACCCACTGATATTTCTTGATGCCGCCGTAATAATGAGTGTCCAAAAGAGCAATTTCAGTATCTTCATACAGAGGATTCTGTTTAAGATCAAGCCTTGGAGAATCGATATGCGCGCCAAGTATCTTCATGCCTTCCCTTATAGGTTTTTCACCGACCGTAAAAAGCGCGACAGCCTTTCCCATTTTGTTAAAATAAAGCTTATCTCCGGGCTTTACGCTGTCGGCTGTCATTAAATCCTTAAAGCCGTTTGCTTCCGCTTCCGCTATAATTGACCTTACGCATTCACGCTCCGTCTTATTATCCGAAATAAATCTTCTGTAGCCCTCGCAAAAGTCCATTACCTTTGCCTTGCCTGCCTCGTCATACTTGAGCCAAGCATTTTTCTGCTTAAAAATTTCACTCATGATCTTTCCTCACCTTCACAACATTATTGAGCCGGTATATCTGACTTAAAGCCGATACTCCAAGTCCTAAATCGCCGTCACCTAAAATGCACTAAACCTGTGGCATAAAGCCACAGGCAGCATTTTAAACATTTATTTCAGCTGTAAGTCCGATGTCGGAAGCATTTTCGTCCAATATCGGTTTTATTACATCCCTTACAAATTCCTCTGTCTGTTCCTTAGCACGGCCCGTATACTTTGAAGGGTCCATGCACTCGTTAAGCTCATCTAGAGTAAGTCCGAAGGATTCATCTGCGGCAATCAGCTCCAGAAGGTTGTTGTCAAGCCCCTTCTGTTTAACATTCGCACCGGCCTCCATTGAAAGCGTGCGTATCCTTTCGTGAAGCTCCTGACGGTTTCCTCCGGCTTTTACCGCGTCCATCATAATGTTTTCCGTTGCCATGAAAGGAAGCTCGCTCATCAGTCTCTTTGTGATAACCTTATCGTAGACCACAAGACCGTCGACTACGTTCATGTAAAGGTCGAGTATTCCGTCCACCGCAAGAAAAGCCTCCGGAATGCTCAGCCTCTTGTTTGCCGAATCGTCAAGAGTTCTTTCAAACCACTGCGTTGCGCTTGTAAAATATGTGTTGAGCAGATCGCACATCACGTACCGCGACAGGGACGCAATCCTTTCGCTTCTCATCGGGTTCCTTTTATAAGCCATTGCAGAGGAGCCTATCTGGTTCTTTTCAAACGGCTCTTCTATTTCCTTAAGGTGCTGCAAAAGCCTTATATCGTTTGAAAACTTGGTTGCGCTTGACGCAATTCCTGCAAGAACGTTGGCAACCCGCGAATCTACCTTCCTTGTATAAGTCTGTCCCGAAACAGGAATACATGAAGAAAATCCCATTTTTTCGGCAATTCGTTTTTCAAGCTCCTTTATTTTAGCGTGGTCTCCGTCAAACAGCTCCATAAAGCTTGCCTGCGTGCCGGTTGTTCCCTTGCTTCCTAGAAGCTGAAGACCGTCAAGAACGTAACAGAGGTCGTCGTAGTCAAGCTTAAGCTCGATCAGCCAGAGAGACGCTCTCTTGCCCACCGTAGTAGGCTGCGCAGGCTGAAAATGCGTAAATCCAAGGGTCGGCATGCCTGCATATTTAAGAGCGAAATCCGAAAGCTTTGCCATTACGTTTACAAGCTTCTTTTTCACAAGCTTCAGAGCCTCGGCCATTACTATTATGTCCGTGTTGTCTCCGACATAACAGCTTGTCGCGCCCAGATGTATGATTCCTGCCGCTTTAGGGCACTGTAAACCGTAAGCATATACATGGCTCATAACATCATGCCTTACAAGCTTCTCCCTTGCCCGCGCCTCGTCATAATTTATGTCATCCTTGTGCGCTTTAAGCTCCTCAATCTGCTCAGGCGTTATGTTGAGTCCCAGCTCCATTTCGGATTCTGCAAGAGCAATCCATAATCTTCTCCATGTACGGAACTTCATATCCTGAGAAAAAATATACTGCATTTCCTTACTTGCATAACGCTCAGAAAGCGGACTTGAATAACGGTCTGTACTCATATTCTGTCCTCCACAAAAAATTTGATTCAAAAGCAGAAATTATTTAATTCCAAGCCTTTTGAACACTTCATGATATGCATCCTCTACGTTGCCAAGGTCTCTTCTGAAACGGTCTTTGTCAAGCTTCTCATGCGTCTTGATATCCCAGAGACGGCAGGTATCGGGACTGATTTCATCGGCAAGAATAATTTCTCCGTGATAACGTCCGAATTCAATCTTGAAGTCAACAAGCTCAATTCCGCACTCAGCAAAATATTTCACAAGCACTTCATTGACCTTAAACGCATACTCCGTGATTTTGTCAATTTCCTCCTGAGTAGCCGCTCCAATGGCAACGGCGTAATATCCGTTAATCATCGGGTCGCCGAGAGCATCGTCCTTGTAGGAAAACTCAAGTGTCGGCCTCTTAAGCTTGATTCCTTCTTCCATACCGAGCTTCTTAGCAAAGCTTCCTGCGGAGATGTTTCTTACGATAACCTCAAGAGGAACGATTGAAACCTTTTTAACGGCAGTCTCCCTGTCGGAAAGCTCCTCAACGTAATGAGTAGGCACTCCTTCCTTTTCAAGTATCTGCATAACGTGATTGCTCATTTTATTGTTTATAACGCCCTTGCCGACGATCGTACCCTTCTTAAGACCGTTAAAGGCGGTCGCATCGTCCTTATAATCAACGATTAATATGTCATCGTTGTCGGTTTTGTATACCTTTTTTGCTTTTCCTTCATAAAGCTGTTCCAATTTTTGCATAGCTGTACCTCCGTTTGGCATATATTTATCTTTTAGCGAGTCTTAAGATTTCCTTTAAGTCCTCGATGCTAAACACATAATTTGAATTGCAGAAATGACAGTTAACCATTATCGGTTTGTTTTCGGCGATCATTTCCTTAATTTCTTTCGTTCCTATACTTACAAGTCCCTTTGCAAATCTCTCTTTCGAGCAGCTGCACCTGTATTCTGCAGGAAGGGTGTCCTTTATCTCAAGCTCCATGTCACCGAGCAGCTCGCCGAGCATATCCTCAGGCGTCATTCCCAAATCAAGCATTGACGTAACCGATTTCAGTCCGCTTATCTTCTGCTCAAGCTTTGCAATTGTCTCTTCCTCGGCAAACGGAAGAAGCTGGATTATGAAACCGCCTGCCTGCCTTACAGTGTTTTCCCTGTTCATAAGGACTCCAAGCCCCACGCTGCTCGGAATCTGCTCGCTTGTCGCAAAATAATAGGTCAAATCCTCTGCAATCTCACCCGAAACCAGTGCAGTCTGTCCGACATAGGGCTCCTTCAAGCCCATGTCCTTGATTACGCTTAAAAAGCCTGCTCCAAAGGCTCCGCCAACGTCAAGCTTTCCGTCGGCTCTTGCCGGAAGCATTACATCAGGCACATTTACATAGCCCTTAACGCCTCCGCAGGAATCCGCCGTTACAAGCGCACCCCTCGCCGGCCCTGCTCCTTCAACCTTGAGCGTTATCAGGTCATTACCGCCCTTTAACATGCTTCCCATCATAAGTCCGCCCGCCATGAGGCGTCCAAGTGCGGCTGAAGCTACGGGGCTTAAGTTGTGAACCGACCTTGCATATTCGGTAAGCTCTCTTGTGGTGCAGGCAAAAGCACGGATTTGTCCGTTTCCTGCCGTCGCTCTAACAATATAATCCAAATTTATCCTCCAAAGCAGGACTTACAGCCTTTTAATTAATTTGCCGTAATTCTCTGCATGCTTTCGGCATTACATTTTTTTATACGTAGGTCTTTTTTTCCTGAAAACCTTCCCTTGCAATAACGTAAATCCTGTCACTGCTTTCGTCAGGTTCCTTCTTAGTAAGCGCCTCATAGGCTGCTTCAAAGACCAGACCGGCATCTGAAAGAGCTTTTTTTACCTCGTCTAAGGTGTAGGCGCGTTGAATATGCTCTTCCCTTATTTCATCATAGACGTTCTCATCGGCGTCAAACAAATCTACCGTGACGCTGTAACGGTTAAGCCTGCTTTCACTGTCATAGCTGTTTTTCCATTCAAGCACTCCCTCGGCACGCTCCTCTGTAAAGGTGTTGTCGCCGCAGGCAGTCTCATAGAAATGCACGGTCTTAAGATCGAAGATGAAAACTCCGTCCTTGTCCAGATAATTGTTTACCCTTTTGAACACCTCCGCCAGATCCTCTGATTTTAACAGGTAATTAATGCTGTCGCACACGCTCACAAACGCTTTAACCGTTCCGTAAAGCTCAAGCTCGCGCATATCCTGATGGAGATAGAGAATTCCGGGATACGGCTCGCATGATGCGCTGCCTCCGTCATCTGAGGAATAAGCCTCTGCCTGCGAAAGCTTTTCTCTCGCAACCATGAGCATATCCTCGGAAGCGTCGACCCCGATAAGATCATAGCCGGCGTCGGCAAGCCTTTCAGTCACCTCGCCCGTACCGCATCCAAGCTCGCACACCAGTCCGTCCTCAATTCCTCGTTCCCGAAGCAGAGCCGTAATATAGTCCGTCCATTCACCGTAGGGAATGTCGTCCATGAATAAGTCATAGCAGTAGGCAAAGTCACGGTAAATCTCCATGCCTATTCGCACTCCACGATTTTATCAAACACAGGCATAAGAGCAGGATAAATCGACTTAAATACCTGATATCTTTTTTCATACTCTGCAACCGTTTCTTCATCCTGTTCGACCGTGTCAACTACAGTTATGAACTTAGAAGCAGCTTCCTCAACAGATGAGTAAACGCCGCAGCCTACAGCGGCGAGTATTGCAGCCCCATAGCCCGGTCCCTCCTCACAGTTAATCTTATCAACCTTTACATTCATCACATTGGCAAGGATACTGCACCACAGCGGACTCTTTGCGCCGCCTCCAATAGCCCTTATCCTTGTTATTTCAACGCCGAAGGATCTTGCAATTTCCAGCGAATCACGCAGAGCAAAGCTGACTCCCTCCATTACTGCCTGAGTCATGTCCTCCCTCGTCGTGTCAAGAGAAAGTCCTGCAAACACTCCTCTTGCATTAGGATTGTTATGAGGCGTTCTTTCACCCATCAGATAAGGCAGATAAAAGACGCTGTTCTTTCCAAGCTCTTTTATATTCTTCTGCTCCGCCGCATAGTCCTTTGTTCCGATGATGTCGTCCATCCACCATTTATTAGATGAAGCGGCGCTAAGCATGCACCCGAGGAAATGATACTTTCCGTTTGCGTGCGCAAAGGTGTGCATCGTGTTGGCAGGGTCGACCGCATAACTGTCGGCGGCAATAAATACCGTTCCGCTCGTGCCAAGGCTTACGCTGCACATTCCGTGCTCAAGAGTTCCGGTGCCGACCGCTCCTGCGGCATTGTCTCCTGCTCCTGCAACAATTTTAACATCCCTTGAAATGCCAAGCTCATCTGCGATCTTAGGCAAAACGTTTCCTACAGGCTCGTAGCTCTCATAAACCCTTGCAAGCTGTGAAACCGAAATTCCCGTCAGTTTGCACATTTCTTCCGACCAGCGTTTATTCTTTACGTCAAAAAGAAGCATTCCGCTCGCGTCGGAAACGTCTGTACAGTGAACTCCCGAAAGACGGTAGGCAAGATAATCCTTAGGAAGCATAATCTTGGAAATACGGGCAAAAACATCTGGCTCATTTTCCCTTAGCCAGAGCAGTTTAGGTGCCGTGAACCCTGTAAAAGCCATGTTCCCCGTGTACTCGGAAATTTTTTCCCTTCCGACGGTTTTGTTGTAATAGTCGCATTCCTTCTGTGTCCTTCCGTCATTCCAAAGGATCGCCGGGCGAAGCACCCTGTCCTCTTCGTCAAGTATAACGAGGCCGTGCATCTGACCGCCGAAGCTGATGCCCTTTATATCCAACGGATCAAAGCCCGAAACCAGCTCCTTCATTCCTGAAACGAATCCGTTCCACCAGTCGTCAGGATTTTGCTCGCTCCACCCTGTCTTCGGAAAATAAAGAGGATACTCCTTAACTGCAATATTTAATATTCTTCCGTTCTCATCCATAAGCAGAAGCTTAACAGACGAGGTTCCGAGATCAACGCCTACAAATAACATAACAAATACCTTCCTTAGCAAATAATGGGTGCAGGGCTGTCTTTGCCGGTATTTCCCCTATGCCGCAAAGCTTCGCCCACACACCCTAGACTATACCAAAAAAATACAATTAAATCAACCTGTTTTACCCTCTGAAAACGCAGCATGTCAATCTTCCTTTTCAGAAAATACGGAGCTTTCTCTCGGCACCATAAGATTGATCGCCTGTTTTTTAACATTAATGCTCACATCATCGTAGCTGCCGCCGTATTCCCCGTCTACGCACCAAGGCACAAGATCTTCGCAGACAAACCTTACACTTTTAACCTTGTCATAAACGACGCACTTGTGCTCAAGCTTTCCCCGAAGTATATCGGTAATAAGCGACGGAGTTTCCAGAAAACCGCTGTCCTTAATCAGAAGCATCTCGTAGAGTCCGTCGTCGAACTTTATGTCTCTTCCTGTAAGACCCTTTACGCCTCCGATTGAAGAGGTCGAGCAGACCGCGCCAAATATAAAATTCCCTTCTTCTTCTTTTCCGTCAAACTGTACGCGCATCTTGTAGCGCTTTATGTTTGCAAGCTCTGTCATGCCGTTTATGATATAAGCGAAATGGCCTAATACATTTTTAATGTTCTGAGGAGTGGAGTAGGAGGTTTCAGTAAAAATGCCAAAGCAGGCCGTGTAAACGAAATAGTCATTGTTAAAGGTGGCTATATCACACGGAAACTCGACCCCGAACTTGGCAGCGTCAGACGCCTCAACCATATCTTTCGGGATTTTAAGGCTCGCTCCGAAATCGTTCGTGCTTCCGGCAGGCATGTAGACAATCGGAAGCTTTCTGTCGATACGCATCATGCCGTTTACTATCTCGTGAAGAGTTCCGTCACCGCCGGAACAGGCAATCATTATACAGTTTTCGTCCGCGCCGTACTCAATCACTCTTTCTCTTGCGTCGCCGGGACGTTCAGTCGGACTTACAATGAGTTCTGTGTCGTAACCGCAGAGATTTGTGATAATGTCATCAAGATGCCCTTTGATTTTTTTCTTGCCCGCTTTAGGATTGTAGATAAACAATATGCGTTTTCTCACCTCAGCACCTCCCATGCCGTTTACAATGCTTTATAAGTATAACTCTTTTTCCATAGAAAAAGAATAGATTATTTTACTTTTTACGGAAATTTTCTTGATTTTCTCTATCGCTTCGGCATATAAATCCAATTGCCGCCGGTACCTGCCCCTCAGAATCTCTTCTCCGCCTTCCGTTGGAACTCTGTCGGTTTTATAGTCAAGCAGCACTGCTTCGCCGTCCTCTATAAAGAAAACGTCAATTACTCCCTGAATTAAAACCAATTCACTGCTGTTAAAGCTTTCATTTGCTTCGCATGCCGGAATTCCCAGAACAAACGGCTGTTCAACATAAAGCTCGCCTCGCTCATCGGCAGCCTGAATTCTTTTACCCAAATCGCTGTTTAAAAATGCCGAAACCTTTTTAATGCTGACCTTTCTCATTTCCTCAGGAAAGCTTTTATCCGCTATTTTTCCTTCAACATAATCCTTGATTTCGCCGTAGGAGGTCTTTTTTTCAAAAACGATTTTTTCCATCAGCATGTGCGTAAGCGTGCCTAAAACGGCTCCTCCGTTTACAAAAGGCTCCGCTTTTTGACCGTTCACAAAGGCAGGAATCTTTTCCTCTGCTTCTTCCTTATGCGCTATGAGAGATGAATTTTCAAGCGCCGCCTCATATTCCTCCATTGCCTGATGCTTAAGCTCGGAAACGGAATATTTTACAGGTATGTTTTCCTCCTCGCCCTGATATTCAAATCCAAAATAATCCTTAAGCCTTTTCGAAAGCATATTTCCGTCGCCCAAAGGCATTATTTTTTCCTGTGTGCTTATAAGCTTCTCAGAGATATTTTTCAACAGCCTGTCGCCGTCCGTTAATGAGAAGCTCATCCGTCCCTTAACACGCGGTTCTCCGTCACAAAGCGCCTCCGCCTCATTACAGGCGCCGGTTGCCTGCAGGAACACGGGGGCAAGAAGGTCGGCGCTGCACTTCGCCTTTTCGATGTAGGAATAGGATATCTTATTTCCGAAAATTTCTATCTCCGTCAGCCATTTTTTCATTGAAGCCTCTGTATCCGAAGACGATGAAAAAATAATCATTTTCTGCTTGGCTCTGGTAAGAGCGACATACAGTATCCTGATTTCCTCGGCTATGCTTTCTCTGTGAATAAGCGACGCCAGATATTTCCTCTGGAGGCTGTTTTTGTAGGAGTTATTCTCAGGGTTTACCAGCCGCAGTCCGATTCCTTTTTCTCCGTGCAGAATAAAGCTCTCCCTTTCGTCCATTATATTATAGTTTTTTTCAGTGTCTGCAAGAATGACGACAGGAAATTCAAGACCCTTGCTTTTATGTATTGACATTACTCTTACCGCATCAGTCGCAAGAGCCGTGTTTGCCTCTCCCGTATCCATATCGTATTTCACAAGCTTGTCTATGTAACGCAAAAAGGAATTAATTCCGGTAAAGTCGGCGGCCTCGTACTTTCTTGCCTTTACAAGAAGCAAATCAAGGTTTGCCTTTCTCATTTCACCTGACGGCAAAATCTGTACATAGCTGTAATAGCCTGTTTTTTCGTAAATTGCCAATATGACCTCATAGATGCCGGAATATACCGACATCTGCTTGATCTGCTCATAGACCTCAAAAAAGCGCGCCAGCTTTGAAGCGCATTCCGTGTCGGCGTCGCTTGAATCAAAATAAGCCAAGGCGGCGTCAAAAAGATATGACGGATTGCCGCTGTTTTTCTTGTCATAAATTTTAATCAGAGCCAGCTCCTCATCAGTCAGACCGACGCAGAACGAACGAAGCACCGAAGCGAATTCAATATCCTGATACGGATTGTCTACTATTCTCAGGTAGTTAAGCACCAATGAAATTTCAGTTGTTTTAAAATAGCCTGAAGATGTTTCAACGCAAACAGGGATCCCTTCATCGGGAAGCCGGTTAATAAGCTCTGCGGCAGAACCGGTCATTGAACGCACCAAAATGACGATATCGCTGAAGCGTATCCTGTCAAACGAACCGTCTCCTGCTATCTTAATATCGCTTTTCATCAGTCTCTTTATCCGTTCGGCAATTGCCGATGCAGTAAAAACCGACTTGTCGCTTTCCGCCGCATTCTCCAAATCGATCAGATTGAATTCACTCACCGCATCTTTTGAATTCTCGTATTCTCCGTAATGCTTTTCCTGATTAAGCGACGCATTTTCATCATAATTTATGCCGCATGTCCTTTCAGTCATTATCCTGCGGAATACTTCATTAACCGTGTCCACAACGCAGCCTGCGCTTCTGAAATTCTGGCTGAGGTCAATAACCAGACTCCTGTCGTTTCCCCTACCGAATGAAGAATATTTCTGCATAAACAGCTCAGGCATAGCCATTCTGAACTTGTAGATGCACTGCTTTACGTCGCCCACCATAAAAACATTAGGAGCTCCGTCGCTTCTTCCTGAAATCGAACTGAGTATGACCTCCTGGATATAGTTTGAATCCTGATATTCATCTATCATTATTTCATCATATTTTTTCTTCAGCTCCTCTGCATATACGGTAGGCACGACCGTTCCGTCCTCTTTTCGTTTTACCAGAATATCCAGTACGGCATGGTTTACGTCGGAAAATTCCATCAGGCTTTTGCTTTTTTTAACCTCGTTAAAGAGGTCAAATACCTTTTCCGAAAGCGAAATCAGGGCGTTTATGCAAGGAAGCACCTGCCTGTTGTTCTCGACGGTTTTCGACTCATCTTCTGAGAAAAAATCCTTTGCAAACTCCTGACACGCCTTTTTCGCCTTGTCCCGCAGGGCTTTTACCGTTTCAGCAAGCCTCTCGTCGGCATCCTTAGGCTTTCTGGGCGCGGTAATAAATTTGTGTCCGTCATAGAGCTTGCGGAAGCTGCTAAAGGTCTGCGCTTTTAAAAGTCCGGCATAAAACTCTCTGTCGCTGTCAAGCATATCTGAATACTTTGCAAGGCTCGCGTCCGACGAGACATAGGAATAAGCCGCATCCAGCGTGTTAATACAGTCCTCAATTATTATTTTCGCAGAATCAAGTATCTCGCCTGCCAGAAAAGAGGAATCAAAGCTTTCCTTGCCGTCGCTTACGTAAAGCTGGGAAAGGCCGTAAATATAGTCCTTAGGCCAAGGGTGGCTTTGCGATTTTTTGACTATGTTTTTTAAAAGCTCTACGATTGCTCCGTCGCCCTTACTGTTCCCGTAACGCCCCATAAAGTCGAGAAAATCCGCATCGGCACGCTCATATTCATGCTCCAAAACCTCTAAAACGGCGTCGTAAAGAAGCAAATCCGCCTCATTTGCGTCCGCTACTCTGAAATTCGGCTCAATATCGGCTGCATAAAAATAATTTTTCAGTATCTTTAAACAGAATCCGTCAATGGTTGTAATGTCGGCATAGGAAAGCTTCTGAAGCTGGGCTGTAAAAAAACGGTTTTCCGGCTCCTCCTCGCATTTCTTTTCAAGAGCCCTGTGAATCCTCTCCTTCATCGAGGCGGCAGCATTTCGCGTGAATGTTACGATAAGAATTCTGTCAATATCAATCGGGTTTACCCTATCGCAGATATGGTTCATTATTCGCTCTACAAGCACAGCGGTCTTACCGGAGCCTGCTGCCGCGCTTACAAGCAAATCGCAAACAGGGCTGTCAATAACTTTTTGCTGATTTTCAGTAAACTGTATACCTGCCATTATTCCTTCACCATCCTTGATATCGCTTCTTCCTCGCCAAGCTTGAGATTGTTATAGACATAGCCTTTGATTTTTCTGTCAAAACCGCACACAGACCTGTAATCGCAATAGTCGCAAGCTGTTTTTTTATCTTTTTTATAAGGCTTTATCTCAATTTTGCCTTTCATTGCTTCTTTACTGAGCGAATACGTCTTATCGCCTGCATATTCTGCAAGACTTCTGAGCGCATCTAAGGAAAACATCCTGTTTTTTCCGCTTTCGCCTGAAAGGACTCCGTCTTTGGTCGTTTTCAGTCTCACCGCATCGGATTTAAAGCTCGAAGCAAGAAAACCGTTTGAATCCAGAAATCCGTTATCAAATATTCCAATCCTGTCGGATTCATTTAACATCGTCCCAGTCGGCCGCAGTTCGGAAATTTTCTTCTGTTCAATATCGCCTTCACCCTCAATCGAAGGATCGTCTACCTCCTGATAAAAAGCCGCCGCAGGATTTGCGTCCCTGAATTCCTCACTGTTCAGCAACACATTCATGTAAACCATCAGCTGAAGCTGGATTCCGTTATATAATTCTTCAAAATTCAGCCTTTTATCGCCTGTTTTATAATCCACTATTTTTAACCATGTCTCACCGTTTTCACGGCACACGTCAATTCTGTCGATTTTTCCCGTCAGATTCATAAATCTTCCCGGAATGCTGAACGCATATTCATACATCTCAGGCTCAAAGCTGCCTGCCTTTATCTGCGTTACGACCGCCCTTACGGTCGAAAGCATAACCTTCCTCATTCTCTGCGCAAGGCTGTCGGACGAAAGCTCGTCACAGTAAACGCCCTCTCCGTAGCTGCTTAAGGCTTCATTAAAACAATTCAAGGCTTCAGCCTCATAAATTTCAGGAGTCAGCGCGCTCCAGTCACCGCCTGATTTTTTCACAAACAGTCCGAACCGCCGAAGCGCGTCGTGGAAAAGATTGCCGTAATCCAATGCGTCAGGCTCCTTTTCAGGTCTTTTTTCTATTCCAAGTCCGTACCGTAAAAAATGGCTGTAAGCGCATTTTGCAAACATTTCCATTCTGCTTATGCTGCTTTTAAGCACATGACCGTAAAGCCTGTCGGCAGTTTCCGGCGTCAGCATCGTATAAGAGCCTCTTCTTCGCAGGTCATCCTCCGCTCTTTTTATAAATTCTGCCTCCGGGCCGTCACTCCTTACGTACATATCGATAAGCGCCTCGTAAAGGGAATCCGACCCTGCGTTTTCTCCCTTGCCAAGCTTTTCCATTACATAGGAAATACCCTTGTCAAAGCAGACGAGGTCAGTAACGTTTTTTTCCGGCCTTGCTATGCTTTTTCCAGTAATGGCAGTCAGCATTCCGATTAAATAGGACGGTTTTATTTCCTCGCCCTCGTCGGTTGTAAGCGCATAGGAAACATAAAGCTTTTCCTGAGGCTTTGACAAAGCAAGATAAATATAAAATTCCTCGTTAAGCGGCCTTTCCTTTATTCCCGGCGCAAGCTTACATCCCGCCCTTCCGAGACTTTCTCTTTCTTCATCGGTAAGCACTCCGCCCTCACCGGAAACAGCAGGTACGATCCCCTCATTCACGCCAATGAAAAAAAGCGCCCTTATGCCCTTAAGTCTTGTTCTTTTAACGTCTCCTACGGTAACGACGTCCTTGTTAGGAGGCAGCACTCCAAGCTTTGTTTTCCTGACCCCGGTCATAAAAATATCCAGAAATTCCCTGTAGGCGCAGATTTCATCACCCATAAGGTCTTCCATTTGCTGGAAAAGATTCAGTACGGCCTCATAAACCCTTTCATATTCCCTGACATAGCTCTCCGCCCTTCTATCGCCGCTTTCAGATATTTTCCGTGCAAATTCAAGCAGCCTTTCCTTTACTCCAAAGCTTACAAAAAGCTCATAAAGAGAAGCAATAATCTCATGCACAGTGCTTTTCCCCTTGTTGGCAGGAAGCTTCTCAAGCTGTGTCAGCACAAATTCCCTTACACCGTTGATTTCTTCAAGGTCTGCCTTCCTGTGCAGTTTTTTCTCCGCAGTCCATTTTTGTCTGTACCGGCTCCTGCCCCGATAGCCGTAACATATTAGATAATTTTCAAACAGTCCGGCTGTGCTTGGGCTGATTCCCGAAAGAGGCGATTTAATAAGCTCCGTTACCTCATCCGCTCTGAAATCACTGTCGGCCGCATTCAGAAGGTGACTGATAAATGTAATTAAAGGATTATCCGATATATCTTTAGTCTCGTCTATATGGAAAGCGATGCCGCAGTCCCGAAAAGCCTTTTCGATATGCGGAGCATAGCCTTCGAGGTCGCCCGTAATGACGGCTATTTCACTGTATTTCACATTTTTTCTGACAAGCTCGCTTATTCTTGCGGCAGCGAAGCATGCCTCATTCTTTCTGTTCTGATGCTCGGTAATTACCGCGGCGGAATCGCCGGCATACCGTTTTATCGGATATTTGAAAACACTGTCTCTGATAAAGGCTATTTCAACCGAAAGATACGGAAACCGTTCAAATTCCTGCTCATATGTCTTAAAACCGTTCTTCTCACCCAAAAGAATGATTTCCTTTATCATTTCGGCGCTCATTGTAAAAATGCCCTCTGTGCCTTCCGGCATATCAGAATCAGCCGTCACGCAGAAATATATGTCCTTAACCTTTGACATAAGCCGCTCGACAAAAGCATACTGTGAGGGCGTAAAGCCCGTATAACCGTCAAATACCAGAACTGCCTTTTCCAATAATTTTGAAGCGCTTATATGCTTATAGCAGAGTTCGAACATTGTTTCCGCCGTTGTATAAACACCCTCAATCTTTCTTTTAAATCCTCTGTAAACTCTGCTTATGTCCACCAGTTTAATTGCAAGCAGGCTCTCATGTCCGCTTTCATCTCCTTCATTCTTTGCATAGCCGTCAAGCATATCGGGGGTTACAAGGTACTGCGAAAGCTCGGAAATAACGGATTTTATCTCATCGAGGAAGCCTGCATTTCTTTCCTTGCCGGCATAAAGGCGAAGATTTTCTCTTTCCTCCTGCATCACTTTACGGATAAGCATGCTTTTTCCCATATCGTTCAGCACGGGATAGCCCGCATCTCCTGCCTCTTCCATGATTCTGTAGGCAAGCCTTGTAAAGCTTAATACCTCTATATTCATGATGCCGTGTCCCGTGCTTTTTTCCACCAGCTCTTTTTCCGTAGAAAGGGCAGACTGCTCAGGAACGGTAAATATGTAGGAGGTTTTCTCATTTTTCTCGGCTTCTCTTAATATCAGTTCATTAAGAAAATAGGATTTGCCGCAGCCTGCAGGGCCTTTTATCATGTAAATGCTCATGCTCGTCTTCCTTTCTGCTGATCAGTTTACCGTAAAATTTTTTATTTTAAATTTTTTTATGAAGGGGCTTCGTCAAGTACCGATTGGTGCAGTCTCCTGCCCGAGGACGCCTCTCCTGCCTGTTCCGCAGGCTTATTCCAGCCGCGGCATCATGTTAGCCGCAGCCTCATGTCAGCCAACGCCTTATTTCAACCGCAGCCCTACTCCAGCCGCAGCCTATCTGTCGGCAGTCATGGCTTTAAGCAAAAAACTGCCTCAATTTATCAAATACTTCGCATCTGAAAGGAATATTCAATACTTTAATTCATATCTTGTATAAATTAATAGTAAAATATCCGGAGTCCCAATGACCAGAATATTTGTTATCAGACGAAAGCATCTGTTGTTCTGCGGAATTGCCCTCATACTAATAATACTGCTGATAATATTAGTGATTGGCATGAGTAAAAGAAGCCGCACGACAGAATCACAAGAGACAATATCAGAAATATACAGTACGGAGGATGTATATGTACCGGGAGTGTACACCGGACAGATTACCGTGGGAAGCTATAATGCGACCCTCGAAGTTCTGGTTGACGGAACTCAGGTTAAAAACGTCCGAATGTCCTCCGCTGACGAAGCGGTTGAAACAATGTACCCGCTTGTCGGCAGCTCCGTAAGCTCGATAAATGACGCACTAAGAAGCGGAACGGCGCTTGACGAGCTTGTTTCTGATAATTCTCAAGGCTATACCTACGCGCTGATAATGAGCGAGCTTAACGGAATACTTAACTCCGCAAGAGTACAGCCGTAAACGATCTCATCAAGCCGACCGTCAGCTCTTTGGTTCCGCTTATTCAGCGCAGCGCTTAAAGCGCTTATTACGAAATCTATTTAAAATGCCCCTGATTCCTTTAGGACAGGGGCATTAAATTTGTCACCTAAAAGCCCAAAGAGCCGGCTCCGCATTTTGACTCCTGACCAAAAGTCAGGTGGGCAACCGCAAGAATGTTTCTGCCTTCCACTGATAATAATGAGGCCTGACATACGCATTCAGATATAGGAATCCCTTTTTAAAGTTGTAGGGTCAAAATAGCGCAAGTTGTCGAACTCCCCAGGCTGATAATTTTTAACTGAGCTTTTGCTGTTGTTTTACAAATTAATTATATCCTTTGTGTGAAAAAATATCAATACAAATATTCAGTATCAGAAATACTTCATGTATTTCTAATTCATTGTCCGACGGGCGGCAAAATGTCTCCGTATCGGGAGAGCTTCCGCTTGGCGTGACAGGCATATAAATATATAATTATGCCGTTCAGCTCATCATTCCGCCTGAAAGCGAAAACAGAATGAAAATTGCCGTATTGATAATTTCATCCGCGGTGAATCCTCCGTTGCCTCCTATAAAGGTGCCGATAAGAAGAGAAAACAGGCAGAGCATCATTCCGCTTCCAAGTCCCCACAGAAATCTTCTGCTTCCGCACATTTTTCCTGCGACAAAGCCTGCCGTAAACGCCGCAAGCGCGATTATTATCTTTACGGCGGCGGTTATAAAAATGCCTCCTGCTCCTGTTATGTACAAAATAAGTCCTGCCAGAAAAAATGCGGCAGCCCATACGGCGGCTCCTGCCGCTGTGCCGTAAACCAACGGCTTCAGTTTCACTGTCATACTCCCTCCAATACCGATAGCTATTATATATACAAGGTATGTGAAATTAATAAAAAATATGCTTTTTAAGTCGGTTTACATTTACTGTGAAATATGTTATAAAATATTTTCGGAGGCAATTATGAAAACTATTGATTTACATGTTCACAGCAACGTTTCTGACGGCTCTTTTTCTCCGTCCGAGGTTGCCGCTCTGGCTTTTGAAGCCGGACTTTCCGCATTTGCTCTTACGGATCACGACTGTACCGACGGCTGCCATGAGGCGGCAAGGGCCGCGGCGCGAATTAATGCTTTGATTGGGGAGCAAAGCTTAAAAAATCACGGAAACGGAAAACCCGGAGCAGAAGAAACGGCACGTTTTCTTGAATTCGTCCCTGCCGTAGAGATTTCAGCCGGCTACAATGACAGCGACATTCACATACTCGGCTATTACATTGACCCCGACGATTTGCGGCTTAACGCTGCTCTTTCCCTGACGCGGAAAAGACGCTTCGAACGCAATATAAAAATGATTAAAAATTTTACCGACAGGGGCATTGACATATCCTACGACGAGCTTACCTTCGGCAATCCCGACACAATAATTACCCGAGGCCACTTTTCAAGGCTTCTTATTGAAAAGGGCTATGCAAAAGACCGATACGAAAGCTTTGAAAAATATTTAAATAAGGACACGGAATTCTTTGTCAAAAGAGAATATATAGGCATTGGCGAAACGGTTTCTCTTATACATCAGGCAGGCGGTCTCGCTTTTCTTGCTCATCCTCTGCTCTACAGGCTTTCTGAGGACGGCGTAAGAATGCTTGCGTCTGAATTTAAAAAATGCGGCGGAGACGGAATTGAAGCGATCTACTCCTCCAACACTGGCGAGGATGGAGCATATGTGCGCTCGCTGGCCGATGAATTTTCTCTTTTAATAAGCGGAGGAACTGATTTTCACGGCAAAAGCAAGCCTGATTTAAAAATCGGGAGCGGACATGGAGAAATGTCAATACCGTATGAGCTGCTTGAAAAAATCAAAGAGCATACGGGCGTGAAAAGGTGAATTTTACGGATTCAGGCCAAGCAGCATGCTCGTTAAACCGCCAAATCGCTTTTTGGCTTAGAATACGCTATACATTTTATAAAAACAGGAGGCTGAAAAATGTCACAATGGCTTGATAATGCAATTTTCTATGAAATATACCCTCAGTCCTTTAAGGACACTGACGGAGACGGAATCGGAAATATAAACGGAATTACGGAAAAGCTGGACTACATAAAATCCGTCGGCTGCAACGCGATATGGCTGAATCCTTGCTTTGAATCTCCCTTTGGCGACGCGGGCTACGATGTTTCCGACTACTACAGGGTCGCTCCAAGATACGGAACGAATGAGGATTTAAAGAGACTGTTTGAGGAAGTTCACAAGCGTGATATGCACATACTTTTAGACCTTGTGCCGGGGCACACCTCTGTCGAGCATAAGTGGTTTAAAGAATCCATGAAAGCCGAAAAGAATGAATTTACCGACCGTTATGTCTGGACTGACAGCATATGGGAGGAGCCGGAGGGAATGGGATGCATAAGAGGAATCTCAGACCGCGACGGTTCGTGCGCCGTGAATTTTTTCTCGCATCAGCCTGCCTTAAACTACGGCTTTTACAAACCTGATCCCCAAAAGAAATGGCAGCAGGGCACGGAGGATAAAGGACCTCTCTCCACTCTCAACGAGCTGATAAATATTATGAGATTCTGGCTCGGCATGGGCTGCGACGGCTTCCGTGTTGACATGGCAGGCTCATTGGTAAAAAACGACGCAGACGGCAAGGGAACAATAAAGCTCTGGCAAAAGGTAAGGAGCTTTCTTGACAGAGAATTTCCTGATGCAGCCATGGTATCGGAATGGGGCGAACCTGACAAATCGCTTCAGGGCGGCTTCCACATGGATTTTCTGCTTCACTTCGGCCCTTCTCATTACAACGACCTGTTCAGATGCGAAGAGCCCTTTTTCTCATCGCGCGGAAAGGGCGACGTCTCAGAATTCGTAAAAAAATACACGGAAAATTATGAGAAATCCGAACGCAAGGGATTAATCTGCATTCCTTCAGGCAATCACGATATGGACAGGCTTTCAAGAAGCCTGCACGGAGACGAGCTGAAAATAGCATTTGCGTTTCTTCTGACAATGCCCGGAGCGCCTTTTATTTACTACGGAGACGAAATAGGCATGAACTATGTTGAAAACCTAACGTCAGTCGAAGGCGGCTACAACAGAACGGGTTCGCGTTCCCCGATGCAGTGGGACAAGAGTTTAAATGCCGGCTTCAGCACCGCTGCGCCAGAAAAGCTTTACATACCTCTTGACGGCTCTTCTAACCGCCCGGACGCTGCTTCCCAGCTTGCAGATAAAAGCTCCCTGCTGAATGAGATAAAGAGGCTTATCGTAATAAGACAGTCTCACAAAGCGCTGCAAAGCAAAGGAGAAATAGAATTTGTCTTTGCAGAGAAAAATTCCTATCCTCTTGCCTACATCAGAAGCAGTGAAAACGAAAGGCTTTTAATAGTGATTAATCCGTCGTCAGAAAAAAAGACTTTCAATTTTTCCGCTGACTTGAAGCAAAAGATATACAGCTTCGGCGGAGAAATTCTGTCTGACGGCGGCGTTATAACCGCCGAGCCTTCCTGTGCGGCAATATATGCTCTTTCCGGCTCATATTCCTGAACCGTTAAGTAACATTAACGTCATTTTTCATAAAATGATGCTGAAAATTGACGTCATTCGTGATGATTTTTCTTTCCGCTTTCTATATTTTTCAAAAAGATGTCAAACTACAAAAGTGACGCCACTTTACGATAAAATGGCGTCACAAAATAAATGTTCTGTTTTTGAAACTGCATATACTGTTATAGCTTATACTCGTTTATCGCGTATTTCTACCTTGGAGAAAAATATTCTGCTTCTGCAAAACAATGATTTTCACCCCAAAATCACTTACAAATATTTGCTTCTTTGTCCTGCCAGTTAATGTTTTGCATAATTTCGGCATTATCGCCGATAAAGGCTTTCGCCGCTTCTGTATCTCCCTGCAACTGCCAACACATCCAAGCAGTCATATATCCATCAGGACGTTTCAGCATATCTTCGTGTTCCGCACCCGTTGCTCTTGCACGGATTTTTGTAACATCTTGGCTCATCGCGTTATAAATATCTTTCAGAGCTTCAAGCGGACATACGCCGCCGAACTTTTGGTAAATATTTTCTACACCCGAATCGTCCGAACTACCTGTTCCTGCCGTCATAAAATACGGGATTGAGATTTTTGATGCGTCATATTCCCATCCCATATTTTTTGCAAGAAAAGGATATGCAGCACTACCTGTAAATATTGTTTTATATCTGTTACTGTTTTCAAATTCGGTTGCCGCTCTTATCGCACCTGCGCCGCCTTGTGAAAAACCTATAATGCCGATATTCGTTTGGCTAATCTTTTTATAGAATACGCTGTCGGATTTATCATTCAGTTCTAATACAAAGTCTAATGTAAGAGAAGTTGATTCGCCCGAACCTGCCTGTCTGTCCTCGTTACCAGCAACGATAAAGCCCCACGACGCAAGTCGCTGAAAATACGGCTCATAGTTCATCGCCGCTACGTTACTTGCGTTTGTTATGACGATAAGAGGATATTCCTGCTGCTTGCTTTCAAGCTCTTTTGGATACCAAACGCGGTATTTACCTATCTTTTTATCGTCTGCATCATAATCGACGTTTGTAACCTCGTAATTACCCAAATCTGCATATTTTTTCTCTAATTTGTAATCTGATTTGAATTCAGTATAATAGTCGTCTGTTAAGTGTGGTTTTAACAAATCGAAATGATTTTTAATAGTTAAAACTATAAGTAAAACAACAACTATGCCTACAATAACTACGACAGTAATTAAAATGCCTTTTATAATTTTTTTCATAAAAAATTTCCTTCTAATACTTCTTATCCAAGAGTTCCATGCCGTAGGTCTGAACGTCTCCGTTTACCGCATCGGTTATCCACTCCGCAACGCTTTTTTCTCCGTTCAGCTTTTCAAACACCTGACTTGAAAGAATCGTGTGTTGGGTGTTTTTTGTCGTGTCGTCAAGGGCATATTCCCATATATAAATGCCTACGCCTTCAATATTTTCCTGCAATCCTTTTACCATTTCTTTCAGGTCTTTTTGAAATACGTCGCCGTTTTCCTTTGTTTTACTCATTTTCCCTTCGCGGATATAAGCCTGATATTGCATTAAAGTATCGTCTCGCACAGAGCAATCGAAAAGAATTTTTACACTGTCTCCGCGTTTGTTGTGCAATGCGGTTAAACTATCAAGCACTATATTGTTGCTTGTAAGTCTTTCCGTAATTTCGGCAGGTGATTTCCAAAGATTTTGCGCCGTTTCGTGCCACCCGTCGTATAGCAAAAGCGAGCTGTCAACACAAACGGTTATGTTTTTGGCGGAAGGGAATCTGCCGATTACGTCGTCGGCAAGTAAGCTCGTCGCAAAACCGCCCGCCGAAAAGCCCGTAATCAGCAGGGTGTCTGGACTCCCGACATATTGTTTTGCTTCTTCGACAAAGGCGGAATAGTTTGTGTAACCCTGATGATAAACGACCTTTTCTTTCCCGTTTTCCGTATAGCGGTATTCGCCCGTGCCGCTATGGAAATCCCCGCTTGCATAGGGGATCACCAGAAACGACCAATCCTTGAACGGGTTCGACGCATCGTCGCTTCCGATCCCCCAAGTGGCAACAAAATCCTGTCCCATCATATCTTCGGCAAAAAATTCTTTTCCGCCT
>CANRAZ010000022.1 GCA_947628705.1 uncultured Lachnospiraceae bacterium | reverse complement strand
TTTCTTAAAAGAAGCATAAAGCAGGGTATGGGAGTCTTGAATCGGCTGTTGAGAAAAACGGGGACTTCTGCACCGCTAAAATAGCTGTTGGATTTGAGTGCGTGGGACTTATGGAAGAGAGTAAAAACAAATCAGTATCTGTAATAATGATAATTACGGCGGCTGCCGGCTGGGGGCTTGTCGGACTTTTTTCAAGACCTCTTTCGGCGGCGGGACTAAGCGCCTTGCAGATAACCTTCGTCAGAAGCAGTATTGTTATGCTTGGAATGGGTCTGTTCGTCTTATTTAAGGACAGGAGCCTGTTTTGGATAAAGCTCAAGGATTTCTGGCTGTTTTTGGGAACAGGACTGATAAGTATAGTTTTCTTTAATGTGTGTTATTTTCTTACGATTGTGGAGACTACGCTGGCAACGGCTTCAATACTGCTTTACACGGCGCCTTGTTTTGTTATGCTGATGTCGGCGCTGTTTTTTAAGGAGAAAGTAACGCTTCAAAAGCTTGCTGCTCTTGTGATTGCCTTTGCAGGCTGTATTTTGGTAAGCGGATTTGCAAAGGGCGAAGTCGGAATGTACGCCATGCTTACCGGGATTGGTTCAGGACTTGGTTATGCTTCATACAGCATATTCGGAAAGGTGGCTCTTAAAAGATATCACACCTTCACGGTAATTTTTTACACTTTTGTGGTTGCAACGATCGGACTTCTGCCGTTTGTACATCTGACCCGGATGGTGCAGGTTATAGGAAAAGGCGGAAGCGGTTCGATTCTTGAGGCGCTTGGCCTTGGACTGGTTTCAACATTTATGCCTTACATATGCTACACGAGCGGACTTAGAAGCATTGAAGCCGGAGTGGCGTCGGTGCTTGCCTTTGCAGAGCCGATGGTCGCAACCGTTACCGGAATTTTAGTGTTCAATGAACCGCTGCATTTCTTAAACGCAATGGGGATTGTTTTGATTTTTTGGCGCAATCGTGCTTTTGAACATACCGCTTGGAAGCAAGCATGGGTCACGCAATAGCTAAAACTGAAGATTATATTCGCATAGGCGATATGGCGGAGGAGATTGGAGGAGCATTACGGCAAGCCGCATATATAAAAGGCTGTCGGCAATATCGGTATTGCAGCATGGAAGAGCTTATTTTTAAAAGAAATGGAAAAAAGATTTACGGAAGGCTTTATATGCCGGACGGAAACGTTTCGGGTGACGGTGTATCAATCGTTATAATGTGCCACGGCTTTGGCGGCAATCTTGGCAATCTTGAGGACATTGCGCAAAGCTTTGCAGAAAACGGAACTGCCGCCTGCGTTTTTGATTTCATAGGCGGAGGCCTGAATATCAGAAGTGAGGGAAAAACAACGGAAATGTCGGTTCTGACCGAAGCCGCCGACCTTGAAGCCGTGCTCGCAGGCATAACCGCTCACACAAGGATAGATAAAAAGCGAGTGTTTTTGATGGGCGAAAGTCAGGGAGGCTTCGTTGCGTCTTACGTCGCAGGAAAATCCGCAGGAAAATTTGCTGAAAAAGGAATAGGTATTAAAGGCGTGATAGCCTTCTATCCTGCCTATGTCTTACAGAACGATGCGAAAAAAAGAACGCCTGACCTCGCATTAGCCCCGGAGGTCATTGAAGTGATGGGAGTGCCGTTGGGAAAGGTTTACGGCAGAGACGCAATGTCCTTTGATATTTATGACGTAATTAAAAATTATTCGGGGAATGTGCTTATCATTCACGGAACGGCGGACGGCCTCGTGCCTGTTTCTTATTCTGAAAAAGCGGTTAAATCCTTCCCGTCAGCCGAGCTTATTAAGATAGAGGGCGCCGGTCACGGATTCTACGGAAAGGACAGGGCGGAAGCCGTCGCTGCGTCCATAAGGTTTGTGAAGGAAAATCTTTAAGATTTATTGAAAGAGTTTTTTAGACCTCTCCGATATTTGTGCCCTTCTATATGTTATATTCATCCCCTTTTAATTTTTTCATGGGTTCTCCCCATTTCCCGAGGTATCTTCCGTCAATGGAAGAGTAGGTGCTTTCGCCCGGAGCCAATACCGGAGCCGCCTGCAGCAGTCTTTCCGTAAAAGGAATTGATGTATCCAGCAGGTTTTCATCTTTTGTCACATTGCGGATTAAACAAAGAAAGATATCCGAACCGTCTCTCATAGGAATTGTATTTTTTACTTCCAGCTCAAAACTGACGGGGCTTTCAGCGATGGTCGGTACATTCAGCACCTCGCCCCCTTTTACAGTAGGCAGGTATTTCATTTTATCAGATGCAGTTCTGCCATAGGTACACCCATAGTAATCTGCTAGAGGCAATAACTGTTCTGATACAAGGTTAGCTGAAAAAACACCGTTTTTGCGTATCAGATCTTTTGTTTGTTTTTCCTCGCCTATGCAGGCCATTACTCCAAGGCCTTCCTGAGAATGATAATATCCAAACCAGCAGAACAGTCCAAAATGAGGGGTTCCGTCCTCCTGTTTTGTGCCATAGAGAAATAATGTCTGCGGACAGAAATCATTACCGATTTTAGTTTTCACTTTTGCCATTTTCTTTATCCTTTCTTTTTTCAATGCTTGCTCCGCCTGTTCCGCATTGGAAACAAGTCGGTCAAGATATCGTCCTCAAATATTGGGCGTAAACATTATTGAATATTGAGTTGTAAACAGCGCGGCAATGTGGCATAATCATAATACGCAAAAGGGGAATTTGAAGAGCGCGTATAAAAATTCTTGTGCCGTTTACAACCATGCATGAGGGTTATTCGCGGTTCGCAGCGGTTTATTACATCAAACCGCAGAGGATTCCAAGGGGGAGACATCAGCGTGAGAACTGAAGGAAAAATAAGGATCGCAGCTGCCGTAGTCATTTTGATTGTTTTTGCATATTTTTCAATAGGCTATACCGTTGAATTATTTCATCTGGGAATCGAAAAAATGACGGTTGATGTGGATAATATCGACGGTATAACGGTTGACGGAAAACAAAATAAAGCCGGACTCAGGAGGTGTAAAGCGCCAGCAGACCCTTGGTGTTTTCCATTACGCTGCACAGATGGTATTTAATCAAAAGGGCAGCCTCCTTATATGTCCTGTCACTGCTTTTGCTCAAGAGGTCGAAAAGAGGCAGAACGTACTTTTCGGTTTCTTTTATGTAGCATATCATATGCTCAGGTGAAAACGCCGACGCCATGGTGGAAATATTATTGCAGCGGTCAATTACTTTGATAAGGGCAGCGGAACGGCTGCCTGAAATTCTCCGATAGTAACGTTTATGCGCGTCCTCGTCCGTTTCGCCGTCTAAAATGCTGAAGGTCAGATAATCAACCAAGGTTTTAACATTTTCATTAACCGGAAGCTCCGCAGGAGTAACGCCGCAGTCCTCGCATACGTCGTGCAAAAGCATTGCGGCAATAATATCGTCGTCATAAACTCCGAGAGTTAAGGCGTGACACGCCATTGTAAGAGGGTGCTGAATGTAAGGAACGTGCTTAGAGCCCTTTCTTGTCTGCCCCTTATGGTATTTTTTCATTAAAGGAAGTGCCTTTGCCGTTTCAGAAAGATTGAATTTAACAATGTATTCCTCAATAAAGCCGCACAGCGCCTCCTCGGAGAAAAACTGCTCGTGCAAAGGTGGAAGCTTTTGTAACGGTATTCCGTCAATAGTTTGTGCCGAAGCATTGCCCATAAGGTAGATTCCTCCGAAGCTGTAAAAGGCGGCGGCGCCGCCGGCTTATGCTTTATAATTCGTGTTACATCAATATCATAATAAATCATACGGATAAGTTCAAGATAAATTTAAAGTAAATAAAAATTAAATAAAAAATAAATTAAAATTACTTGCAATTTGACAATATTCCGCTTCTGAAATAAACCTGTTGTCGGTGTACGGCGGCGGCACCGTCTTGTTAAGAAGGAGCGTGCCCTATTCTACAGTAGCTCTTGCCGATTTTACTTACCGGTGCTATAATTTAGCAAGCATCTTAATGTATGGAAAAGGATAGGCTGCTTAATGAAAAAGGTTAAACTGGATATGCTGAACGGAAGCATTGCCGATAAACTGATGCTTTTTGCGCTGCCTCTTGCCGCTACGGGTATGCTTCAGCAGCTTTTTAATGCCGCAGATATTGCGGTTGTCGGACGGTATGTAGGTAAAAATGCAATGGCGGCTGTTGGAAGCAACAGCGCTATAATCGGGCTTCTGGTCAACGGCTTTGTGGGAATTGCGCTCGGGGCGAATGTCGTTATTTCAAGGTTTACGGGACAGAAAAACGAGGAAGGCATTTCGAAAAGCGTACATACGTCAATTCTTTTTGCGATTATCGGCGGTGTTTTTATTTCTATTGTCGGCGAGCTGGTTGCGCCTCTGATTTTAGGCGCGATGTCGGTTCCTGATGCGGTTTTTGGCATGGCGTTGGCGTATCTTAGGGTTTATCTTCTCGGTATGCCGGTGATTTTCCTTTATAACTTTGAGTCTGCGATTTTCAGAAGTCAGGGAGACACAAAGACGCCTCTTATCTGCCTTGTTATCTCAGGCGTAATAAACGTATTTCTTAATTTGTTTTTTGTTCGCATTGTCGGAATGACTGCGGACGGAGTTGCGCTGGCGACGGTTATTTCCAATTTAATAAGCGCCGTGCTGCTGTTTATTATGCTGTGCTGCAGAACGGACTGCATAGGCGTTAAAATTTCAAGGATTAAAATTCATACGGACGTGCTCAAGGTGATGATACGCATCGGTATGCCGGCAGGACTCCAGAGCATGGTCTTTTCACTGTCGAACATATGTATACAGTCTGCAATCAACAGTCTGGGAGAGGACGTAATGGCAGCTTCCTCGGCGGCATTTAACATTGAGATTCTTGCATATTATCTTGTAAATTCCTTTGGGCAGGCGTGCACGACCTTTGTCGGACAGAATTTCGGCGCAGGCAACGAAAAGCGCTGCCGCAGGGTCGCAAAGATCAGCCTTATCCTTGATGTAAGCATAACCTTTGCCGCCTCGGTTATAATTCTGCTGCTGGGCAGGCAGTGTCTTGGGATTTTCAACAGTGACCCCGTTATAACCTCGTTGGGTATAATAAGGCTCAGATTCATTCTTTTGGCGGAGGCAGTCAACGCAGTCATGGAGATAATGTCAGGAGCGATGAGGGGCTACGGCTATTCTCTGGTTCCTGCGGTTATCACCTTTATCGGGGTGTGCGGAATAAGAATCGGCTGGGTTTACACAGTGTTTAAGGCAAACGGGACATTCTTTACTCTGATGATGGTATATCCTGTGAGCTGGGTCGTTACCGCAGCTGCGCTTGTGATTGCATATATAAGATTTATAAGAAAATTTGAAAAAAATATGGCTCAAAATTAAGAAAGTTATCACTTTTTTCCGCATAAATATTAAGCATGTCAATCTGTTAGCAGGCAAACATGATTAATTATCTCTGGGAGTGTATGATAATAATCGGCATAGTCTACGGGCTTGCCATGAACAGGGCGGAGGAAATGGGAACCGGAGTAATCGACAGTTCGACGGAGGCTGTCGAGCTGGTAATCGGCATGATGGGAATTGTTGCACTGTGGTGCGGGTTGACATGATGCATATTATAAAAAAATTATAATTTTAACCGAATGTCAACGCTAAATGGCGGGGTGTCCCACGTTCCAACTTTAATAAGCTTTCCCCGCTGCCTTGTGTAAATAATGTCGTCAATGACCTGCTTTAAATAGCTGTTTTTGTCACATGCCGGTACCGTGTCATCCTGCAGGGCATTTAAAGCATCAGTGTACTTTGCGATTTTAGCTTCATAGTCAATTTTTTTCGGAATGGAAGCTCTGGCAGCAGCCAAAGAAGCCTGCAGTTCTTCGCGCTCTTTGAGCAGGGCGGCGTTAAGCTTCCGAAAGATCTCTTTCGGCATTTCCCCTGAAGAGTAGGCATCCCACTGTGTGAGCTCTTTTGTTTCCAACTTATTTAATTTGTTTGAAAGATTCTGTATCTGTTTTTCGTGAAAAAGTATAACAGTATCTTCCGTATTTTCCTTAATTTTAATCTTAAAATTATTAATCTCCGTTGCCAGAGTGTTAGCCACGATGTCAAGAACGGCATCGGCAGAGGTTGAAGCACAGTCACATTGACGGTTTAAACAGGCAAATCTCGGCCGGCTCTTGGCAGATGTCCTGTAAAACATTGCATAACCGCACATTGAGCAATGGAGCAGTCCGGCAAGAGGATTTTTAATCGCAGTATCCTTTTTTGCACGCACAACCTGTCCTTTTTTTGCAGCGGCAGCATAAAAAACATCTTCTGACACAATAGCCTCATGCTTTCCGTCATATAGAAGATAGTCTTTCATTCGTTGACGCGATTTAATGAGATCCTGATTTTCAATGCTTTTTGTGGTTTTTGTTGCAAACCATTTAACCTTGCCGATGTAATGCTCGTTTTCCAGTATTTTATATATATTAAAAGGCTGCCAGTATTCGCCGCCCGGAGCTGCGATTCCCAGATCGTTAAGATAACGGCATATCTTATGCGCTCCTGCATCGGTTGTCGTGTAAAGCTCAAATATTTTTTTTACAACTTCTGCCTGTTCCGGGACTACTTTAAGAGTCGGGCACTGTTTTTTCCCAACTTTGACAAACGCCCTCTCATAACCGTACGGAGGGACAGATCCTAAAAAATTCCCGTCCTGAATTGACAGGAGCTTTCCGCGCGCCTGGATTCGCTTGTAATATTCCAGGTAGTCATTGCCGCGCTTGAGCTCTCTCTCAAAAGCGTCACGGTCAAACTCATCTTCTAGATCATAAACTTTATAAGGAGTAAGGATAAGCGTCTGCGTATATCTAAATATCCTTATAATCCTGCCGCAATCCTCCAAGTCGCCTCTGCTGAGTCGCTGAGGCTCGACGATGAGAACGGCCTTAATATCATCAGATTCGACACGCTTTAAAAGGCGCAGCATTTCCGGACGCCCGTCAATCGTTTCAGAGCTTGCAATCTCCCTGTATATGTTGCCGGCAGGTACAGGAGACGATAAATAACTGTCCGCATAGTCATGGAGCATCTTGGAATGTTTTGCCAATACCTCTTCAACTGAAAGTGATGGATCGTCAGAACGTGATTTACGTAAATATACCAGAACTTCTTCTCCGGACAGATTTAATTCAGAAATGTACATGTAGCAACCTCCTTTTCGCATATTGAATTATTCAATACTTGCTAAGTTTTTTACAAGAGAGTATAGGTTTAGATTATTTTCTACCTTTTGTAAATGTCACTTTTGGTGGATTTATAAAGAGGTTTAATTTTCGTCAATGGTGTTATTGGGCTTTGTATAAGCCTTATCACATGTACGCAGACCATCTATATGTTCAAATAAATCTGGCTTTATAGGTGCACCTAGTGGATCCAGAATGAAGTCTATCCCTTCACGTCGTGCAAGCTTGGCAGCGGACACAAAGTCACTATCTCCGGATATGAGAATAATTTGATCCACTTGTTGCTTATATGCCAAAGAAGCAATATCAAGACCAATCTTCATATCCACTCCTTTCTGAGAAATCTCTAGAAGAAAATCACTTTCGGTTAAATCATCAAAACTAATTGTTCCTGTGCACAGTTTTTTTACAACTTGAGGACGTATGGTGTAATGAGCTTGTTCCTCAGCAAGTTTTCCTAACCTAAGTGCAAACTTACGTTTCTTTTTAAGCTCATTTAAAAATTGAATTGTCCATTCATATAAGTCGGTTTTGGATAAATCTACCTGCCTTTGTGTAAAAGGATGAAAAATACGTTTGGACGTCGGAGGACAATCATAATAGAAAATACGGTATAATTCATTCCTTTCACCATGAGAGTTTAAGTGTTTTTTACAGTAGTTAGCCAATTCATCTGCTCGATTTTCAGCACTTTTATCTCCAAACACTTTTTGTGCACGACGACGGTAAAAGCCGCCATCAACTAGAATGGCTGTTTTCATATGTACCTCCAGAATTAAAAAGCCCTAGGGTTCGGTCAGTCTCATATATAGAGCGACGTACAACCTAGAGCATTATTAGCATGTAACCTTTGTTACACTTTTATAATATATGCAAAAAACTAAGCTGTCAATCGTTTTTTTACGTTTTTTCGGAATTTTTTTCTGCTTTATTGAACTTTAATACTACTATTTAAAATTCACTTATATAGATTAATTTCATTCAAATCAATTTATGTCATAAAGCTAATCTAAGTGGTCAATTGCATACTGTGCCTACTCTGCCGTAAATTTCTCACTTTTCCCCAAAAAAATTTTAAGCACAACTCTTTCAATGTCTTCCCAGTCGCTTTCATCCAATTTTGCCAACCCTTCGATGAGCCGAGCCTTAAATGATTCCGGTTCCCTTATTAAATCTCCTGCAAAATCAGTGATAACCTGATTTCTGGTAAAAGTTACAAACATTTCACCCTTGCCGGTTCTAAGCCAAACTTCATTTATATCATACTCGCGGCAAATAGCAAGTATCATCTGCTTTGTTAAGGCTCTCTCACCTTTTTCTAATCTGGAAATCGCAGTTTTTGTGACACCTAACCGTTCGCCAAATTTTTCAAGAGTTAAATTCAAAAATTTCCGAACTTCATTTACTCGATCACCTTGTGTTTGCATTTTTAATCACTTCCTATTTCAGCACTTCTTGAATTAAGACCTGTTGTTTCTAAGTCAAAAACAACAAAATCTATATATGGTTTTAAATATTGCTTAAAAAAATCGAGAAACATAATAAATCTCCCTTGTTTTATCAGTATTTGAATTTTCTGCGCAGTTCAACAACTTTCCCAATGATTTTTACCGGTTTTTCGATTACGTCCTGATTGGAAAAAATCATCGGTTCATATTTTGAATTAAATGGAATTAAGCCGATGCCTGCATTATACTTCATGAGTTTTTTGCAGGTTGCATCGTCACCATTGATTAAGGCAATTACAATATCACCGCTATTGGCATCTTCCTGCTGTTTAACAATAATAATGTCATTGTCGAACATTTCCGGTTCCATACTGTCACCATGGATTTGCAATCCAAAGTAGGTGCCTTTTCTGGCCATATTTTCAGTTATTTCCTCAGTATCAATTATTTCTTCTATGGCATCTAAAGGTATGCCAGCAGCAACTCGCCCTAGAACGTTTATAACCACACCTTTTTTGGGGGAAAGCATTTTTGAAGGTCGTTGATCTATTAAATCTGACTTGCCAATTCCAAAATAATCCGCAAGTTTTTGCACTTTCCCCATTCTAGGCAATGCAATTCCTTGACACCAAGTATTAAATGTTTGAGGTGACACGCCGATTGCGCAAGCTACCTCTCTTTGAGTTTTATTAGTTGATGAGAGATAAAAGTTTAGGTTTTTTGAAAAAATTAGTTTTTGCTCAGAATCAGTCATTTCAACCTCCCATAATGGATTTTGTATGTATAATACAATAAAATTTGAAATTAAGCAACTAAAAATCCGAAAAAAGTTGATTTTGGTATTGACATCAAATTAAATTTGATAATGGGTTTATTAGGAAAGCTGACAAGCCTTAACAGAAAGAAGTTAAGATGATAAAGGAAAAGGCAAAGATTAATATGCCTGAGAGGTATAGCACGTATTTAAATCCGTTTGTGTTTAAAAAGCGTTTTGCTTTTGACAAAAAATTGTTTGGTTAAGGCCCTTTGTAAAATCGATAATCGAAAAAACGACGGATATTACTGCAAGAACGCAAATTATAATGTTATATATGTTTTTTCATAGAATTATATACTTCTTTCCTTTTCCTGATTTGTTTTTGACGTCTCCATGTCCTCCTTTTAATGTTATTAAAATTTTAGCGTTCTTATAACTTTGCAAAAAAACACACCGCTTATTGACAACAGAACAAATGTTTACTGTAACTTTAGTTACAGCAAACAAAATAAGAGGTGAAAACTAAATATGGATTACAAGAAAAAAATTTTGGAGCTGCTTGAGAGCTGTGAAGATTCGGAGCTGCTTGAGCTCATTTACAGATTTGTATTAAAGCTTATAGGCTGAGGAGAAGATAATCCTCAGCCTTTTTCTCCCCAAATTTTAAGCACAACTCTTTCAATGTCTTCCCAGTCGTTTTCATCCAATTTTGTCAACCCTTCGATGAGCCGAGCCTTAAATGATTCCGGCTCCCTTATTAAGTCTCCTGCAAAATCAGTGATAACCTGATTTCTAGTAAGAGTTACAAACATTTCACCTTCGCCGGTTCTAAGCCACTGCTCATTTACATTAAACTCCCGGACAATGGATAAAAACATCTGTTCCGTCACGCCTCTATGATCATTTTCAATGTTGGATATTGCTGTTTTTTTTACTCCTAAACGCTTTCCAAACTGTTCAAGTGTTAATCCAAGAGCTTTGCGAAGCTCTTTAATTCTAGCGTTCATAGCATTCATCTGTTACCTCCCTGAAGTTTCTATATTAAAAATACTACAGGCGGGATATAAAGTCAATAAAAAAGTTCACAAAGAAAACAAAATGAGGAAATGAAAAGGAGGTATCAAAATGACGACTCTAGCACCAAGAGAAAAAGAAATCATAAATACCATCGCTGGAGGGTTGCAGCTTATGACGAATTTTGAAAAAGGCTACATTCTTGGCATAGTGGAAAGTAAAACTGTGAAGAGCAGGGACAAGAAGGATGATGAAAACGAAGAACAAGAAAGCTGACAAGCCTTAACAGCATATTATTTGTCAAAAGCATAAAGGAGTCAAAATGATAAAGGAAAAGGATGAGGAAAAGTACGACTACACAGTCAAAACATATGAATATCCGCATGCCATTGTGCGTGTGCATCGGCCCATCCTGCCCCCGGACGAGTATGAAAGGCGCATGGAGAAGTTTAAAAAAGCAACGGCAGATTTCCTTAGAAAGGTTGAGAGACAGAAAAGAAGGGTAGCGGAAGAAGAAGTGGAGCTGCTGGAGATTGACGGCAAATGGGGAAGGAAAACAACGCTTGCGGCTCAAAAAGTTTTTGGAACCGTGCAGGACGAATATATAAGCAAACAGCTTGACTGTTACCGTGCGGCTAATCCGGGGCTATGCTCCTGCCGGTGGGACGGTAAGAGCTCTGATAAAGGCTCTGCAATAATACGTGCGATTCAGAAAAAAGTCGGAGCAAAAATTGATGGACATATTGGCCCTGAAACGATCGGATTAATGCAAAAATGGCTTGAAACTCCGGTGGATGGATATATTTCAAATCCATCTACGATGGTTAAAGCCTTCCAACGGTGGCTTAATAGTCAGCTGTTGACAGTGTAAAACAATCAAATGACACTAAAAGCCTCTGGCCTGTATGGCTGGAGGCTTATTTTTATTTACTTTTTATAAGTATTCATGTAGAATAAGAAAAAAAGGAGGATTTTGTTGTGTATGATGAAATACTATCTGGAATTATTATAAATGTAATAGTCAATGTTATTTTTATGATAATAGCAGTAATAAAAAAAATAATGGGAAATATCAGATGGAAAAAAATCTATAGAAAAAGAAAAAAAGCATATTATAACATTTTGCTTGTATTTGTTATTCTGATTTTGTCATTTATTTTTTCTTTTATTACATCATTGTTTATATTATTGATTTGTTATAATTCAAAATCTAATGTGAGTGCAATGATTTTAGGGTTGATTTTTTCGATTGTATTTGGTTTTTTGAATTTTGCCCTAATTAATAAAATAAATTACTTTAAAAAGGAACTTATATTCATTAAAAATTCAAAGTTATTTATTGTTTTATATGCTTTGATTCTTAATGCTATGAGTTCGATGATGATGATTTTTAATGGAAAAAGTTTATGGGGTATAAAAGCAGTGCTGGTTATAACGATGTCTATTGTGGAAATCGTACTGTTATATATATGTGATATACCTTATACACTTTATAAGTATTCAAATGTAAGTGTTTTTCTTTCTGATGGAGTAGAAATAAAATGTTACGATTTGAGAAAGATGAGATTTAAAGGAGGAATGTTGATTATAGATCAGGAGGGAGAAATGATAACAATTGATAAAAAGAATGTTCTGTACTGCAAATTCGGTGGAAATGCGTTGTATGATATATAAGTGTAACAAGATTTTGTTTGAAATATAGTTAAAACTAGAATGAGTATTTTTAATGAATATGGGAAAGATAGGTATACCTTGTTACACCTGACTTTTGTACTACATGTATCATCTTGTAGCTTATTGGTGCGGTTTTATGCAGATCGCAAGAGAAGTAGGCATAATGCAGAGGCTTACCAGACTTCTTGAAAAGCCGATTCACTATCTGTTTCCGGGAGTAAAAAAGAATTCAAAGGCAGCGGAGTACATTGCAGCCAACATGGTCGCAAACATTTTAGGACTTGGGTGGGCGGCGACTCCCAGCGGTCTTGTTGCGATGCAGGAGCTTAAAAAGAACCATGAGGAGGTTTGCAGGAGAAAAAGGGAGGAAGCCGTCAGACAAGGGCGAAGGCTGACAAAAAAGGAAGAAAAAAGGTACAGTCCCGATACTGCAAGCACAGATATGTGTACGTTTCTGATCATAAACATATCCTCGCTCCAGCTGATTCCGGTCAACATTATTGCCTATAGAAGCCGCTACGGAAGCGTTAATCCTGCATCAATAGTCGGAGTTGGACTGCTTGCTACTCTAATCAGTACCTGCATCGGCATACTTTATGCGAAGATTATGAGTCTGAGAGACGAGGAGCAATAAAAAGACGGCTTCACGCTACGGCGGCGTAAACGCTTTTACGTTGACAGGCGTGATTAACCGGACGGCCGCGCCGGTAAACGGCAGCTTTGACAGACGATTATGCTTCCGTCAGAGCAAGATAGTCGCTTTCTGTGAAACGGTGATAGGTCATATGCCCGAATTCGTCTTTAATACAGTAATAAAAGCCGTCAATGTCTGTGTCGGAAAAATGGATTGCAAAGTCAAAGTCTGAGCCCTCCGGCATCTTTTCGCAAACATAGTCGCTGCTGAAGCGGTTAAAGAGCTCAAGCACGTTTTCCAGAGTTATGCCGTGTCGTGCGGAAAAGAGTTCGACAAGGCTTTTTAAAAATTCCGACGGCTGAAAATTGTCATGGATATACTTTACCGTTTCGGCTGAAAGAACAAGTACGACCCTGTCCTTTAACGGCGTTGCGGTAATTTTGCCCAGCTTTAGAAGCTCCGGCTCGGCAAGCGCACGTTTAAGCCGCTCCGTTATTGCGTTTTTGTCTAAAGAATTTATTTGTATCGAAGCTTCTCCCTGTGCCGAGGCTTCCTTTTGCGGAATTTTTTCTCCCTGCTCCAAAGCTGAAGCCTTATCTTCCTTATTCTGCGTTAAATTCTCTGTTTTTTCCTTCAAAAGCGATTCAACCGAGGCATACGGAAAATAAAGAGAAACGCTTTCATCGGCAAAACCCAGCTTTAATTGCATTTCAAGAACCTGTTCGACAATGTTTTCGGCTAATTTCTGAGCGATATTTTTCATTTTTACGGTAATTCCTTCTTGATTTTTTTTGATTTTGCTTCTATAGTTGTATCATCAGGAGGATTTTTTTTCAACTGAAAAAGAAAAAACAGAGAGAATAATTTTCAGCTTAAACTGAATAAAGGGGGAAAAATGTACGGATTACTTGTGACGGGTGACTTTATGAAGCTCGCTGACGTGACAAGAAATACCTTGATACACTATGACAATTTAGGGCTTTTAAAGCCTGTAGAAACAAATGAGAGAGGGGACAGATTTTATCATCCCTTCCAGTGGTACACGGTAGTTCTTATTAAAACCTATCAGCTTGCAGGAATCAGTCTTGCAGACATAAAGGAGTTTCTCGATGGGAATCGGACAGGTTCAAACAGAGAGACCTTTAAGGAATATGCGGATAAATGTATAAATATCAAAAAGGATCTTAATCGGCGTTTTTTTGAATTGCGCAAGGTTTACCGTTATATTATTAAAATGACATATCTTACAGGTATTTTCGACAGGTATAAGCTTGGCGGAGAGCCTGTCATAGAAAAGCTGGATTTGTTAGGCGGTCTTAGAAAAAGGGAGCTTGACCAGAAAATGTACATGCGTTCCGCAGTATATTACGGTGAAGTGAACCGTCAGCTTTACGATACTTATAACACCCTGCGTGACAGAGCCTTTCCAATCGTTACGCACTTTGACAGCGAGGATTTCTACGAGGGGAAGAACAGCGTCCATGCGATAAGCAGCTACACTCTTGGCAAGGCTGACATAAGCTTTGAGGGAATGGCTGAATACGACTGTATAATTCTGAGACGCCTTGGCAACGTTACATCAGTTATGAACGCCTGCAATGAAATTAGAGACGTGATGATGCGCGAGGGCTACGAGCTTGTAAGAGACGTTTATGCCATTACCAATATATTTGCATTTGATCAGGAGGGCAAGCGGCACGGTGACCGGTTAATTTTTGCACCTGTGAAAAAATGCGAGGGCATGCCCAGAAGAATTAAAAAATGGGAAGCAAACAACTATGTCAGTAATGCTTTCGAGACCGAGAGCATGAGAAAAAACCTTCTTTCAACCGGAGAATTCATAAAAATCTGCAATATTACCAGAAATGCCCTTAATTTTTATGAAAAAAACGGCCTTGTAAAACCTGAGTATATTGCTAAAAACGGTTATAAATATTACGGACTTTCACAGGTTTCTGCATTAATAAATGTAAAGTGCTTAAGACAGGCGGAATTTTCGATCGAGCAGATAAAAGAAGTTTACATGGGAGAATATCTGAATGAGAATTTCCTTGTGGACAGGACGGAAAGGCTGAAAATCCAACAGAAGGTCATATACGAGAAGCTGCGCCAGACTGCGAGAACCCAGAATTACCTTAAGATTCTCATAAAGGCGCTGACAAGCATGGCAAACGATTTGAAAGCGCCCGACGTGCCGGTTTACAATGACGACAGAAAATATTTCCGTAAAATTCCATTTGACCCGTTAACCTTTCAGGAAATGAAGGGCATTGAAAGGGAATTGATGAAGGTCATCAGGAAGGGCAAGGAAAGCGAAGAGCTTTTGGGATTTCCGATTGGAATTTCAATAAACGCAGACTGCGAAAGGGAAAGCCTCTGTACCGTCAATGTCGTTAATTCGAAGTTTGCGAGAGAGGACGATGTTGTCGTTGTCGGACGCAACATGATTTACATTATTGCCTGCAAGGACGGTCAATTTACAAACACTCTTAAAAAGCTAAGGGACAGAGTGGTTGCTCAGGGATATAAAATCAGAGGGGATATCGTAAGTCTTTTCATGAATGTAAACGATGAGGTAAGCATGAAGATGAACTGTCTGGTTATGATACCGATAGAGTGATCTAATGTATCTCATGCATATCGTCGACCTCAGGTTTTCTTACGGAACGCACCTCGGAAAGCTCATCGTCATAAACGGGAGGAGCGAGTTCGTCGTAATCCTTTTTGTAAAGCGTGTCTGTCTGCTTTGAGCCGACAGGAAAAATCAAAAAAATGATAAGCGTTCCAATAAGGAAAATGAGAAGCGCGCAGATTGCGGCAAAATATTTAGCGGGCGTGTACAGTGAGTATATGCCTGCTTTTATTTTGTCCGCAAGAGAGGGCTTTGCAGCCGTTACCCTATCGGAGTCGGGATAGGTATAGATGTTTGTGCCTTGGTTTGTATCGGGGTCCACAAGGAAGGAAGGAAATGAACCGTCGAACTCGGACTGCGTCATAGAGGCGTTTTCCGTATACAGTATTATGTCGGCTGAACCTGCAAGCTTGCCGTCATAGGAAAATTCAATCCGTCCGATAACGTTATTCCCATAAACGAACTCGTGTATCTGCGTAAAGCTTACCGTGCTTTTAAGCACGGATTTATCCGCTCCTTTCGGAAGAATCACAACTGCATTCGGGTCAGTGAAAATCGAGTTTTCGCTCTCATTCCCGAAAATGCTGCCGTCACTGAAAAGCGTTCCGATTTCGGAAGGCTTTGCCGAAAGAAGAGAGGAAGCCGAATAGGCGTCATACTGCTCAAAGGCATAGTCAAAAAGACTTTTTGTATCTGAATAGGTGCTGTCATTATCGGGCGCGCCCGTAATTACGCAAACCAAGTCAAGGCTTCCTGAAGCTGCAAAGGTGCAGAGCGACCAGCTTCCGTCTCCGCCGTAAGCGGTTCCGCCCGTTTTGCCGGCATAACAGCGGTCATAGCTGTCCGTTCCGTTTATAAAGCGGTGGGTGTTTTTTATCGTAAGGGTTCTTAAAGATGCGCCGGAGGCTGAAAGCGAAGCCGAAGCTCCCGATGCTGCCTGCTTGAATTCCGGAACGTTTTTCATAAGAGCGGAGGCTGCAAGCGCCATGTCATAGGCGCAGGAGTAATGTCCTTCGACGTGTCTGCCATAGGAATTTTTGAATTTGGAGTGGGTCATTCCGTTGTCTGCCGCATAAGCATTCATCATATCAGCAAATCCGTCCATGCTTCCGCCTGCCCTTTCGGCAAGGGCATAGGCGCAGTCGTCGGCAGAGCACATTATCATGGCGGTGAGCAGATCCTTTGCAGAGGAGGCGTCGCCGCTTTTATAGCCTGCGTTTGAGGCGGTAGGAAAATCCTGTGCGGCTGCCTCGGAGGAAAAGGAAACGCTGTCATAAAGAGAAAGCTTATCCAAGGCCGTAAGTGCGGTAACAAGCTTTGTAAGGCTGGAAATCTGGTGTGCCTCAAGAGGATTTTTGGCATATAGAACAGTGCCGGATTTCACGTCCATTACAACAGCCGACTTGGATTTGATTTCAGGCCCTCCCGAAAGAAGCGGTGTTTCAGGCGGCGAAGCCTCGCTGCGGGCGGCGCCGCAGATCTTCGTATTTGAGCCGCTTAAGGAGCTATTTGCAAAAGCAGTATTAGACGCGGCAGCAAAAGCCGCGTCAAAAAAGCTGCCTCCTGACAGTGTCAAAAGCACTGAAAAAGCAAGGACAGCTTTAAATGTCAATTTGTTTTTTTGCTTTAGTTTCTGTCTTAAAAAAAATAAAAAGGATGGCATAGTCTGCTATATCTCCGTATTATTGCCGCCGTTTACGGTTTTTTGACCGTAATAGGCGTCAGGACCGTGTTTTCTGAAATAATGTTTGTCAAGCAGCTCAGGACTCATGTCTCCCTTTGCGCCGCATGATTCGGACGCCCTTTTCAGTACGGCGGTATCATAAGCCATGTGGGCAACCTCCTCAAGCACGACCGCATTTACAACAGCCTCTTTAGGGTTTTTGCCCCATGTGAACGGTCCGTGGGAGGCAACAAGCACTGCCGGCATTGTTTTGCGGTCAGGTAAAAGAATACCGTTCATAAAGGTTTCAACAATTACAAGTCCCGTGTTTTTTTCATATTCACCGTTAATTTCCTCTTTGGTCATTCTTCTCGTACACGGAATTGCGCCGTAGAAATGGTCGGCATGGGTAGTCCCGTAAGGACGTATTTCAAGTTCGGCCTGTGAAAACACTGTCGCCCAGTGAGAGTGAGTGTGTACAACGCCTCCGATTTCCGGCCATGCCTTATAAAGCTCAAGATGAGTAGGAAGGTCGGAAGACGGATTCAGCCCGCCTTCGACAATGTTTCCTTCAAGGTCGGCAACAACCATATCCTGTGCGGACATTTTTGCGTAGTCCACTCCTGACGGTTTAATTACGACCAGTCCTCTGTCTCTGTCAATACCGGAAACATTTCCCCATGTAAAGGTAACAAGTCCGTATTCAGGAAGCATCAGGTTCGCTTCCAAAACTTCCTGCTTCAATTTTTCAAGCATACGATATCCTTTCCGATGTTTATTCCGCTGAATTGTAGCCGTCAGGCAGGGTCGGTGAATCTCCGTTGGCTGTCGACGTTTCTAAAACGGAGGAAGCCTCCTCGGCGGCCTTTTTCGCAATTACTTCACCCTTGAGATTTTTTATTCTCTTCATGCAGTCGTTGGCGCCGCGGCCGAAATAGTCATGAAGACGGGTATATTCCTGATAAAGCTTTTCATAAACCGCCGCATTTTCAGGAATCGGCATATAGACCTTGTCCTTAAGGCTGCCCATTGCTTTTGCGGCAGTGAAGACATCGTCATAGCCGCCGTTTTCGGAGCCTGCGGCAACCGCGCCGAAGATAGCGGAGCCGAGAGCCGGCCCTTGGGCGGAGCCTCCGATATGCACAGGGAGATTGATTATATCAGCATAAATCTGCATTGCAAGTTCATTCTTCTGGGATATTCCGCCGGAAGCGTAGAACTCGGTAACAGGAACCCCGTGAGAGTTAAAATTATCAATAATAGTCTTTGTTCCGAAGGCGGTGGCTTCAATCAAAGCACGGTACAAATCCTCAGGCACAGTCTGAAGAGTCATGCCAAGGAACAAGCCGGTCAGGTCAACGTCTACCAAAATCGAACGGTTCCCGTTCCACCAGTCAAGAGCGATGATGCCGGACTCGCCGGGCTTTTTTGCAGCCGCCTTTGCCGTGAGATATTCGTGAACTGAAATTCCCTCTGCCTCGGCTGCGTCGTAGTAGGTTTTCGGAACGCAGTTGTTTACAAACCACGCAAAGTGGTCGCCGACACAGGACTGACCTGCCTCATAGCCAAAGTAGCCGGGATATACGCCGTCTTCAACCACTCCGCATATTCCGGGCACGTAACGCTCGTTTTCTCCAAGCAGAATGTGGCAGGTAGAGGTACCGATAATCGCAAGCATTTTGCCCGGACCGTCAATTTTAAGCGCAGGCATGGTAACATGCGCGTCTACGTTTGCCACGGCAACGCAGGTGTTCTCCGAAAGCCCCAGAGCATCCGCCACAAAAGGCGAGATTTTTCCTGCTCTGGTTCCGATAGGGGTTATCGGGCAGTTAAGCTTTTCTTCGACAAGATTTTCAAGCCCTGCGTCAAGAGCAGCAAAGAAATCCTTGCTTGGGTAGCCCTCCTTTTTATTCCAGATTGCCTTGTAGCCTGCCGTACAGGAATTTCTGGTCTGGACTCCTGTAAGCTGCCAGATTACCCAGTCCGCCGCCTCGATAAAGCTGTCACAGGTATTATAGACGTCGGGAGCCTCGTCATAAACCTCCCAGATTTTCGGGATCATCCATTCAGAGCTTATCTTTCCGCCGTAGCGTGCCAGAAAAGCTTCGCCCCGTTTTCCGGCAATCGCATTCAGGTCGTTTGCCTTGTCCTGCGCTGCGTGGTGCTTCCAAAGCTTTACGTAGGCATGCGGTTCATCTTCAAATTTGTCAAAAAAACAAAGAGGCGTGCCGTCCTTCATTACGGGCAGCACCGTGCATGCGGTGAAATCTATGCCAAGCCCTATTATGTCGTTAGGGTCAACGCCTGATTTTGCGATTACGGAAGGAACCGTTTCCGTGAATACCTCAAGGTAATCCATCGGATGCTGAAGCGCATAGTCAGGCGGCAGCCTTTTTCCGCTTGGAAGAGCCTCCGACATTACGGAATGCGTATATTCCTTTGTAGCGGAAGCAAGTTCTTCGCCTGTTTCCACGTTAACCAAAAGCGAGCGCCCTGAAAGGGTGCCGAAATCAACTCCAATACTGTACTTTGCCATTTTTTCCCTCCTATAAGTGTAAACCTGAATCAACCCCGGCTCGTCGTATTATTTTTACCGGCTCTAATAAATTTCAGCTTAGCCGTTATCAGTGTTCCTTTTTATTTTTGTCTGCCAGAAATCAACCATTGGCGTAAGATAATCGCGGGTAAACGGTATAAGATAGCGCTGTTTTTTAGATGTTCTTGAAGCTTCCTTTAAAAGTCTCGCCGGAGTCCTCAAGGAAAGGAAGATTTGTTCACCGCCTGCCGGGAAGTTGTCCTTGTCAAGAATGATGTAGACGTCGGGAGAAAACAGAAAATAGTATTTTTCATCCTCCTCAATGTCAATGAATTTATGCCATTTATACTGCTGGTGAGACATTACGGTATGAAGATTGACGTAATTTTCGTCCATTGTAATGATTTGCGGAATATCAGGCTGAATTGAATTTATAACCTTTGCACGAAAGACCAAAGGCCATATTATTACGATTGCGCCGAATAAAAGAATGTCGATTACAAGAAAGACAACGGTCATCGTCCAATCGCTTTTAAGCACAAGGTGGCGAAGAAAGCCTGTTATTGCGAGAATGGTGCTTACTATCATCGCCGCATAAAATCCGATTCGGATATGGCGGCATTTTATTGAGTGCATCCACAGATAATAGCCTGTGCGATTTATTAATCCATCGTTAAATTCGACATGATTTTCAGTGTACATAGTTCCCTCTTTAAAACGGCGGGCTCAATACAGTCATAATCTGTGCCGTATCGGGTCGATTTTCGGCATTATTCTTTTGCTTTCGGCCGTTTTTTTGTCACAAATTGAATTTCAGATATTATGATATCACACAAGAATATGAAATGACAAGAACAAAGTGTTCAACTGATAATGTTTTCCTATTTGATTTTACGCAAAAAAATGTTATTATATAGACGTGAAGCGTCATATTTGACGGCAAAAGCGTAAAACATAAAAGATGGTAATGTCTTAAAAGGCTTCGTAAGCGGACAGCAGAGGGATTTCTTATGGGAAATAATAACGTTTTTAAGGTATGCGTAACTGTTTTAGCTGTAATACTGTTTGCAGCAATTGTTTATTTTGCCGTTCGTGCAGGCGGAGACGATGACGGAGGAAAGGAGCTTGCATCGGATCCGGGTCAGTACGAGCATGTTTTCGGTGAGCTGACGCCTGCCCTTAAGCCGAGTCAGGCGGCAGGGATGAATCAGGAAAAGCCGGATATAGACGCTTCGGGAGAAAACCTGACGATTACCGCTCCTTCCGAGCCTGACGATATAATCGATCAAGAGTCACTCGGAGACACCTCCGGCATAGAATACCTTAAAGGACACACGGAGACAGGCGCAGTGCTTGAAATTATAGACGGAATTACTTATGTCGACGGCTATATAATTGCAAATAAGACCTTCGGGCTTCCGTCAGATTATGTTCCGAAAGCAAGGATTTCTCTAGAAGGAGTAAAAAATTCAACGGAGGGACTGACAGAGGAAACGTGGGAGGCATGGCAGGAGCTTCTTGCCGCATCGGCGCAGGAGGGGCTTGATCTTTGGATTGCCTCAGGCTACCGCTCCTATGCTCATCAGGAGGGTCTTTGGAATAACTATGCCGCAAGAGACGGTGCGGAACAGGCAGACACTTATTCAGCAAGAGCCGGTCATTCCGAACACCAGACGGCGTGGTGCTTTGACCTCAACAGCGTGACGGACGCGTTTGCCGACACTGCGGAAGGCAAGTGGGTAAACAGCAATTGCTGGAAATACGGTTTCATAATACGTTATCCAAAAGGAAAGTCGGACGTCACGGGTTATAAATATGAGAGCTGGCATCTGAGATATGTCGGCAAGGAGCTTGCAGAGGAGCTTTATAATGGCGGCGACTGGATTACTATGGAAGAACATTTCGGACTGACAAGCAGGTATGCCGACTAAACAGGGGCGTTACAGAGACGTTACCGTGAAAAAAAGCAGCGTTGCAGGAATGTTATAAGCTGTTGGGATTCGGAGGAGTTATGCGTAAAACTAAAATTATTTGCACACTTGGACCGGCAACGGACAGGGAAGGAGTTTTAAAGGAGCTCATGGTTGAGGGCATGGACGTTGCCAGAATGAACTTTTCCCACGGAAGCCACGCCGACCATAAAAAGAGAATGGACGAGGTTAAAAGGCTTAGGGCGGAGCTTGGCAAGCCGGTTGCGATTCTGCTCGACACCAAAGGGCCTGAAATACGTCTTAAGACATTTAAGGACGGTTATGCAGAGTTAAAGGAAGGACAGCTCTTTGTCCTTACGACCAAGGATATTGAGGGAACCTCCGAAACGGTTTCCGTAACCTATAAAAATCTTGTAAACGATGTTAAGCCGGGCTGTCACATCTTGATTGACGACGGTCTGATTGATATGGTGGCTGAAAAGGTCACAGACGACTCAATAGTCTGTCGGGTAAAAAACGGCGGACGGGTTTCTGATAAAAAGGGCGTAAATGTGCCGAACGTAGAGCTTTCAATGCCGTATCTCAGCGAAAGGGATATGGAGGATATCAGGTTTGGAGTCGAACAGGATGTCGATTTTATTGCGGCCTCGTTTGTGCGTACTGCGGAAGATGTTAAGCAGCTAAGATATTTTACGGAATTTAACGGCTGCCGCAATATAAAAATAATAGCCAAAATAGAAAATGCCCAAGGGGTGTCGAATATAGATGAAATAATTGAAGCCGCCGACGGAATCATGGTTGCGAGAGGCGACATGGGAGTTGAAATTCCGGGAGAGGAAGTTCCTATTATCCAGAAAATGATAATTAAAAAGGTTTACAATGCAGGCAAACAGGTAATTACCGCAACCCAAATGCTGGATTCCATGATAAAAAATCCCAGACCGACGAGAGCGGAGACCACCGATGTCGCAAATGCGATTTATGACGGCACAAGCGCAATTATGCTTTCGGGAGAAACTGCCGCCGGCGCCTATCCTGTTGAAGCCCTTAAGACCATGGTAAAAATTGCTTTAAGAACGGAGGCGGATATAGATTACCGCAAGCGTTTCCAGCAGATTGACAGACCTGTGAACCCTAATATTACGGACGCCATTTCCCATGCTACATGCACGACAGCGATGGACTTGAATGCAAAAGCGATAGTAACCGTTACAAAGTCGGGCAGTACGGCACGCATGATTTCAAGGTACCGTTCAAGTTGTGACGTTGTCTGCGGCACTACAGACGAAAAGGTCTGCCGGCAGCTTAATATGTCGTGGGGAGTTTATCCTTATGTAATAGATGAAATGACAGAGGTTTTCGAGCTTTTTGCACACGCGATAAACAGGGCTAAGGAGCTTGGATATCTTGAAAAGGGAGATATTGCAGTAATAACAGCAGGAGTTCCTCTCGGACATGCAGGAACTACAAACATGATAAAGATACAAGAGGTTGTGTAACTGTAACGTTGCTTTATGTTCAGGCAGCTTCCGGAAGCGAAGAAGAACTTTCTTAAGAAGGGAGGCTGAAACATAAGGCGTAAAAGGGCGTTTTATGCTTTGACTCTTTGGTTCCTGTACTTTACAGGAGAGGTTCCGTATCTCTTTTTGAATAACCGGTTGAAATGCTCCACGGTAGGGTATCCTACTTTTTCCGCGATGTTCTCTACGGTAAGATTTGTACTTTTAAGCAGCTCGCACGCCTTGTTCATTCTTATTCCTTGAACAATTTCTCCAAAGGTTTCACCGGTTTTATTCCTTATATATTTTGAAAGATAAGGTTTCGTAAGGTGAAATTCCTCTGAAAGCTCATCAAGCGAAACGTTTTCAAAATGATTTTGTATGTAGTTCATGATTCCAATCATGCGTTGTTCCATCGGGTCGATTACATCTATTACGGAAAGATAGCTGTTTACGGCGACGACGAGAGCGCTGATAGATGCTTTAATGATATCCGAATCCGTTCCGACGCCCCAGTGCGAGATTCCGTCGGCGTTTATGCAGACATATGCGGCAGCGGAAGCAGATGAGCCGCCTGACAGCGCGTGTTCCTCATACACAGACAGTTCATAGTTTATGCCAAAAAACTGTTTGATGGCATTGCTTGTCGCATCAAGACGTCCGTTTCCTGCTGCAAGCAGAGTGCTGTCCGTTCCGTCGCGTCTTATTGTGACCTCCGCGTAAATACCGCCGGTCTGTCGGAAATGACATTCGGGAATTTGAAAAACAGGAGTTGCGTTTATAAATTTGTTCTCGAAGATTTCAAAAATCCTTTCTCCGGAAAACTCAATATGTTCTTTGTTTATTGCCTCTTTAACAGCGGCAGCTGCCGCCGCTTTCATTTTTTCGGGCAGTATAAAGCCAAATCCGGTTTTTAAGATATAAGCTACGCCGCCCTTCCCTGAGTTTGCGTTAATTCTGATTATATCGCTTTCATAGGCTCGTCCAATGTCCTCCGGGTCGATTGGAAGATAGGGAACATTCCACTTGCCCTGTCCGGTTTCGGCAAGGCCCCTTGCGATTGCATCCTGATGGGTCGCAGAAAGAGCCGTAAACACAAGGTCTCCTGCGTATGGGTGGCGGGCAAAAACGCTTAGCCCTGTAAGCCTTTCGTAGGTTTCACGGATTTCCGGAAGCTTTGAAAAATCAAGCATGGGATTGATTCCGTGCGACAAAAGATTAAGGGCGACGGTCATTATATCGGCATTTCCGGTGCGCTCTCCGTTTCCGAAAAGAGTTCCCTCGATTCTGTCGGCCCCTGCAAGCAGGGCAAGCTCTGCCGCCGCAATTGCGCTGCCCATGTCATTGTGCGGATGGACGCTGAGGCACAGTCTGTCACGGCAAACAAGGTTTTTGTGAATATATTCTATTTGAGAAGCAAAAACATGAGGAAGAGAGGTTTCAACTGTTGCCGGAAGATTTATTATGAGCTTGTCAGAAAATTCCGGAAGAAGCGCCTCTGACAAGGAATTGCAAAGCTCGATAATAAAGTCCGTATCGCTGTCAATGAAGCCCTCAGGAGTGTATTCCACGGTAAGCTCTGTTTCAAGTCCTTGCGTAAGGTTCTTTAAAAGAATGGCGGTGTCAACAGCCTCCTTTAGCGCTTCATTGCGTGTTTTATGCAAAACAGTACCTAAAATAGTGTCGGAAACCGGCGCGAAAACGTGTAGAATCGCACGTTTACAGCCCTTAAGAGAATCAAGCGTCCGGCGAAGGCTTCCTTCGCTCATATTGGATATGACCTGTAACGTAACGTCGTCAGGGATAAAATTGTTTTCTATCAGCCTTCTTATAAAAGAAAATTCTCTGCTGTCCGCCGAAGGAAAGCCTGCTTCAATCTGTTTGAATCCGATTTCCGTGAGCATTTTGAAATATTCAAGCTTTTCGTCGGAAGTCATGGGCGTAATAAGAGCCTGATTGCCGTCGCGAAGGTCAACGCTGCACCATATGGGAGCGGTGCTTGGGAATCCTTTTTTCACCCAATCACAGGCGCTTGACGGATTAAATCTGTTTTTATCGGCATATTTTTTTTCGTTCATGGAATTCATGGCTGCCTCAATCTGTTCGTACTGATATGTTATTTTAAATTACAGGGCGTAATTTTTTAATCATGGGTTTAAATTAGTGTATCATCTTTGCGGATTAAACACAATGGTTAAATATAGCAGTTGGCTTTTAAATAAGCTGTCGCTTGGATTTTTATTTTGATAAAAACTACTCAGAATGATTTTTTGGAATAAAAAATTATACGGTTGAAAGAAGCATTGGCAACAGTCCGATAGACGGATATATTGCGCATCTTTTCGTCGGCGTCTGCGGTGAAGGAATGCAGGCAGATGATTGTAAGCTTTGAAAAGGAAATGCCGACGCTTCGGAACGAGAGGGCGAGAGCGTGTCACGACCTTGCGTTTGTGAAAATGATAAGCTGTAACAAAGCCAACCTTGAACGTGTGGAGTAGAACGAGGGCAGACGGCAGGCTGTCAGCAGAACTAAGCGGAGGGCGGAAGAAATTTAATGGAAAAGTGATAGGAAAGTGAGCGTGATTGTGGTATTATGCCAGTAGAATAAATCGAAGTTGATGGAGGCAATTATGGGATTTTTGTTTGTTGCTTTTGGTGGGGCATTAGGGGCAATAGGAAGATATGCAATAAGCCTTTTGCCTGTTAAAACAAGTTTTCCGGTATTAACGCTGGTTACAAATATATTAGGCGCTATGTTAATAGGGTTTATTGCAGGTATCGTAAGCAATAATAACGAAATGTCGCCAAATGTTGTTTTGTTTTGGAAAACAGGTGTATGCGGAGGATTTACAACTTTTTCTACCTTTTCCCTTGAAGCGTTTACATTGTTTGAAAACAAGGCTTATCTATTGGGAGGGGCTTATATATTTCTAAGTGTTGTTTGCTGTTTGACAGGTATTTTTTTTGGAAAAAAGTTAGCAGTCTTTGTTCATTGAAATATATCTAGCCATTATCACAGTTACAACTAAATCGCAACACAGCGCAAGGGCGGTTATGGACGTGAAGTTTGCAGCCGCCTTTTTTGTTTGGAAAGAAGCAGAGAACGGTTAATCATCTGGTTGACAAAAAGATAACATTTGATATAATAAAAAATAGGGAGAATATTATATGGGGTGATTATGTTATGCAGACACTTATTAAACAAATAAGAACATATTTGAACATGAGCCAAGCTGACTTTGCTGAAAATTTAAATGTTACCTTTGCAACCGTAAACCGCTGGGAAAACGGTCGTGCTATTCCAAATAAATTGGCTCAGTCCAAAATGTATGACCTTTGCAAAGAAAAATCTGTTCCTGTTTATGATATGACGTTAAAGAAAATCACAGAGGCCGCAAAAGCGGTTAAATTTGAGCCAGACCGTATCCTTCTTTATCACGGCTCCAAAGCCGGTATTGTAGGCAATATTGAACCTAAGAGTCGTAAACAGTGCGACTTTGGAAAGGGCTTTTATATGGGAACCGAACCCAGTCAGGCGCTTACTCTGATTTGCGATTATAAAAAATCCAAATTTTATATTGTCTCGATTAGAATGACCGATTTAGAAAAGTTAGATGTGCCTGCCGACATTGATTGGGCAATGCTTGTGGCATATCATAGAGGCAAAATGGAAAAAATAAACGATACGCTGTTCTATAATAAATACCGTGATATGACAAAGGACAAAGATTTGATCATTGGCAGCATTGCAAATGACCGTATGTTTTTTGTAATTGATAACTTCTTTGTCGGCAGCGTAACCGATACGGCGCTTATCAACAGTCTAGCTGCCCTTCAACTGGGCAAACAATATGCAGCTGTTTCTAAAAAGGGCTGCGATGCTGTTCGCGTTGAAGCGGAAGTCCTCCTTTCCTATCTTGAACGGCTGTTTATAAAAGAGGTTGCTGAAGAAAACCGTGTCAAGGGCATTTCTCTCGCCAATGATATTTGTAAAAAATATCGACGTGAGGGCACATTCTTTGATGAAATACTCGATGAGGCAAAAACCGGAGGTCAATAATGGACGAATTACAATTAAAGCTTTGCGATATTCAAGGCAGGCTATTTGAGTTATCTGCTCAAAAAAAATATAGCAGCGCTGCTTTCGTCAAAGCGTTTATGCTGTCTGATACGGCAAAAGAACTGGATTCAAAGTACAACCGTATGCAATGGGCAGGTGAAGAATACCTTCTTGAAGAAGTTGCAGCCTCGGCCGGCGACGTGCTTACTACAGAGGGAGAAGTATTCTCTCAGGATGTGCTCTACTGGATCGGTTATATCTACCGCTATTGGCATTATTACAATGGCGAGGACAGCGCAAAAATCTATAGACAGGCTCCTGTTGAAACGATGAAGCGCAACTATATGATATTTCACACGATGGATCCTATTCTCGCCATTGAGGATTTGAAAGAAATCCATAGTCAGAAGAAATAAACATTTAATTAAAAGTGAAGCTTGTGAAGCGGGAACTTCCGCTCAGGAAAACAATATGAAAAGACAAAAATATAAGTGAATTATTGCAATTATTTTTGCAGTAATTTTTGCTATAGTCGTCCCTATTTGGAAAGAAGTGAGCTGGAAAAAGGATAATTTCCTGCCGCGACAGCTATAAAAAGTATTGGAATCTGAAAATAGTTAAGAAAAAAAGGCGAAAACAGGGTTTATCCGGTTAATCATGCGAGTTTAAATGTCAGGGCTTGATTTTGTCACCTCCATAACGTACAATTAGCAATTGGAGACGTCAGGCACGCATACAGCCTGCCCTGCGGCAACGATTACCAGAGGCTGATATGAAAAAGCAAAAAAGATGAAGGACAGGAGGCAGAGAATGAGTTTTTGTGATAAAACCTGTAGTGAATTTATAGAGGTGCTTTCTTCAAAAGCGCCTGTGCCCGGAGGCGGAGGGGCTTCGGCGCTTATCGGAGCAATTGGAATGGCTCTTGGAAACATGGTTGGAAGCCTGACAGTCGGCAAGAAAAAATATGCCGACGTTGAGGACGATATCAAGGCCTTAATGGAAAAATCCGAAGCTTTGATGGACAGGCTTGAGGGTTTGGTTGACAAGGACGCGGAGGCTTTTGAACCTCTTGCACATGCCTATTCGCTTCCAAAGGAAACCGAGGAAGAAAAGGCGAAAAAAGCCGAGGTTATGGAAAAGGCTCTTCTTGCTGCATCGGAAGCGCCTTTGGAAATAATGGAGACCTGCTGCGAAGCAATAGAGTTAGTTGAGGAATATGCTTCAAAGGGCAGCCGTCTTGCCGTGTCAGATGCAGGAGTAGCCGCAATAGCCCTGCGTTCGGCTCTTATGGGAGCTTCTCTTAATGTTTTTATAAACACGGGTTCAATGGCAGACCGGGAAAAAGCGAAAGAACTGGAGAAAAAAGCGGAGGATATGATAGATGCCTACGGCAGAAAGGCGGAGGAAATATTCCTTGAGGTTAAAAGGACTGTACAAAAGTGATATAATGCATAATATCGCACGGAAGTGACATGGCGCGCAAAATGCCATATGTATTTAGCGCAATACGCAAAACGTCAAAAAATGACAAATCGGAGGAAACATGGCTGAATTATTGTTGGGAAAAAATGTAACGGCAGATTTGAATGAAAAAATAAAGGCAAAAACAGCCAAATTAAAAGAAAAGGGCATCAGTCCTAAGCTTGGAATCATAAGAGTAGGTGAAAATGAAAGCGACATTGCTTATGAAAGGGGAGCCGTTAAACGCTGTGAGGCTCTGGGCGTGGAATATGAAAAATTTTTTTTGCCGGCGGATGTTTCAACAGAGGACGTTTTAGAGCTTATTGAAAAAGTAAACAATGACAGGAATATTCACGGAGTACTGTTGTTCAGACCTCTTCCCAAAGGTCTTGATTCGGAAAAGATCGAGAATGCGCTTGACCCTGCGAAGGATGTGGACTGCATGACCGAAATTTCAATAGGAAGCGTGTTTACCGGAAAGAACAAGGGATATCCTCCGTGTACTCCGCAGGCATGTATGGAAATACTCAAGTACTACGGTTATGATTTGACAGGAAAAAATGTCGTAATTGTCGGACGCTCCCTTGTTGTCGGAAAACCCGTTGCCATGATGTGCATGAAAGAAAATGCTACAATTACCGTCTGCCATACCAAAACTAAAAATATGCCTGAGATAACAAGAAAGGCGGATATACTTATCGTGGCCGCAGGACATGCAGGTACAGTAACCGCAGACTATGTTTCAGAGGGGCAGGCTGTGATCGATGTCGGAATAAATGTTGACAGTGCCGGAAAAATGTGCGGAGACGTGGATTTTGAGGCGGTAGAACCAATCGTTGCAGCCATTACTCCTGTTCCGGGAGGCGTCGGAGGAGTTACTACTTCCGTGCTTTTAAGCCATGTGGCCGATGCTGCGGAAAAGCAGGGCATTACTCAGGCGATTCTTTCCCAGAGGCTCGGAATGTGATGGAGCAGCGTCAAAATTTTAATGTAAAGAAATGAGATTTTCATAAAATTTGATGCATCGTAGTTAATCTAATTCGACAATCTTTATAGTGTCTCCACCCACTTCTTCAAGGTGTCTTGGGACAGCCTGCCGTTTAGGACTTTGCCGTCAATAATTTTTGCACCGGGACAGCTGGGTGACAGAACATTAGCCGTTTTGCCGAGTCCGCTGCCGCCGGAGGTGGCGAACAGTACGATTTTCTTGCCAGAAAAATCATAGCTCTCCAAAAACGTGTTGATGATTGTCGGTGCAACATACCGCCAAATCGGGAATCCCAAAAGAATCGTATCATAAGCGCCGATGTCGGCGTCGGTGTCCGCCAGCGCCGGGCGGCTGGATTTGTCGGTCATCTCCACACTGCTGCGGGATTTTTTATCCATCCAGTTAAGGTCTGCCTGCGTATAGGGAACGGCAGGCCGGATTTCGTAAAGGTCGGCGCCAATGGCGCTTGCCAGGGCTTTTGCAACGCCTGCGGTCGTTCCGCTGGCCGAAAAATAAGCTACCAATGTTTTACTCATGTCTTTTTGCTCCTTTTATTATTTCATTTTTTTACTTAGCCACGGATTATATTCAGCTTCATCTCATCGCCATGTATTCTCTTTTACATTGTTTGCGGCAAGCAGCTTTGCAGCATTTTCTTTATAAATTCCATTTATCAGTTTCCGATACTTTTCATTGCTTTCAAAATGTTTTTTCTTGGCCGTTACGACCTTTGCCGGCGAGTGTGGGAAATCGCTTCCGTAAACGATGTGACTGTCGTCTGCGACCATTCGAAGCATATCCAGTGCCACAGGTTCAGGATCGCCTGCAATATCGAAATAAAGGCGGCTGAATTCTTCTTTCGCATCCACGGTCTCCATCATGCCCATTGAAGCAAGAATACCGGAAACGCCGGTGAAACGCTGAAGCATATAGGGCAGGAACGAACCGGTATGCGGCACCACGAACCGAATCTTCGGGAATCGTGTCATAATGCGGTGCGCAATCATATTAAGGACGGCTCTTGTGGTATCCGCCGGATATTCGTAAAGCGCCGCGACCCTGCCTGTAATGACGTTTTCGGGGCGCTGTCTTGCCCGACAGGGGTGAATGATGACGAGGACGCCCCTGCGGTTCAGCTCCTCCATCAGCGGTTCAAAGGAAGGATCGCCCAAATAGACGCCGTTGCTGTTTGTCACAACCTTGACACCGACAGCGCCAAGGATATCCATTGCATAAGCCGTTTCTTTTACCGCACCGTCCGCACAGGGAAGCGGAAGAACAGCTGCAAACGCAAATTTTTCCGGGTACTCCGCACAGAGCTTTGCTGTAGATTCATTGATCCGCCGCGCCGAAGCGCAGGACTTTTCGTCGTCTCCGTTATGGATATGCGGCGTGGGGACTGTAAGAACAGTGTAGTCGATTCCGGCTTCCTCCATGAATTGCAGGTGCGCAGGGACGCTCCAATCCGGCAGAGGAAATCCGTCCTCGGTCATGGGGTCAATCCCTAAAAATTCCATCTCCCGGCGGAATACGCCGTCTACCGGGTGCGCATGAAAATCAATCGTTCCGTGGGGTTTCATGATATTACTTCACCTCCGTCATTTTGTCGAAATATTGTTGGTTTTAAGCCATACGGCTATATCGTCCGGCAGGCTGCTGCCGCCGGAGTAGTGAATGGACAAAGGTTCGCCCATGATCGCATCGGGAGCAAGCTTTGTAATCGCCGTCAGGCTCTGCCCGAAGCGGCCGCCTCCGTGGGAGCAGAACGGAATGATTGTCCTGCCCGAAAAATCGTATTTCTCCAGAAAAGAGGCAATCGGCATGGGAATTGACGCCCACCAGTTTGGGTAGCCCAAAAGAATGGTGCCGTACTGCTCGAAATTCTCGACCTTGTTTTTGATCTCCGGCCTTGCCTGAATATTCTGATCGTGCTGAGCCTGATCAAGCACGGTGTTGTAGTCGGTGGAATAGGGCGTCACGAGCTCGATTTCAAAGAGGTCGGCGCCGGTTTGGGACTGTATTTCCTCCGCAATGCCTCTTGTGTTGCCGCCCCAGGAGAAGAACGCAATCAGTACCTTGCCTCCGGCTTCGGTTTCCCTGCCGGTTTCTGCGCTGACGACATTTCCCGTACCGTCTGCGGCATTACGAACCAGACGGATTCCCAAGTTGAAGCTGCCCTTGTCCTCCGGCAAAGTGGCACGGTAGGCCGAGCGTATATTCTTGGCAAAATCGTTCCAACCGCCGCCGCGGTAAACGCGCCGTGTTCCGCTTTCCGGTCCGGTGGGATCGGTTTCGTCGGTCGTGCCATATTCGCCGTAGTAGTCCCACACCCATTCGCTGACGTTGCCGTGCATATTGTAAAGCCCCCACGCATTTGGAGAGAAGCTGTTCACGGCGACTGTCGTCTGCCGGTACTCGCCGGGCTTCGTCGTGAGATTTCCCTGCGAAAAGTAGTTTTCTTCGATTTCATAAGGATAATGGCCGTAGTAGTTGGATTCATCAGGCCTTATGGAGGTTTCGGTGTTGAAAGGGGTCGTTGTTCCGGCACGGCAGGCATATTCCCATTCTGCCTCGGTTGGCAGCCGGTAGCCGTTCGCACTTCTGTCCCATGTGACGGTTTCGCCGTCAATAGCATAGGCAGGCGTTAGATTTTCCTTCTCGCTGAGAGCATTACAGAACGCAACGGCGTCCAGCCACGATACATTCTCCACCGGCAGATCGTCCCCATTGAAGTTGGAGGGATTGTTTCCCATCAATGCCGTATATTCGCTTTGCCTGACTTCATAGGGACTAATGTAAAAATCGCTGACCGTTACGGTATGCCGGGTTTCATCTGCCGAGCGCCATGGTTCGTCCTCCGGGCTCCCCATTGAAAAGCTGCCGCCCTTGATTAGCACAAATCCGCCCGCTATGGGCACGGTCTGTTCTTCAGGCTGATTCGATCCTGAAGGATTTGCCCCATTTCCAAATGTGTTTGTACTGCTTCCCTCTGGCAGCTTTGCAGAATTTATCTTCCACGGATCGCTTTGTGACGGCAGGTTCAGCTTTGCCGCTGCAAGGATGCATACAAGCACCGGGATGATAAAGGCTACGGCTTTGAGCACCTGACCGTTTGATTGTTCCTTTTTACCTTTCTGTCCGACCTTGCGGAGCAGCTTGCCAAGGTAATGCGCTAACGCCGCAAATAGGCACATCATGGCGATTGTCTCATTGAAATAAACAGCTGCCATTTTTGTCTCGTCAAACATCACGAAATGCGTTTGAAGGAAAAGATAATCCGTTATTTGCTGTGCAATAAATGCATAGAGCCCATACGCAGAAAGGACGATGGCGGAAATCCGCAGGACATATGTTCTTGCGGTGTTCTTCTCAGATAGGCGGAACAGCTTCCTGAAAAGCGAAAAGAACTGCTCCATGTGCTGTCCAAGGTGAGCCGACATGAGGATTAGTCCCCAGTAGGATGCAAACAGGTGAAGACGCCTTGCCAAAATCATTCCGCCTCTAATGTGCAGAAAGCGGAAAACAAATCCCGACATCATAATGCCGCTGACGAGGAGTGCGATCATGTTCAGCAGGAGCAGCAGATCGAGCGCCGTGCTAAAAGCACGGGACGGGGTGTACTTTCCTTTGGCAAAACTTTTCCACCAACCCGGATTCAGAAAATGGTGAGCGACAAACAGCACCAGCATACCGGTGCCAAGCCATTCGTGGATTTCCTGCCCGATGAGTATCTCTGCCATCAAAAGCGGTAGAAGAACGATCATGGCAAGGTCAACAATTCTTTTACCGATTTGTTTTGACTGCTTCATCGTGTTCTCCTTTTCTGCCGCTTTACCGGCCTTCCGAATCCCCATCAAGCGGCAGGATAGGGGGGTGGCCCTGTGTCGGGGGTTTCGGCACAGGGCGTTTCAAATTAATTCCCGTTTAATTGATTCCAAGCCCGTTTGCCCATTTCATCACATCATCCGCAGAGGCTCCGGCTGAAAAGCGGTATCCGTCAAGCCAAGTGGCTCCGTTTGCGGCAGACCGAAGCACCGAGTCGCTATTGCCAAATTTGCTGCTGGCAGAGGTACAGAACGCTGCCAAGGTCTTGCCGGAGAAATCATAGCTCTCGATAAAGGTACTCATAATTCGCGGCGCTTCGCCCCACCAGATGGGATAACCGATGAAAACGACATCGTACTGCTCCATATTCTCCACGGAGCCGGAGATTGCAGGGCGGGCGTCCGGGTCGTCCATTTCCACAGAGGAACGGCTGCCCGGATTGCCATAGTCCAGATCCTCGTCCGTATAAGGCTGCTCCGGCGTGATTTCGTAGAGGTCGGCGCCGAGTCCGTCGGCGAGTTTCTGCGCCACGCCTTTGGTGTTATTCGTGGCGGAAAAATAAGCCACAAGGATTTTGCCGCGCTCCGGCTCATTATTCGGCTCTGAAACGGTATCATCCGAATTGGAATTCGGCGTTTTGCCGGATTGCTCGCTTCCGTTTCCTGCCTCGGAGGGTGTTGAGGTCTTATCTTCTGAATTCTGCGATGAACCGGTATTTCCGCCATTTTCAGTCGGTTCGGTGCTGCCTGCGCAAGCAGCAAGGGTCAGCATCATAACAAGTGTAAGTAAAATCGTTACGAGCCTTTTAATTTTCATTTCAGACCTCCGTACTGCTTTTCATCTACAGGCTCCAGCCATTCATTGGAGCTGTTTTCTCCCGGTACTTCGATTGCCAGATGGGAAAACCAGCTGTTCGGCGCTGCGCCGTGCCAATGCTTAACGCCTGCCGGGATATTAATGCAGTCGCCGGGACGCATTTCAACCGCCTCTTTGCCCCATTCCTGATAGTAGCCTCGGCCGCCGACGCAGATGAGAATCTGTCCGCCGCCCTTGTCGGCACGGTGAACGTGCCAGTTATTCCGACAGCCCGGCTCGAAGGTTACGTTGAAAATGCCGACCTGCTCTTGAGATACCGGCGCAAGGTAGCTCTGTCCGATAAAATACTGCTTAAAACCGTCGTTCGGCGCTCCGATAGGGAAGAAAACGGTGTTTTGATATTTATCCTTTTCTGTAAGCTCCGGCTCCTTTTCGTTCCAAACATCCTTCGCCAGACGGAACACCGCCCACGCCTTGGGCCAGCCTACATAGAAGCCGACATGGGTCACAATGGCGGCTATCTCCGCTTTTGTTACGCCGTGAGCTTTGGCGTTTTCCAGATGGTAAATGAGGGACGAGTCTGTGATGCCGGAGGACATCAGCGCAACGACAGTAATGATACAGCGGGTTTTCAGGTCAATGTCCGTGTTGTTCCAGTTCTCTCCAAAGAGAACATCGTCGTTAAAGTGGGCAAAATCCGGCGCAAAGCCGCCAAGCTGATCTCTGCCCGCAGTCTGTGTGATTTTTTCCATGATAAAAACCTCCTTAAAAATTGTCTTTTAAACTACATTTCCGGCCTTTTGCTTGCCGTTCTGCGCCATAACGCCGACCAAGGCGTGAGGCACATAAAGCTCTTCCAGATAGTCTGTTTCATCCTGTGACAGTTGAATATCCACTGCGTTTACAGCGCCGTCAACGTGTGAAAACTTTGTTGCGCCGACCACCGGCGCGGTAACTTTTGTAAGCAGCCATGCAAGAGAAATTTCAGTCATTGAAACACCTCTTTTATCCGCAAGCTCTTCAACGCGGCGAATTATTTTTCCGTCCGCCTCTGCGGTGGCGTCGTATTTGGATTTTGCATAGGAATCCTCTGCAAGACGTTTTGAAGTTTCGCCCTGACGTTTTGAGAGCCTGCCGCCTGCAAGCGCGCTGTACGGAGTCATGGCGATATTCTGATCCTTGCAGAAGGGCGACATCTCCCTTTCCTCCTCACGGGCAATCAGGTTGTAATGCCCCTGAACGGACACGAACTCCGTCAGTCCGTGCTCTCTTGCGTAAAAGTTCGCCTTTGCGAGCTGCCACGCAAAGCAGTTTGAAATGCCGATATAGCGTGCTTTTCCTGTTTTCACGGCATTATGCAGCCCTTCCATTATCTCCTCCATCGGCGTGTGATAGTCCCACATATGGTAGATGTAAAGGTCTACATAGTCCATGCCGAGGTTTTTAAGGCTCTTATTCAGGTAATTTTCGATATGTTTCTGTCCGCTTATTCCGGCGTCTATCTCGTCCTGTGTCCGTGGCGTAAATTTTGTGGCGATTACAAAATCGTCCCTTTTGGCAAAATCTCTGAGCGCCCTGCCCACATATTGCTCGCTGGTACCGTTTTGATAGGCAATGGCGGTGTCGTAGAAATTGATGCCTGTTTCAAGACCGTGCCTGATGATTTCGCGGGTCTGAGTCTCGTCAAGCGTCCAGCTGTGCTGTCCGGCGGCTGCGTTGCCGAAGCCCATACAGCCCATGCAGATACGGGAAACAATCAGGTCGGATTTGCCGAGTTTTGTGTACTTCATTTTTGTTTGCTCCTTTATTTGTTCAACAGTCTTTTTACGCAGTTGAAAGTGATCTCATAGATTGTCATAAATACATAGTTGACGTTTGCTTCTTCCATTGCTTTTCTCTGCTTTTCGGTAACGTACGTGTACGGATAAATCCCAAACATAAACGGAAAAAACATGTAAATGAAATCCTGCTTTTCGGAAACAGCCATATCCGGGAAATACTTATTAAGGCCGGCCATTACGGTTCGAATCGATTCTCCGTATACCGTTTTGAATTCTGTCAGGTGCTCCGGGCGGCTGCCGGTTTCCATATCATAATGGTTCATGGACATGATTTTGAGAAGCTGTGCGCGCGTTTCCAAAGAGTGAGCCATCATATCGGCAAATTCATCCTTTGTCATTGTCTCGGCCTGTTCCATCCGCTCTTTCAGTGAAGCGATCCACAGTTCGTATTCTCTTTTCAGCAGGGCCAGAAAGATTTCCTCTTTCGTTTGAAAGTAATTGTAAATGGAGGTGCGTGAAAAGCTGGTTGTATTTCCAATCTCCTTGATGGTGATTTCCTTGAAGCTCATCGTCTGATAAAGCTTTTCGCAGGCGCTCACGATTTCCTCTCTGCGGGTTTCTGTCAGCTCCGGTGATCCTTTTGGCATCTTGCGTTCTCCTTTTTCGGCGTTTTTTGTAAGACAGGCATTTTCTAATCACTGTCGCCGGCATGGAGTAAAGTGCAAGCGGCGATCCGGCATTTTCCTTTATGATTTAGAACTTTCCTGACTTGTAAATATGTTCTGACACGATGTCAGCGTAGTCAGCATAGCATCATTTTGACACGGTGTCAATATGTTTTTAAAGAAATTTACAATTAATATGCGGCAGGAATGGAGCAGAAAACAGAGTATTAAGAATGTTAAAGCTACTGTTACGAGTACGTTCCTGTGTACCGGCACGAAAATTTTTCAGCATATCTACTTGACAATACAAAGTAGATATGTTATTTTTATGCTGTCAGGTTACTTGGCTATACAAAGTAGCAGGAAAATGAACCGTGATATCAAAAATACTCGGGCGATGCCTTGAAGGGAGGCGTTAATTTGTGGAAGACACTCAATTGATGAAAGGTATATTAGAGGGCTGTGTTTTAAGCATAATTGCAGGCGGTGAAACCTACGGTTATGAGATTTTGTCAGAATTGGAAAAGTATGGGTTTGAGGAGCTTGGAGAGGGAACGCTTTATCCTATTTTAACAAGGCTGGACAATAATGGGAGCATAAGCTGTCGCAAAGCCAAATCGCCTCTCGGACCGGTAAGAAAATACTACTCGATTACTGAGACGGGAAAGGAAAGACTGAAAGCTTTCGTAATGAATTACAAAAAAGTGACGGGGAGCGCCGATGCGGTTTTATTTAGGGAAAGCGCGCCCG
>CANRAZ010000021.1 GCA_947628705.1 uncultured Lachnospiraceae bacterium | reverse complement strand
AGCGCAGAGATGCGTTCAGCTGACCGGTACTAATAGGTCGAGGGCTTAACCTAAGTTTTTTCTGGAAAGAGTAAGTTGGTATGAAGTTTTGAAGGTTCAAGCAAGAAGCGTGGGAGGCTTACAGCCTGAAGTGCGGAGTGAGGAGAGCCTGACAATCCTCGATAGCTCAATGGTAGAGCACTCGGCTGTTAACCGAGTTGTTGTAGGTTCGAGCCCTACTCGGGGAGTTTTCCTAAACCGTCGGTATTGGCGGAAGCAATGACACGGTTGACGAAAGTCGCCACTTTTGATATAATCAATTCACGCGGCTCCTTGGTCAAGCGGTTAAGACATCGCCCTTTCACGGCGGTAACACGGGTTCGATTCCCGTAGGAGTCATCTCTTAAGAGAGAGTGTGCCGATATGGCTCAATTGGCAGAGCAGCTGATTTGTAATCAGCAGGTTGACGGTTCGAGTCCGCCTATCGGCTTTATGGACCATTAGCTCAGTCGGTTAGAGCAACCGGCTCATAACCGGTCGGTCCTGGGTTCGAGTCCCCGATGGTCCATTTCCTTTTCGGGAATTTTCGTTCCCGTGTAAAATAATAAATACGGCCTGGTGGCTCAGCTGGTTAGAGCGCCGCCCTGTCACGGCGGAGGTCGTGGGTTCGAACCCCATCCAGGTCGCTAATAAATATATTTAGTTTATCTGGTATATTTATCATGGGGTCTTAGCTCAGCTGGGAGAGCATCTGCCTTACAAGCAGAGGGTCACAGGTTCGAGCCCTGTAGGCCCCATATTTTAATATGCCGGCGTGGCGGAATTGGCAGACGCACAGGACTTAAAATCCTGCGGGACTAACCTCCCGTACCGGTTCGATCCCGGTCGCCGGCAATGATTGAATGTGAGGCTTCTCTTAAATGCGAAGCCTTATTTTTTTGCCTGCTTTTACAATAATTTGAATCTATTTGAATTTTTTTCTTCTTGAATCAGGGAGCCGTCTTGCGGCAAAATTACTTTGGCAATAAGAAATTACCGGCAAATTCAAATTACTACTTGTGAAATTATATTGAGTATGGTAAAATATGGCTGAGAATTCAAGGACAATTTGGTGTACCGCTCGACACTGCTGCAACAGCGCCGAGCAAGGATGGTAGATGCTTACCACACAATACAGACGGAGTCTGCGATACACACAAGCCTATTTTACAGTAAATCAGTTTGATTTACAAGGGGTGGAGTGTGTTTTATTGCTGACGAGTTGTAGCCTTAGTAATAATAACGGGTGTGAGTGTGGACAAATACTTGCACCCGTTCTTGATTTCTCACAGAGTATCCTCATAGAGGCAGATTATCTGCCGTCTTGAGGATATTCACGTGAGAAATCGGAGTTTTGGCAGACTGCGATTTTTAGTCTGCCTTTTTCTTTGGTTTCCGGAAACAAATTCAGTAAAGAAAAGGTAACGTAAGCAAAAAAGCTGCCTTATATTCTTTACTGTCGGTTTTGTGAAAGGAGTAGAACGATGAAAAAACAAAAATTTTTTGGAACGGCAATAGCTGTACTGCTCATGTACGCTATGGTTTTTGCTTCGGGCATTTCTGCAAAAGCGGAAGACGTTGATGAAAGTGAAATTATTAAAAATGATGAGACGGGAATACCTGACGAGACCTTTTACCGTTTAGCAGTAAAGCAATGTGATGCTGACAAGGACGGTGTGCTTACAAAATCTGAAGCTGAGGCATGTGAACGTTTAAACTTTGACGTATGGATGATAGAGGATAGCATATATGATATTCGCGGCATTGAATATTTTACTAATCTTGTACATCTGGATTTGCATTCTCAGCATTTCCAAGATATAAGTCCTGTTGCAAATCTTAAAAAACTGGAATGGTTTGATGCATGCTACGTAGGGATAAGCGACGTCAGTCCGTTGGCTGGTCTAACTAACCTTAAGGAAATTCGCCTGTGTCATAATAATATTACGGATATAAGCTCGCTAAAAAACTGCACTGAATTAGAATTTTTTGAAGCTGACTACAATCAGATTGAAGATGTAAGTGTTCTTGAAAACTTTGAAAACTTGCGTTATGCTGCTCTTTCTAACAATAAAATAAAAATCACAGGTGATTTATCGGTATTAAATGATCCGTATACCGAAGATTATTATGATGTATTGGATTTGAGCAACAATGAGATTTCTGATTTGAGCGGTTTGAAGGGATTGTCCGATGTTGAGCAATTCAAAGAAATAAATCTCTCAAATAACAAAATCAGCGACATAAGCGTTCTTGAAAGCTTTAAGTATGTTGAAATACTGAATTTGAGCGGAAATGAGATCGTTGATGTTACGCCAATAAAAAGTCTTTTGTCGGCGAATCTTGATGAAATATATTTAAATGATAACAATTTGGAAGATATCAGCGTATTGTCTGGAACGGACATACATACGGTAGAAGCAGCAAACAATAAGATTAATGATATTAGTGCGCTTTCGACCTGTGGTAATCTTGCACAAATTAATTTATCAAACAATAAGATTAACGATATTAGTGCGCTTTCGAACTGTGATAATCTTGCTTGTATAAATTTATCAAACAATCAAATCAGCGATATAAGCGCTTTGTCGGGAAAGACGATTTCAAGCTTAAATCTCTCTAAAAACCGAATAAATAATATAAGCCCTTTAGCAACTGTAACTTTTGAGTATAGGGACTTGTATGACTATGATGTGTTTGATTTATCCGAGAATGAAATAAGCGACATCAGCATGCTTCCAACGGATGCGTATTTTTACAAGGTGGATTTATCGTATAATAAAATAAAAGATGTCAGCGTTTTGACTAATTGGGGCTTTTATGAGTTATATCTGAATGATAATGAAATAAGTGAAATACCTGAATTAATTAATTGGTGGAATCCTTGGTTTAATGTCGATTTTAGTAATAACAACATAAGCTACATTGCTCCGGTTAATCATCTGGAATATCAAAGCAATTTTTTCTTTTCATTTGGTTATGACAGTTCAAGTACGTCGGACCGATCCAATTTGCATTACTGGAAAATAGCCCAAGGTAACCCAATATCAAGGGAAGATATAATAAATGCCTTCCCTGAATGGATCATTAATGCTCAAATGTATGAGTCTAAAATTGATGAAGACGGGTATTATAACGGGTATTATGAAGAAGTGGAATACTCTTGGCTCGAATGGCAGGGGCTTGAATCCGCTTATGTTGAAGACAGTCCGGTCGTAACAAAAGAAGACTTTGATATTCTCCTGACGGAAAATCAGAGTCAGGATGTTGTAATCAAATCAAATGACGGAATTCTTTTCACCTTTAAAAAGGGAACAATGGCAAAGGTAGACGGAATAACTGACTATGACTTTTCGGTCGTAGTTACAAGGGAATATAAAAATATTAAAGACCTGCCTAAGAGCGTTTCTGATAAGGATTTTATAGTTAAAATTGATTATAAATATTCAGGCAAGCTTCCTGCTGAAGCATTTATTAACATTCCAATCGGCAAGGAATATGCAGGTAAGACGGTTTACTACAGCGAATTGTCAAAGGACGGAACTGTTTCGCTTCTTCAGTCTGCAATTGCGGATAAAAATGGAAATATTACCGTAAAGCAAAGCCATTGTTCAAGCTATCTTATTACGCTGAATGAAATCTCTGAAAACGGCGGCAGTGAAGAAAATGGCAGCTCTGATAATACTTCTGAGGAAAACAGCACCGATAAACCGTCAGATAACAATGAAACTGCGCCTGATGAAAATAACGGTGTGAATGAAAGCGAGAATACTCCTAAAACAGGAGATGGCGGATTAACAGTCACTGCTGTTTTATTCGGGATCAGCGTTGCTGCTCTTTGGACGTGTGCAAGAAAAAAGATTAGATTATAATCTTAAACATAAACAGCTATTACCGTGAACCCAACACCCTGCAAATTTAATCCGATGGATTTGCAGGGTGTTTTTTGAATTTAATTCTTTGTAGGGAAACAGCATGAAACAAAAAAAGCAAAGCGGAGATCCGTTTTGCCTTTAGCCATGATGAATATTATTATAAAGTCGGCGCGACAGGATTCGAACCTGCGACCTCCACGTCCCGAACGTGGCGCTCTACCAAACTGAGCCACGCGCCGAAAAAACAGAACCGGTTGTACCTTTGACAGCGAGTTTGTTTAGCGGTTAAACTATGCGTCGCTGTTTAATTGTTTAAGACACTTGCACATTATACTTCATCTTTATGAAATTTTCAATAGTAAAATTGCAAACTTGCAGCCGTGCTTCGATTTACAGCCTGTCAATTCAAAATTAAAGATTCTTTTTTGTATTATTACAAAATAAAGGGCAATACTGAAAGCAAAGAATAAAATAATGAAACGGGTTTAGGAGGGTCTTATGATATTTGTATTTGCTCTTGTGGCTGCTTTTATATTTCTTTGCTTGTGGGGCATGGTAAAAATGGGTTCGGACAGTGATGAGCTTCTTATGGATTTATTTTCAGGTGAGGAAAGAAGACGGGAAAACGGGGGCGCTGCCGATACGGTATTTAACGGAGGCGCAATCAACATAAACAATTTTGGAACAGAATACTCGGAGGAATTTGTAGAAAATCTGGAAAGCATAGGCGACGATGTTTTTGATGAATTGCCGGACAGCGAAACGGACTATCCGGAAAGAAACAGTCTTTACAATAAAGACAGCATATACGGCGCAGGCGAGGTATACGGCGCAGACGAGGAATTTGGCGCTGACGGAGAATGCGAAAGTGAAAAAACAAAAGTGTCAGACGGCAGCGAATCTGAAAGCAGTATAAGAGAAAGCGAAGCTTGCGGAGCTGAGGAGGAGTTCAGCCGAAGAGGAGAACATGATATTCCGCAGTGCTAAGCAGTAAGGATTTCTGAAGAAAACGCAGCAGCGCATGGCGCATTTAATAAACCGGCGAAACAAAAATATTTTAAAAGATGCGTCGGCGCAGGGCATATTTAATAAATCAGCGAAACAAAAATATTTAAAAAAACGCAGCAGCGCAGGGCATATTTATAAAGCCTGCAAGCCGAAACATTTGGAAAAAAGTTCCTTGACAGATATTATGTCAAAACCGACTATTTATGCCTTTCGCTTGACACAGCCGCTTAACTCCCTGTATGATTGGAACCAAGTAACAAAAATATCGCATGGCTTTCATGTCTGGCCTAAGGCTTAGGGGGTGATATTTTTGGATAGGATAGTTTATTTCGATTACAGCGCATTGATGCTCCTGCTGCTTTTAGCAGGCACGCTTGAAATGCGGAAAATGGCGAGAGGCCATCTTGGCAGACATTTTCTGATTTTGGTTATCACTACAACGGTTTCCTGTGTCGCAGAAATCGCCGACTATTACCTTGTCGGCTCTGCAAGCTCGGTCGTTCTGCTCAAGTTTATATCGAATACAATATACTTTGCTTTCCATAACCTTACGTTATTCCTTTATGTAACGTATACAATATCGTTGACCGATACTTGGCACATCATACGCAGAAACAAGTTTGTACTTTGTCTCCTTTATTTCCCGATAGCGGTTATAATGGGTTCTCTTGTTGTGAACTTTTTTACGCCTTTCGTGTTTAATATCAGCAGCGACGGCTATTATGAGAGAAGCAGCGGTATAATTCTGCTGTATGCCATGGCGGCGTGCTACCTTTTCTGGGGAGTTTTTCATTCCTTCAGATTCAGGAAGAGCATAGGGTTCAACCGTTTTGTACCTGTTGTCGTTACATACCTGCTTATGTTTCTGGCAGTCGTATTCCAATACTTCTTCCCGAGATATCAGATTGAAATTTTTGCGAACACGTTCGGGCTTCTCTTTGTGTCCATGATGGTGCAGCGTCCGGAGTTTACTATCGACAGCGAGACGGGGCTCTATAAGCTTAAGGCCTACCTCTCAAACATCAAGGCGGCTTTTATTAACGAAAAGGAGCTTGAGATCATTCAGGTAAACGTCACCAACTATAAATCTCTGCGTGAAATGCTTGGCTATGAGGGCGCAAGCACGCTCCTTTCAAAGATTGGCATAATCTTAGAAACAATTGATGCCGAAAACAGGCTGAACTCGGAAATTTACAACTTGGGCGGCGGCAAGCTAAGGCTCGTAATCGAGAAAAAAGCATTTGAAAAGACGGTTGAGGTAGCGGAAGAGATTAATGAGGCGCTTAAACAGGACGTCCGCATGGACAGTGCCGGAAAAATAGGGGTAGTTGCCAACATATGTATTGTAAACATTCCGAAGGACATTTCAAATCTTGAGTCTCTCATGGCGTTCGGCGACGATTTGAACACGCTTCCTTACACGGGAAAGGTCTTGTTTGCGTCGGATATTTACAAGAAGAGATACTATGACATAATGCGTGACATAGACTCTATCATAGAGCAGGCGTTAATAAATAAAAAGTTTGAGGTTTATTACCAGCCGATTTACTCGCTTAACGATAACCGCTTTAATTCTGCGGAAGCCCTGCTGAGGCTTATGGACGACAAGTACGGCTTTATTTCTCCTGATATTTTCATTCCGGCTGCCGAGAAAAGCGGAGCTATTCACAGAATCGGCGCTTATGTTCTCGAAAGTGTCTGCCGGTTTATCTCAGGAGAAACCTTCCCGAAGCTGAATCTGGATTATATTGAGGTAAACCTTTCGGTTGCGCAGTGTATGCGAAAGGATTTGGCTGACAACATTCTTGAGACGATTGAGAAATACGGAGTAAAACCTTCACAGATTAATCTTGAGATTACCGAAACAGCGGTCAATTATTCTCCGGCAACTCTCATGGATAACCTTGAAAAACTTACTAAGGCAGGGATTCAGCTTTCGCTTGACGATTTTGGAACGGGTTATTCCAACATGAGCCGAATCGCAATGCTTCCTCTTAAGATAGTCAAGCTTGACAGAACCTTCACAAATGCAGAAAACACTCCTAACATGCAGATAGTTCTTGAGGACGCAATTAAGATGATAAAGGACATGAACATGGAAATTGTCGTTGAGGGAATTGAAAATGAAAATCTGCTGAAAATGTTCTCCGACCTTAAGTGTGAATACATACAGGGCTATTATTACTCAAAACCGATACCGCAGGATGAATTCATCGATTTCATCTTAAACTCATAGCAGCTGTAAAGAAAGTAAAGAAGCTTTCCGGAACAGAGTTTTCTGTTCCGGAATTTTTTGTAAAGGGAAGTAAAAAATGAAAATAAATGGATCGGAATTTCAAGGGCTAGCGTCTATGAAAATAAATGAGTCGGAATTTCAAAGGCTTGCGTCTCTTTCATCTCTTGAATTTTCACAAAATGAAAAGGAAGAGTGCATGAAGGAGCTTGAAGAGTTTGTTAAGCTTGCCGACAACGTAAACGGAGCAATTTGCGGAGAAGCGAAAACGATAAAAAAAGTTTCCGATAAAGTACTGCTCTTTGAAGATTTAAGGGAAGATGAAATTACTTTATCTGAAAAGGCGGGCAGCGTGCTTGCAAACGGAAAAAATGACGGAAGCTTTTTTACGGTTACCGCAGATAATTAATCGGAAACGGCTGCATTAGAATCAGATTAAACGAGGAAAAGACGTGAAAAGACAAATTGCGCATCTGTCCGCTCTGCTTCACAGCGGAGAAATCTCATCGGAAGAACTGACGGAAAAGTATATTGACAAAATTGAAAAGGAAGACGCCTTGCTTAACGCATATGTGCACACAAACTTTGAAAATGCACGAAAAGCAGCCAGAGAAGCGGATAAAAGGCTTAAGGAGGGCAGCGCCGGAATTCTGTGCGGAATTCCTATGGCGCTCAAGGATAATATCTGCACCGAAGGACTTCTTACGGAGTGCTGCTCCAAGATGCTTAAGGGGTATACTCCGTTTTACAGCGCTGCGGTTTGGGAAAAGCTGAGTTCTCAGGGAGCGGTGCTGCTTGGGAAAACGAATATGGATGAATTTGCGATGGGTTCAACGTCTGAGACAAGCTGCTACGGCGCGCCCTTAAATCCTGTGAACCGTGATTATGTTGCAGGCGGCTCGTCAGGCGGTTCGGCAGCAGCCGTTGCGGCGGATCTTGCCGTTTATGCGCTCGGTTCTGACACAGGAGGCTCTGTCAGACAGCCGGCGGCTTTTTGCGGAACAGTCGGACTTAAACCCACCTACGGTGCCGTTTCAAGGTACGGACTTATCGCCTATGCCTCGTCAATGGATCAAATCGGAGTCCTGTCGTCAAGCGTGGAAGACGCAGCGATAGTTTTCGATGCGATAAAAGGGCGCGACAGCAGGGATATGACGACGTGGGAAGCAGCATACAAAAACACAGGGTCTTGCTTCGGAGACGGCTCAAAGTCCCGCGTTGAAATATGTACGGAAAAATTTAAGGCTTCCGATTATTTTACCGGTAAGAAAATCGGTCTGGCACATGTTTTTTTTGACGGAGCGGATGACGAAGTAAAAAAATCCGTGATGGCTGTCGTTGATTTTTGCAGGCAGAACGGAGCGGAAATTGTGGAAGCAGAGCTTCCGATGCTTAAAACAGCCTTGTCCGCATATTACATAATTGCCTGTGCGGAAGCGTCAAGCAATCTGGGAAGATATGACGGGATTCGCTACGGGTCCAGAGCGGAGGACTGTGAAAATTTTAAGGAGCTTATCCTGAAATCAAGAAGCAAAGGGTTCGGAAGCGAAGTAAAAAAGAGAATAATGCTGGGGACATATGTGCTTTCAGGCGGATACTACGACGAATACTATAAAAAAGCATGTCTTATAAGAAATGAAACGGCGTCCTGCTTTAAGGACATATTCCGAAAATGCGATTTTATTTTTGCGCCCACGTCGCCTGTCACGGCATTTAAGTCGTCTGAAGCAGGAGGAAGTATTTGCGGAACCGAAATGTATTTAGCGGATATCGCAACGGTGCCGGCAAGCATTGCAGGAATACCGTCAGTTTCAATTCCCGTCGGAACGGATAAAAACGGATTGCCGATTGGAATGCAGATAATGGGAAACCGTTTTTGTGAAGACGTGATTTTAAAAACGGCGCATGTGCTTGAGCGGCTGTATGGGCAGCAGGAAAACGGCAATAAAAACAACTGTTAAAACAGTCGTTAAAAAACGCATGGAGTAAAAAAATGGACTATAAAATCACCTGCGGAATTGAAACTCACGTTGAGCTTTCAACCAAAACAAAAATCTTCTGTGGCTGCACAACGGCTTTTTCGGGACTTCCTAACACTCATTGCTGTCCTGTTTGCACCGGACAGCCGGGAGCCCTTCCGGTACTTAACAGAAGGGTAGTGGAATATGCGGTAAGGGCAGGGCTTGCTTTACACTGCAATATCAACAGAGAATGCCATATGGACAGAAAAAATTATTTTTATCCGGATTTGCCGAAGGCATATCAGATTTCGCAGTTTGACGAGCCGGTATGTGAAAACGGCTTCCTTGAGCTTGAAAGCGGAAAAAAGATAAGAATAAAAAGAATACACATCGAGGAGGATGCAGGCAAGCTTATACACGAAAAGGGAAGGACCCTGATTGATTATAACAGGAGCGGAGTGCCTTTGATTGAAATCGTTTCGGAGCCTGATCTTGAGAGCGCAGAGGAAGCAAAGGAGTATGCCGAAAAATTGAGGCTTATAATGAAATATATCGGAGTCTCCGACTGTAAGATGCAGGAAGGCTCGGTGCGTTTCGACGTAAATGTTTCGCTGCGCAGAGAGGGCGATGGTCTGGGAGTGAAAACCGAAATGAAAAACCTCGGTTCGATTTCGGGACTTGGCAGAGCGATAAATGCGGAATACAGACGCCAAAGGGAAATTTTTGACAGAGGAGGACAGCCTGTTCAGGCGACGCTTAGGTACGATGCGGCGGAAGACTCTGTTTCTGTAATGAGAATAAAGGAAAATGCCGACGATTACAGATATTTTCCGGAGCCCGACATTTTGAGCTTTTCGATTTCTGAGACGGCTATAGAAAACGCGGCGGCACAGATGCCTGAGCTTCCGAGCGCCAGAGTCAGGCGATATATAAGCCAAGAGGGACTTCCTCAAAAGACCGCAGAGCTGCTGTGCAGATACAGAAGCGCGTCGGATTTTTTTGAAAAAACGGTGCGGTGCGGAGCGTCTGCGAAAAATACGGCGAATCTGATAATAAAGGGACTGTTTTCTCTGATGCCGTCCGAGGAGGAAAAAGAAAGCTTTAAAACCTCTGCGGCGCCGGAGGAGACCGCCGGGCTTGTAAAGCTTGTGGACGGCGGCAGGATTAAATTTAACAAGGCTGCGGAAATAATCGGGCATATGCATAAAAGCGGTCAGCCGCTCAGCCGATATCTGAAAGAGGAAGATACGAAAGCTCTGACAACGCAGGAGCTTGAAGCCTTCTGCGTTGAAGCAATATCAGAGAATCAAAAGGCGGCGCAGGACGTTAAAGACGGAAAGCTCAAGGCGATAAACGTACTGTTTGGAAGCATTATGAAAAAAAGCAGGGGAAAAGCGGACATAAAGGAAGCGGAAAAAACATTACTTAGTATATTGAAAAACGGTGAAATATAATGATTTAATATCTGATTTTGCATCGTTGTGGAGAAAAAAACCGTTAAAATGTAAAAAAATACGAAGAAAAAATGTTGCTGAGCCCGCAAAATTTCAGATTTGTGTTTTTTAGAGGCATAGTTTGAAAAAACAGAAGGTTTTTTCCCTTGAAAAACGAACTGAAATATAGTTTAATATAATTATCGGAACGCAGACTGCGGGGCTGCTTACCGCAGCAGCCGTGCCTGTTTCATGGAGGGAGAGATAATATGCAGGGACTGTATAAAAACATGGCAAAAGTCTTTTTAAGAGTTACCCTTATCAGCATACTTGTCGCTCTTTTTCTGGAAATCGTTTTTGTTACAAGGGTGTATTATGACGGCTTTGAAGCTTGGGGAGGCTTTTTCATGCATGTGTGGAAGCTGTGCTTCATGCCGACAATAATGACGCTGGTTGTTTATTTGGTAATGTACATCGTGCTGGATTCGCCTAACATTAAAAGTGAAAATAAAAGATACACTACCTTCATAGGAATCACCGTGATCTGCATGATAATATCCATTGCATATCTGGATCATGTGGTTTTGTGGGGGCTCTTTGTTGTCCCTATTATGTTTTCGGCTGTCTACGGTGAAACTAAGTATATAAGAGTGGCGACTGAATTCAGCGTGCTGTGCCAGTTAGTCGTCATCGTTATAAGGCTTTTTTCTGATACGGAGCTGTTTGAGGGGATCTCGGACGGCGTAATCGCGATCCTCATACTGTTTTTTGCGATGTTCTTTTCAAACATAATTGCGTCCTTTGTTACCGCAGGGAACCTGTTTCTGGAAAAGCAGCTTGAAAGGCAGGCGACTTTAAGCGAGCAGATTTCCATTGATGCGATGACCGGCCTTTATAACCATACCGCGTTTTATGACGAGCTTGACAGACTGATAAAGGAAACAGACCGTACCAATGAGAAGCTTTGCATTGCGGTAATAGACATTGACAATTTTAAATCGGTGAACGATACCTACGGCCATTCCAGAGGCGACGAGGTGCTTGTTTATCTTTCCGCCGTTCTTAAAAATGTCTGCAAAGGGCAAACTATATGCCGTTACGGCGGAGAAGAATTCTCGGTGATTTTCACGGGTACAGGCTTAAAGGCGGCAGTTGAAATAATGGAGAGGGCGCTTGAAGAATTTTCAAACCATAGCTTTGAATGGTGCGACAGAAAAATTACCTTCAGCTGCGGAATTTGTCAGCATTATGACATAAGAATCAACTCCGAGGAACTGTTCAGACAGGCAGACAAGTATCTTTACAAAGCAAAGAGGGAAGGAAAAAACAGGATTATATCCGAATAAAAAGAAAGCTCTAAGCTTTGTGCGGACGGAAGCAGGCGTTTTGCCTGCTTTTTTGCATAAAAGATAAATTTGCAAAAATACATTGCATTTACGGTTAGTAATTTCTTAAAAAATACATTATAATTTTGGGGATAAAACAAAAAAGACAAGAAAAAAATCGAGTGAAAAGGAAAAAATATCTAAAAATAAACAGTCGGAACGGAATATATTCTGTGCAAAATGTATAAAGTTTTTTTAAAAAGCTCTTGTATTTTTGGTCGATATGGTTTATAGTAATGTCATAAAGATGCGTTTGAACGCCCAGAGGGCGGCGGACGAATCTGATGCTGACGGGGTGAATCCCGTTTAAAATTTATTTAGCTCATAATTTTAACTAGGAGGTAAAAGTTATGAAAAAAAGAGCTTTAAGCATTGTGCTTACAACAGCTATGGTAGCTGCTTTGTTTGCAGGATGCGGTAAGGAGACTAATGACGGTGGAACAACCGGCGGCGGAAACGGCGGCGGAAACGGAACACAGCCAACGGTTTCTCCTGATTTTGAGTACACTGCTACCGATGGCGGCAAGGTACTTAACATTTACTGCTGGAACACAGAGTTTAAGGAAAGATGCGAGAAGTTCCTTCCTGGCTACACGGCAGGCGCAGATAGTACGTCCAAGGATAAGAATGGTGATGTATCCGGTACTGCAGAAGGTACTTACAACGGAGTAACTGTTAAGTGGAACATTACGCCTAGTAAGGAAAACGCTTACCAGAACAACCTTGACAATGCGCTTCTTAAGCAGAAGGACGCAGCAGCAGACGATAAGGTAGACCTCTTCTTAATGGAAGCTGACTACGCTCTTAAGTATGTAGATACTACATACACTGTTCCGATCGACAAGCTTGGAATTACTGATGCTGATACAAAGGATCAGTTCCAGTACACAAAGGACGTCGTAACGGACGCTAACGGAAACATCAAAGGCCTTTCATGGCAGGGATGCCCATCCATCATGTTCTACAACCGTGAAGCAGCTAAAGAGATCTTCGGAACCGACGATCCTGCAACGATTCAGGAAAAATTCAAGGATTGGGCAACCTTCAAGAAGACTGCTATTGACGAAGTAGCAGCAAAGGGCTACAAGATCATGTCTTCGCCTAACGATACTTTCCGTATTTACTCCAACAACGTTTCTTCCAAGTGGGTTGCTGACGACGGAGTGACAATCAACGTTGACCCTTACATCAAGCAGTGGGTTGATGATTCAAAGGAACTTGTTGATGCAGGTGCTGTAGCAGGAACATGGGATCTTTGGGGTGAGGATTGGTCGAAAGGCTTCTTCCCGGAAGCAAAAGTATTTGCTTACTTTGGACCTGCTTGGCTCGTTAACTTCTCAATGTCTGCTGATACCGAAGGCTCAATCGGCTACGACGGCGGTTGGGGCGGCATAACCGGTCCTCAGGGCTTCTTCTGGGGCGGTACTTGGATCACAGCTGTAGACGGAACCGATAATGCAAGCGAAATCAAGCAGATCATGCTTGACATGTCATGCAGCGCTGATACAGCTAAGAAGATGGTACAGGATGTTGACGAATTCGCAAACAACAAGCCTGCAATGGAAGAAATGGCTAAGGAAGATTCAGGATATTCGTCAAAGGTTCTTGGCGGACAGAATCCTCTTCAGATGTACCTTGACGGTCTCAACGGACTTGAAATCAAGTACGCATCAGCTTATGATCAGGGATGTAATGAAGCGTTCCAGAACGCTATGAAGTCTTACTTTGAAGGTGCTTCAACTTATGATGAAGCTCTTGACGCTTTCTACACGACTGTTACCACAAAGTATCCTAACCTTAAGAAGCCGGCTTAATCATTGTTGATTGGCAGTTTCTAAGATAGTAATCTAACGGGTAATGTGTGTTGTGCCTGCCTGATTTGGTCAGGCAGGCACAACTTTTTACTAATTCCTTTTGGGGTATGATGCAGAGCTGGCAGCAGATTTTTACATGATGTGAAGGCATACTGCGAACTCTGCAAAGGGAAAAAACATTGGAGGGTTATTACTATGAGTAAATCTAAAAACTCTAAGGTAGTGAGATATAACAGATGGGGTTACATATTTCTCATTCCTTTCTTAGTTGTATATGTTATCTTCCAGCTCATTCCGCTTGTATCGACAATATATTACAGTTTTTATGAGTACTACCGCGTCGGTCTCATGCAGGTCGGACCGAATTGGATAGGTCTTGAAAACTACAAGTCAATTTTCCAGGGAAGTGAGCTGCTCCCTTATTTTAAAAACACAATGATAATGTGGCTCATCGGTTTTATTCCGCAGATTCTTGTGTCGCTCCTTCTTGGAGCATGGTTCTCTGATAACAGACTGAAGCTAAAATGCGAAGGCTTCTTTAAGGTCGTTATTTACCTTCCTAACCTTATCATGGCGTCGGCTTTTGCAATGCTGTTCTTTACGCTGTTTTCAGATTTGGGACCTATCAACTCTCTCCTTTTAAATTCGGGGATTTTGAAAGAAAGGTTTTCGTTCTTCAGTAATGCCGCGGCAACGAGAAGCATTGTCGGCTTCATGAACTTCCTGATGTGGTTCGGCAACACGACCATACTTCTCATGGCAGGCATGATGGGTATCGATACATCGCTGATGGAGGCGGCGGAGGTGGACGGAGCCAATTCAAGGCAGAAGTTCTTTAAGATTACGCTTCCGCTTTTAAGGCCGATTCTCATCTACGTTATTATCACCTCTCTTATCGGTGGTATCCAGATGTTCGATGTTCCTCAGATCCTTACTAGCGGCTCCGGCTCGCCTATCGTAAAGGGTGTTAAGACCAGTGAGACGCTTATCATGTTCCTCAATGACAACCTCTTCAGTAAGAACTACGGCAAGGCGGGTGCGTTGTCAGTCTTCCTGTTCGTCATTACCGGTATACTCAGCCTTATAGTATTTAAGGTTTCCGGAAACGATAAGAAAGCAAAGTAGGAGGTGCAAAATGGCTAGAGCAAAAAATCAGAATTTCAGTAAAGGCGCAAGCTTGCATGCAAGAAGAGTGATTGCTTACATTGTGCTAATATTCCTTACAATTATCTGTCTCTTTTGGTTTTACCTTCTTTTTGTAAATGCCACGAGATCGAACGGTGAATTAAAGAGAGGCTTTACTTTGTTACCGAGCAAGTATTTCGTACGTAACTTTAAAATGCTTCTGAATAACAAAGAGCTTCCGATGATTAGAGGTCTTTTAAACAGTGCGTTTATTTCAATCTGCTGCGCCGGACTTTGTACATACTTCTCAACAATGACAGCTTATGCGATACATGCCTATGACTTTAAGGCAAAGAAGATAATGTACACATTTATCCTTGCAGTCATGATGATTCCTACACAGGTTACCGCACTTGGTTTCATTGATTTGATCAGGAACATGGGACTTGAAGACAGCTTTATTCCTCTTATCGTCCCAACAATTGCAGCTCCTGTAACATTCTTCTATATGAAGCAGTACATGGATTCAACTCTTCCGCTTGCAATTATTGAAGCGGCAAGAATTGACGGCGCCGGAGAGTTCAGAACCTTCAATCAGGTTATTCTTCCGATTATGAAACCGGCGATTGCTGTTCAGGCAATCTTCACCTTCGTAAGCAGCTGGAATAACTACTTCACACCGGCGCTTGTTCTTCATGACCTTAATAAGATGACGCTTCCAATCCTTCTTGCAAGACTTAGAAGTTTTGAGTGGTCGAAGCTTGACATGGGTATGATTTACATGATGATTGCATTCTCAATTTTCCCTGTAATCGTGTTCTATCTCTGTCTTTCAAGATTTATCGTGGGCGGAGTTGCAATGGGTTCTGTTAAGGGCTGATTAAGACTGTCAGAATCTGAAAAAGGAAAAATAAGAATAACAAATCAAGGAGCTGCCGTGCTAAGTGATTAGCAGGCGGCTCCTTTTTTGTTGAGTCCCTTAGGCAAAGGAGATTTTTTATGTACGCAGTCAATATAAGGACAAGGGAGAAGAAAACCGATGTGTCTCCTGAGCTTTACGGATTGTTTTTTGAAGATATTAACCGTGCAGGAGACGGCGGTCTTTATGCGGAAATGCTTCGCAACAGAGCTTTTGACGACGGTATTGTTCCGGAAGGGTGCATATACGATTCGGAAAACAAGCTGATAATTTCTCCGACAGGGTGGCGTTCGTCCTTTGACTGTTGTGAGAATGAAGCTGTTGCAGGGTGGTCGGCGTCAGACGGCGCAAGTATGAGCCTTACCCGTCAGGACACGCTGAACGAAAACAGGCAGCGTGCGCTTTGCGTGTGTTTTAACGGAGGGAAAATAAGTAATGAGGGCTTTAACGGAGTTCCGGCTGAAAAGGGAAAAAGCTACCGCTTTTATATGTTTGCTAAATCGGAAGCTTATGTGACGGTTTTGGTAAAGCTTGAATCAAAAGACGGTGAAAAATATGCGGAGCATAAATTTGATATAAACGGAGCATACAGAAAATACGAGTGTGAGTTTACTTCTGAAGCGACTGATTTTGACGCCAGACTGGTTTTGTCATCGGAATCCGGCGAGAATGTCACGTTAGGCTTTGTTTCTCTGTTTCCGAAAGACACCTTTATGGAGAGGGAAAACGGTTTGCGTAATGACCTTGTACAGAAGCTTTTGGCTCTTAACCCCTCTTTTCTGAGATTTCCGGGCGGCTGTATTGTGGAGGGCTTTTCAAAGCAGACCGCATTTCGTTTTAAGGATACAATAGGACCGGTCTGGGAAAGAAAGCCGCATTGGCTGCTTTGGTCTTATATGACAACGAACGGATTGGGATTTCATGAGTATCTTCAGTTTTGTGAGGACGCAGGAATAGACGCAATGTATGTTTTTAACTGCGGCATGACGTGTCAGGGGAGGTGTCCGGATTATTTTGACGAACAGCTTGTAAACGAGTTTTTTGAGGACACTGTCGACGCAATACTTTATGCTACTGCGCCGACAGGAACCGCGTGGGGAGACAGACGTGCCGCAAACGGACATTCTGAGCCTTTTACCGTGCTGAAATACCTTGAAATTGGAAACGAAAACTGGGGAGACGAATATAACAAACGTTACGAATTCTTTTATGAAAGGCTTAAAAAGCTTTTTCCTCAGTTTGTGTACATATCAACCGACCATACCGAACAGGCAGGTCTAAAAACAGAATTTGTAGACGAGCATTTTTATGCGGATCCAGTTTTTTTTGCTGCAAACACAAAGCTCTATGACAGCCTTGACAGAGAAGGAGCCTGCATTTACTGCGGTGAATACGCGTCTACGATCGGGTGCGGCGAGGGGACGCTTTACGGAGCATTGGGCGAGGCGGCTTTTTTAACCGGCATTGAGCGAAATCAGGATAAAGTAAAAATGACAAGCTATGCCCCTCTTTTGAAAAACGTTGGGTATGTATCATGGGAGCCGGATATGATTGTTTTTAACAATCATGAGAGTTATGCTATTCCAAGCTATTATATGCTGAAAATGTTTGCAGAAAACAGAGGGGACTATGTTTGCGGACACAGTGTAGCTACAGAATCAGACAGAAGGATAGAGAAAGGAGTTTTCCGTGTAGACGGCAGAAAACCTGTGGAAAGCCGAGTGATTCCTAAAGGCTGTGAAACAGACAGAGACAGTTTGGCAGACGGTAGTTTGAAAAAAACAGGCGTCGGCAGATTCTCGGCTGTTTTTTACGGCAGCGATACAATAAAAATTCGTTTTTGGGATAAAGGCACTGAAGGAGAAAATCAGGATCATTATGATTGGACGGCTGAGAACGGTAAAAGCAGTGTCGTGCATTACAATGGCTGGTCAAAAGAGATAATATGCGCCGAAACGCTCTGTGAGGTCAGCAATGGCAGAAACAATGTCGAGATAATTACGGCTGAAGACAGCTTTATCATCTGCCTGAACGGAAAGGAGCTGCACAGGCATGTGCTTGAACCGATACCTCATATGACGGTGGTCTGTACGGTTGATATGCAAAAAAATGAAATAATAACCAAGCTTGTGAATTTTTCAGAAACGGAATTTAAAGCGGAGATATCTTGTGACAGGAAAATGTATGACAGCGCTGAAATGATTACTCTTACGGCAGATGACTATAATGCCTGCAACGGATTTGACGCCCCGAAAGCGGTGACGCCTTACATGGAGAGCATAAGCGCATCTTCGCATTATTATGTGAAAATCAAACCGCGTTCAATTAATGTTATAAGACACAAAATAACGGACTGACATAAGTACGTCCGGAAGAATTTAGAGCAAGCGGCGTAATTTAGAGCAAGCGGCGCAATTTTGAGCAATTGGCGCAATTTTGGGCAAATGGCGTAATACGGATAATATTTAATAATTTTAAGTTGGGAGGTAGGCTATGCTTTGCCATATGAGAATTGATTTAAGCGTTAGTCTCTGTACAAGGTCTGATTGACGGGCAATGCCTGTACAGAGGTTAAACTAAAAATAAAAAATTGCCCGCATCGGATTTTGTACTTACAGGTGAGGTAAAAATATAAATGTAAGGAGAAAAATTCGATGGAAAATAATTTTAAAAAATATATTGCGTTCTGGTTGAGTCAGGCTGTTTCACAGCTTGGGAGCCAGATGACAGGGTTTGCGCTGATTTTATGGTCGTATTCGCACAGCGGTTCTGCGATGACGGTTTCACTGATGACCTTCTTTAACTATTTGCCGTATATCGCGGTAAGCATAGCGGCAGGGGCGTTCGTGGACAGTCACAGAAAAAAGAGCATAATGCTCGTTTCGGACTCGCTTGCGGCTTTTTGCTCTGCGTCGGTGCTGTTTTTAAGCCTGTTCGGAGGCTTAAGGATCTACCATATCTATGCGGTTAACTTTATAATTGGCTTGATGAATGCTTTTCAGGGGCCTGCCTCGGCTGTTGCAGTCGGTAAAATGCTTCCGAAGGAAAAGCTTGCTCAGGCAGGCGGCATGAATTCCTTTTCGGACAGCATGGTTACTGTTTTTGCTCCTGTAGTCGGAGCTTCGCTGTATGCGTTCGGCGGTTTAAAGCTTGTGCTTTTAATAGACCTGCTAAGCTTTGCGGCTGCTTTTTCTGTTCTTCTGCTGTTTATAAAAATACCGCAGGACGAACCTTTAAAGAGTGAAAAAAAGTCTGCCTTTTACGGCTGTCGGGAAGGATTTTCATATCTTTCCCATAACAGGGCGGTGCTTACCGTTATTGTTACAATGGCGTTTATTAACTTCTTCTCAAGGCTGACCTACGAAAACATACTGTCGCCTATGATCCTTGCAAGAAGCGGAAATGACTCGATGGCGCTCGGCGTTGTGAATGCCTTCATGGGAATAGGAGGCATTGCAGGGGGAGCCGCCGTTGCGACCGGTAAATTTGGAAAGAACAGTATAAAGATGATTTATTTCTCGGCAATGCTGTCTTTTTTAACAGGCGATTTGACGATGGCTGTCGGGCGCAATGCTTTTCTATGGTCCTTCGCAGGGCTTATGGCAAGTCTGCCGATTCCGTTTATCAACACGGGACAGAACGTATTTCTCTACAATAATGTTCCTGCCGAAATACAGGGGCGCGTCTTTTCGGTAAGGAATGCCGTGCAGTTTTCAACAGTACCTGTAGGAATACTGCTTGGGGGCTTCCTTGCAGACTATATATTTGAACCGTTTATGAAAGGTGAAACGGCTCTTGCTTTATTGCTTAAAACAATTGTGGGCGGAGGAAACGGAAGCGGCATGGCCGTTATGTTTCTATGCACAGGTATTTTAGGCGGAGCTTTCAGCTTCATGTTTTACAGACGCAGGGATATACAGGCAATTAAATAATAATATGGGCTGGAGCTTTACAGACTTTTATCAGCTAAAGCGCCAGCCCTGTTTTTTTGAGGATACCGAAATTATTTCATGTTCAAAAATTCATGTTTGTTCGGAACAATGTTTGTTCAGCGGAATACCATTCTGAAAAAATTATAAAGATGAGGAATTACGCTTGTGTGGTCATGTCCGGTGGAACTCATCTGATGGAAAATATGCTCTGCTCCGTTTTTAGTCAGCAGCTTATCGTAGTAAGACGGATTTGAACCGACAACGCCGTCAGTGCGTGATGCGCTTATCATTAGAAGATAAGGCTTATCGTTTTCGAATTTTAATTCACTGTCTTCTAAGTTATAAGGGCTTCCGGTGCTTTTTACAAGTCCCGGAGCAGGACATACCGCCCCGATATAACCGAAAATTTCAGCGTGTACGGTTCCGATGTAAAGCGATTCCCTGCCTCCCATTGAAAATCCGGTTATTGCCGTGTTCTCCCGTCCGGCGGCAACGGAAAAATTTTCTTCAATAAAAGGCATCAGGTCGGTCATAAGGTCGTTTATAAAATTATCGTAGCTTAACGTATTCTGCGAATCCATATTTGTGCAGTACGGCATATCCTTGTTGCAAAAAATATAAGGACAGACCACGATAAACTCTTTGGCATCTCCGTCAGCGACAAGATTGGTAAGCATTGTTGAAAGGTGAACCACGTCTCTTGCCATCCATGTTTCATTATCCCAGTAGCCGTGAAGGATATAAAGCACCGGATATTTTTTACTTTCATCATAACCGGCTGGAAGGAGCACGTTTACATTGGTGTCTCTTTCAGCGGTTTTTGAATAGTAGGTGTACTTTTGGAATTCCGGATATGAGACTCCCTCGCGTTTTTGTAAAATCTCTTTAGGGGCAAGCTCGACTGTCATATCCTGATACTTTTTCATTGATGATTCTCCTTCTGAGTTTGTAGGTACAGGCGTTGAAGAGGCACCTTCGGTTCCGGCAGGCTTGTCGGGGGTTTTGGTCAGGCTATCCGGGACCTTGGAGGTTGATCCCGTATCGGAATTCGGCTTGCCGCCGCCTGACTCCACGCCGCAGCCGCAAAGGGCCGACGTTAAGAGCAGCAGAGACATTATTAAAACGGATATTTTTAATTTTTTCATATGTGCCTCCTGATTTTTTTTATTTGATAATAGCATTCAGCAGTATATACAGTCAATATTAACTTATGAACGGGATTTAAAAGTTTGAATACGAAAAAAATTCAAAAATTAATATTTTACCGCAAATAAATCTTGATATCGGAGGATATGAAGACTATACTGTATATTATCAAAGACGGGAAGGTAAAAGCTATGAGCTTAAACGGAGTTATATACCCTTACAATATTGACGCCAGAAAGCTGCCGCTGCACCTTACGGGTATAGGCGGAACGGAATGGCAGCAATATATTTTGCGTCCGGAAGGGTACCAGTGGCATCAAATCTTTTATTCCGAGTGCGGCGCCGGGATTCTTAAATACGATAATATATCGGTGACGGTAAAAGCAGGAGAGTTTTTCTTTCTTCCGGCAGGATATCCGCACGAGTATTTTGCCGAAGGAGAAAGATGGGGAGTAAAGTTCGTTACGTTTGACGGCTATGCCGCCAGTCATATACTGAGTATTCTGAACATGACCAAACCGATAATAATACAGCCTGCGGATTCGTCTGTGCTTACGAGGCTTTTTGACGAAATGTACTCCGCACAGACCTTGGATCGGCTGCACGGCGATTTTACCTGCTCAGGGCTTGTTTATGACTATGTACTTGAATTTCACAGGCACATGAACGACAAGGCTAACAGGGTGCAGAGCGAACGCTCAAAGCTGCTTAAATCCGTTATGGATTATATCGACGCGCATCTCTTTGAGGATTTGCCTTTAACGCTGCTTTCTGATATTGCAGGCGTAACTCCGCAGCATCTTTGCAGAATTTTCAGGGAATCGGTAAACATGCGTCCGAAGGAGTACGTCACGAAAAAACGCTTGCGGGTCGCAAAGCGGCTGCTTCAGGAGACTGAAAAAACCGTTGCCGAGATTTCGTCAAAATCAGGGTTTTCCGAGCCTGCATATTTCTGCTCGGTATTTAAAAAATACGAAAAGGTTTCGCCGTTGGAATACAGGAAGATGAGGCGGTAAAGGAGAAAAATGACAAAAGAGTTCACCACGGGAGCCTTCCACGGGCTTCCAATCGCACTGGGATATTTATCCGTATCGTTCGGATTTGGAATAAAAGCGGTTCAGTCGGGACTTTCGCCGTTTTCCGCAACGGTTATTTCCGCGCTGAACCTTACGTCCGCAGGGCAGGCGGCAGGAGTCGACATTATTGCGGCAGGCGGCACGCTAATAGAAATGATTCTTGTGCAGCTGACGATCAACATACGGTACTCGCTTATGGCTATTTCACTCTCACAGAGGCTTGATAAAAGGTTTACGACCCCTCACCGCATGGCTGCCTCCTACGGAATAACCGATGAGATTTTTGCGGTTTGTTCGGCACGGCAAAGTCTTTTGACGCCTGCATATATGTACGGAATGATTTTTGCGGCTTTTTTAGGCTGGGTGAGCGGAACTGCGCTTGGCGCTGCTGCCGGCGAGCTCCTTCCTGCCTCCGTAAGCAGCGCAATGGGCATAGTTCTTTACGGAATGTTTCTGGCAATAATTATTCCGCCGGCAAAAAAGAGCGCGAGCGTGCTTCTCGTGACAGCCGCTGCGGCAGGGCTGAGCGTTTTGTTCAGGTATGTAATAACGGCTGTGTCTTCGGGCTTTGCAATAATTATTTCGGCTGTAATTGCAGCGGCTGTCGGAGCGCTGCTGTTTCCGATAAAGGAGGACGAATGAGAACTGCGGCGTATATAGCGGTCATGGCGCTGGTAACCTACCTTATAAGAATGATTCCGTTTACGTTTTTCAACAAGAAAATAAAGTCGCCTTTTTTTCGCAGCTTTCTCTATTACATACCGTATGCGGTATTGAGCGCAATGACGATTCCTGCCATTTTTTACAGCACGGGAAGCATAATTACCGCCGTTGTGGGAACCTGCGCCGCATTTGTGCTTTCGTACTTCGGAATGCCGCTGATAGCGGTTGCGCTGGCTGCTTCGGGAGCGGCTTATATTGCCGGACTTTTTCTTGCGTAAGCGTTTAAGGGTTAAGACTGAAAAAATCCTCTTGATTTGTAAGGCTTTTTGTCAATTTGCCTGAGATCGTACGAAAAATAATATCGGCTGCGTATTATAAAAACGTATTGCATAAAATAAAATTTGGTACTAAAATTAATATCGGTATTCGGTAAGCGTTAAATAATTGCGGAATAACAGTTTTGCAAGCCGGAAAAAATAAAAAGTATGCTGATGACATGGGAGGAGAAATTATGAAAAAATTTCTGGGTTCGCCCAAAAAAGTAATTGTTTTAATCCTTGTAGTGCTACTGCTTGTTTTGGCTGTTGCAGCCATAGTGATTAAAAGTACGCTTATTAACGGAAATGAAGCGGAAAGTTATGCGTTAAAGGATGCAGGTCTTGATGATTCTGACGTGTCGGGGCTTAGTTCTAATCTGGATTTTGACGACGGCTTTTTCCAATATGAAGTGGAATTCTATTGCCAAGGCGTTGAATACGAGTATAAGGTTCGCGCCAAGGACGGCGACATTCTGTCCAGGGATTATGACGGCAACCTGAGCGGTTTGCAGAATTCAAAGCCTCAGGGAGGCTCCGGCGTAACGGAAGCTCCCCAGGAGCTTTCTCCGACAGATACGGCAGGTTCGGAGCCTTTGAGTACTCCTGCCGCAGGCGAAAATACGCCTGCCGCCGAACCGACTAAAGCGCCTGACGGAAATTCGTCTGAATTGATTTCGCTTGATGCGGCAAAAAAAGCGGCGCTTGACGACGCCGGAGTTTCGGAAGCAGATGCTGAAATAACGAAGGCAAAGCTTGACACGGATGACTATATCCAGGTGTATGATATCGAGTTCTACGCAGACGATAAAGAGTATGAATATGAGATAGCCGCCGCCGACGGCAGAGTGGTTGACAAAAGCGTGGAAACTGTTAAAAACAGGCCGACAGCAGGCGTGAAGCCTACCGCCGGCGCCGGAAACGAAACAGGCGTCAGCGTTGACGAGGCAAAGGCGATAGCCTTAAAGGATGCCAAGGTTGCGGAGGCCGATGCGCAGATAGTAAAAGCGAAGCCTGATACAGACGACAATATTAAGGTTTACGATATTGAGTTCTACGCAGGCGATAAAGAGTACGAATATGAGATAGCCGTTGCCGACGGCAGGATTATTGACAAGAGTGTGGAGACGGCTAAAAACCGACCTGCTTCAGGAGGAAGCGTAAACGTGTCCGACGGCATCAGTGCTGACGAGGCAAAGGCGATAGCCTTAAAGAGCGCCGGCTTTACGGAGGCGGAAGTAAGCTATCTGAAGACAGAACAGGATTTTGACGACGGCAGGCAGGTATATGACGTTTCGTTCTACAACGGGAACGTTGAGTATGAATATGAGATTGATGTGGCAACGGGAAGCATTATTGATTCGTCTATAGATTATGATTAATTAAGTCAAAATGATTAATTAAAGAAAAAGGTCTGCATAAGCCCGACTGTGCCAAAAAGCGCAGGACGGGCTTATTTTTTTTGACGGTACGGTTCTTATTATGTATCCGCACGGTATTTTTCGTATATCTGTAAAATGCGGACAGGCATGAGAAGGCTCCGGAAATTAAGGAACGCGGCAGGCTGCGCACAGTCATAGAATTATGATACGGAAATGAATTTTAAAAACTTTGATTATGTAAAATATTATTGCAAAAATACACGAAATATTGCCAGATATTATGAAATAATCGTTTTGCTCTACAATTGTCTCTAGACACGCCGATGCGTTTCATGTATTATTTGCTTACGAAACAGCATATCAATTAAACTGCCTTCGGCGGCAGCCGTGCAAAAGGCGGAAAAGGAGCGTGGTCATACATGAAAAAAAGAGCAAGACAAATTTTATCAGGCATTTTGGCGGCCGTTATCTGCCTTGTGTTGGGAGTGCAGATGCTTCCGACAGTTTATGGGGCTCAAAGCGGAGAGAGCTCCGCTGAGGCTGAAACGCAGAATTCAGGACTTTATTTTTATAATCAGCTTCCGGAGGATGCAAAGGTTTTTTACAAAGCGATGCAGAAAATGCTTTCCTCGGGAATGTTTAAAACAGGAACGGGAAGCTATGACCTTACTGCAAACGGTCTTTCGCAGGAGAGTATCGAAGCTCACGCAACAGGGCAGAAGGATTTGCTCAAGCTTTACGGGGCTGCGCGCGATGCTTTCTATGCAGATTATCCGGATGTATTTTATGTGGATTTTTCCGATCTTACTCTTCGTATCACGCAGAATGCCGGCGGCTATCATGCTTATCTGGGCGCGATAAATTCTCACACCTACTATTCGGAAGGCTTTACAAGCGTTTCACAGGTAAACGATGCAATTGCCGCATATGAAAAGGAAAAGGCAAAGCTGGTTCAGGGAGCAAGGTCTGTTGCTGCCGGCGAAGGCGAAAACCTTCAGGCAAAACAGATTGAGTACGTTCACGACGCGATTACAAAAAGCGTATCGTACCGTTTAGAGGACGCCTGCAAGCCTGAAAATATCGGGTTTATACGTACCTCCTACGGAGCGCTTGTTAAGCATGAAGGAGTCTGCGAAGCATATACCAGAGCCTTCAAGTCGGTTATGGATGAGCTTGGAATCCCTTGCGTAATGGTACAGGGCGTTTACAATCATTCCGAAAACGTGCCTGAGCTTCACATCTGGAACTATGTTGAACTCGACGGGAAGTGGTATGCTGTTGATGTGACAATGGACGATCCAAAGAGTGATAAGCCTTCAGACAACGGAGTTGACGGTTATGAAAATCACGAATATCTTCTTTGCGGAGAATCGGTAATCGGAAGAAAGCACGTTCCGAGCGGAATTATGAGCGAGGCGCAGTTTGAATTTGATTATCCTGTGCTTGAGCTTGGAAACTTCGGCGAAGAAGCGGCAAGGTTTGAAAACGGCCTTACGGTGCGCTACAATAAAGACGGTGAGTTTGAAGGACTTCCGGCAGGAGAGTACTGGGTATCCTATAAGGGCATGGGCTACGCAGAAGCTGCAAAGCAGGGCTACTATATGGTGGTTCGCTTTAAGACACTCAACGCAGAAGGCGGTTGGGACACGACGGACTGGGGATATATGACGCCTGAGCTCTATCCTGTGATAGAGGACAGTGAAACAGAGGTTTTTCTTCCGCTTCCTCATGCTGAGTACATCGAGTTCGGTGTTACCGATTTGGCTCCGGGAAATTATCTTGAAAGCCTTGATGCGCTTTACTACAAGGGAGATCCTTTCCTGCTTGTGGCTGACAGCGGAATGCTTCACAATGAAAACGGGACATATCTTGCTCCGCCTGCAATAAGAAAGTCTTCTCCTTCAATGACAGGGCGTTTGACAATCGGAAGGAGCTACCATGTTGAACTGACCTATGACGATGTTCTGATAAAAGAAGGAAACGCTGAGCCGGGAATAGAAATGTCATGCTATTCCAATATCGGATCAAACACAGGAGTAAAGTACAGCAAGCTTGCAAACTTCAAGTGGGACGGAAAAAGCACGGTTTCTTTTGACTTCACGCCTTCGACGATGTGGGCGGACGACTGTGTGACCTATGAATTCAGCCTGACCGGCCTTATCGGCGCAATAAGCAAAAAGGCTCCTATGCCGGCAAGCTATTATGCATCGAATCCTCCTCAGGTATGCACATGGAGGTCAAGAGGCTACTTCTGGAACCTGTTTGCAAAGCCGACGCTGATGGAAAATGAAGATGTGGACATTTCCGATTGGACCACTGCGGACGGAAAACGGGTTTCTGAGAAGCTTAAGAGCAGAATAGCTCTTGTGGCGTCAACAACCTCCCATGCTCAGCATGATACGATGAATGATATGGTTGAAGATAAGCTCGGCGACGAAATTCTTTCAAGCCAGACCTATAATATTAACCTTACCATATGCAATCAGCAGATCGTTTCAACAGGTTCAAGCGTAAGGATTTCGCTCGGCTTCCCTGAAGGCTACGGCCCTGATGACGCAGGAGTTGCCTTTAAGGCATATCACTTTAAAAAGGACGCTTCAGGAAATATTATCGGAGTAGAAGAAATACCTTGTGTCGTGACTCCTTACGGTCTTGTTATCACCTGTGATTCTTTCTCGCCTTTCTCGGTTGCTGCCGTTAAAGCGGACCCTGATGCAGCCGTTGAACGTACCGTCGTGCTTGGCTGCGGTACAGGCGGAACGGTTAAGTCTGAAAACGGAAGTCTGTACAACGTTAAGGACGGCGAAAAAACGGTTATAACGGTTAAGGCAGCTGAAGGCTACGTAATAGATACTTTAAAGGTTTGCGGAGAGTATGCGGATATTACAGATGACAGCGAAATAAAAATAACATTGTCTTACGGGGAGCTTGCGGAAGGCATGAATCTTGTCGATGCGCGTTTTGTTGCAAAGGAAATTGCGGAAGCTGAAGAAAGGTCGGGAGAAACGGTTGTTCTTGCAGCAGAGCAGCATAAACATGCAGCAGGAAGCGCAGTACGTGAAAATGAAAAGGCGGCAACGTGTACGGAGGACGGAAGCTTTGACGAGGTCGTTTACTGTGAAGTGTGCGGAGCCGAGATGAGCCGCAAGACGCATACGGTTGACGCAGCAGGGCACAAATATGAAGACGGAAAGTGCGTGATATGCGGGCTTGAAGAACCGTCGTCTGATAATCAGGGAACATCGTCAGCTCCGACGGCAGCTCCGGATAAGGAAGCGACAGAAGCTCCCGATTCCGGAAATACGGGCGGCAGCGGTAATGAGAACCTGAACGGAAGCACAGGGGACGAAATTGACGATGTTCCTAAAACCGGCGATACGGAGCAGTTGGCGCTTCTTGCTGCAATTATGCTTGCTTCTGCCGCAGCAGGAACAGCGGCATTTAAAAAATACAGAAGATGAAGCGACAGTTTTAGAATAGAAGCACATAGATAATTTAGCGGAAGGAAGCGGCTTGATTTTGAAAGAAAAAAGATTGTTTAACCTGAAGGTCACGGCGGTACTTTTGGCGATTGAGGTATTGATTGCGCTGTTCATTCATGACAGGTTTATCAGACCCTACATCGGAGATGTGCTTGTCGTGATGGTAATATACTTTTTTCTCAGGATTGCAATACCGGAAAAGGTCAGGCTGCTTCCGCTTTATATCTTTGTATTTGCGGCAGGCGTTGAAGCCCTGCAATACATACATATAACAGATCTTCTTGGCTTGAATGATATAGTCTTTTTCAGAGTCCTTATCGGAAGCGTTTTTGACTGGAAGGATATAATCTGTTATTTTGTCGGATGCGTTTTTCTGGCGATATACGAGCTGAAAAGGAAATAATCATTTTTTCAGACAGGACTGACGGGACTGTAAAATAATTAATTGTAAAATAATTAATTGTATGAGGTTCGGAGAGAGGAAATTCTCCGAACCTTTTTTATGTTTGCGAGGTAATATTTTTAAGACTTGTACATATGTTTGTATTGGAAGCATACAAGCGGAAGCTTGTTCGGGAAAGGAGAGTAAAAATGTGTGAATGGGAAGAAGTGAACAAAGGAAAAAAATTTATTTCGGATTTAGGAAAATCATCAAACATAACCGTTGGAGATGTTACTCAGCTTATGGGAAGATATGCTGTTTGGGTTCCTACCGATGACGGCAGACATCAGGTTGTCGAGGTAGGAGATAATGTTGAGATTCTGAAAAAAAAATATGACATTCCGCAGGAACGCATATATTTGGCTGCGCTTTAGAAGGAGGTGGCTGCTTTGGAAATGAAACTGAGCGATTTGCTTTCATCGATAAGCCTGTCGGTTCAACAGGCTCAGCAAACTATAGATAAAGATGCGGCAGATACCTTTATGATGCTTACCGAGTCAATTGTAGAAGCGGGCGTGACCAATAACAGCGGAGTAAAAATACCCATGGCAGCTTTGATGCATCACAGGCCTCTTTTGCTGGATGAGGTTAAGGTCCGCATGAATGCCTATTTCAAAATGGAAAAGGACGGCATATTTGTCGAAACTACGGCGTTAAAGGCGTCGGCAGAGGATATGCACACGGAAAAAACAGAAGGGCCGGCTGAGCTGTGCTTAACGTACAAAGGAAGCGATCCATCAGAGGGGATTGCAAGAATGACGAATAAGATGAACTGTAATTTATAATGCAGTAATGAAATTATTTATTTGTTTCTGCCTGCCGACGGGCAGAATGGAAAGGGGTTTTTATGGACGAAACAAACACAAGCACGGAAAAAAACTATGATATGGCTGAAAAAAACGGAGATACTCTAACCGAAGTAGGAGAATTCAATTCTTTGGCAGCAAGCTTTACCGACCTTCCGCTCGGACTTTTGATTTGTCAGCCCATTCTTGAAGTAGCAAAAGGACAGGCTGCATTATGTCAGGTATACATCGAGACACTGATGAAGCTGGCGTATTCGGTAGAAAACGGTGAACGTAAGACTAACATTATAAGCTTTGAATATGAAAAACCGATAGTTGATAAGGTTACCGGTAACGTTAGCGTGAAGAAGTATAAAATCAATGCGCCACTTTTGTCTTTGGTTCCTGTACCTGCGTTTACTATGGAAGAAACCACGGTTGCGTTTACAATGGAAGTCAATCAGATGTCTAATGATGTTGACACAAGCTCATCTGAGCTTACAAGCGACGTTAAATTGAGCTTCTGGGGACAGAGCGCACAGATTGGAGGAAAGGTTGCAGCAAGTTCAGAGCATACTAGGCAAACGGACAGTCATGCGAAATATGAACTCCATGCCAGGGCAATTCAGCAGGCTCCGGCAGAGGGAATGTCAAAGCTGACGGATTTGCTTGCTTCAACCATAGAGCCGATTGAAATGACGATGTAGGCAGTCGAAGGTTTGAATTTATGGGAGATAGGGTAAAGATATTTGATGATAGAAAAGGTAATAAATTATACGCATGGATAATAAAAACAGAGTTTTTTTCTGATAAATTTAAAAATAAATGCAGAGGCTTTGCACATGGGGGAAAATTTGCATATCTGCCGGGTGTGCTTGGCAGCAGGGGGTTGCTATGCAGTAATACTTTGCGTATGAACGGCGGTTATCAGGTAAGAGATAAAGCAGGTCATGAACTTTACGGAGGTTCAGGTACGGTAGAGGGAGCCGGAGTATATTTTAGGTTTGTAAAAAAAACAGAAAATATTTTAAATGATATACTAAGAACATCAACCGGAGGGGTCGGTGCAACAGGAGGCGTGTTTTATTTCATGCCGTGTGAACGCGCACTTGGGAAATTTTTTACTACAGTCAGCGCCGGTGACATGAAATTCGGCAATAAGAATCCGAATGCAAGCACCTTTGATGGAATTATAGACAGTATTACCTTTGATACTCCCAATAAATCGGAAATTGCATTTAAGAACGAAGTTCCTTTAGATGATATTTCCATTATTTTGGTAGATGTTAAAAAGACTGAAAACTGCGACTATGCTATCTTTAATAGATTTTACAATTTAATAATAGATGAAAACATGAAAAATAAAATAAAAAGACCTGAGGTTAATATGAGTCTTTGGCCCGAAGGTGCAATGGTCAGAGCTGTTTTAAAACAGGTGCTTTTAGAAATGGGATTTGTTTGTAGAAAAGAACTGTATTTATATAACAAAAAACGGTGGATGGTATTCGTAAAAGAAGGGTCAGATATTGCAGCTCCTGAATACCCTCTGCCGCCGCATGCTCCTAAGGATCCTCTCACTCCACTGACTTCTGAACCTCCTCTGCCGCCGCTGGCTTCTGAACAAAGAAAGCAGAATAATACCGGCAAACCGAAGCAGCATGCTGAATCACCTCTGCCGCCGCTGGCTTCTGAACAAAGAAAGCAGAATATTACCGGCGAACCGCCGCAGCAGCGTGCTGCAGGGACGCTGCAAGCCAGGAAAAAACCGCAAAGCATTATTCCGAAAACAGGAACGGGAAAGTCGGTAAGCCGTCTCAGAAAATATCCGTAAATCTGCATCCTGTTAAGTAGTATCGTCACGGTACTTGTCAGGATAATAAGTGAAAACAAATAGCCAAAAGTAAAATTTCCGTCTTGATTTGGAATTTAAAACACCTGATTAAACTGAAAAAGCAAGCTGTTGCTTTTCGAAATCAATTCGATAAAGTAACAGCTGCTTTGACTTTTCGTCTGCATATTTGTCTTAACGGTTTTATTTCTTTGTGAAATGCTTTTTCTTATGACATATCTTTACCGTTTGTTTCTATTACCTTACGGTACCAGTAAAAGCTGTCTTTTTTGATTCTCTTAAGACTGCCGCCGCCTAAATCGTCCTGATCTACATAAATGAATCCGTAACGCTTGCTCATCTGGTTTGTAGACGCGCTTATCAAATCTATCGGCGCCCAGCTTGTGTAGCCCATGAGCTCCACTCCATCGTCAATTGCTTTTTCCATTTCTTGAAAATGCTTTCGGAAATAATCGATTCGGTAAGCGTCATGGACGGTTCCGTCCGGTTCAAGAATATCCTTTGAGCCGATTCCGTTTTCAACGATAAATAAGGGCTTTTTATATCTGTCATAAAGTTCAATCAGAGATATTCTAAGTCCCACAGGGTCTATTTGCCAACCCCATTCGCTGGATTCAAGGTAAGGGTTTTTAACTCCCAAAACAGTGTTGCCGGGGGTGCGTTCGGCGTTTGGATCTACAGATTCTGTCATGCTCATATAATAGCTGAAGGATACAAAATCAACAGTTCCTTCCTTTAGGATTTCGAGGTCTCCCGGCTCCATGGAAATATTTATGCCGCGTTTTTCGAGATCCCTTAAAATCATTTTGGGATATTCTCCGAAAACCATTACGTCGGAGTAAAACATATTTTCAAGATTCTTTTTCTGTGTTGCCGCAACGTCCTCTGGCGCGCAGGTTCTGGGGTAGGTCATAAGCTTTGTGAGCATACAGCCCATTTTGCTTCCGCTTATAAGCTCATGGCACATTTTTGTGACTAACGCAGCAGCTACAAACTGATGGTGCAGCGCCTGATAGCAGCAGGATAGCTCGCTTTTTTCGCCGCACCGATCCGGTATGATTCCCGCAGTGATAAAGGAATGGCGGATTATGCTGTCTACCTCGTTGAAATTGAGCCAATACTTTACATACTGTCCGTAGTGCTTAAAACATGTTTGGCAAAAGCGCACAAAGCAGTCTATTACACGCCCGTCTGTCCAGCCGTTGTACTTCAGGCTTAGCAAAAGGGGCATTTCGTAGTGCGAAAGCGTGACGAGCGGTTCGATGCCAAGACGGCGCATTTCTTTAAAAATGTTTTCATAGAAGTCCAATCCCTCTTTATTGGGCTCTTCCTCCTCGCCCGTGGGATAGAGACGCGTCCATGCAATGGAAAGCCTGAATACTTTAAAACCCATTTCTGCAAACAATGCAAGGTCTTCTTTATAACGGTGGTAGAAGTCTATGCCTCTCCTTTTGGGATAGTAGGTGCAGTCGCTTTCTTCCATTGCCCTTTTTATAGAATCGCTTGAAACTGAAACATGAGTTTTGTAGTCTCTTACGTCGGCGTCGGGTTTATAAGTCGCCACATCGGCAACCGACCAGCCTTTTCCGCCTTCTCTCCATGCGCCTTCAATCTGATTGGCGGCTACGGCGCCGCCCCACAGAAAACCTTCAGGAAAACTCATGCTATTCCTCCTTTTCAGCTATGCTCATAATTACGCTGCCGTTTTTAACGCCGCCGCTTGAAGCTTTATGAAGCTCATAATCCTCGGAATTTGTTACAACTACCGGGGTTACGGTATCATAACCCTCATTTTTTAGGGCATTTAAATCGAACTTCATAATAAGCTGTCCTGCTTTTACCTTGTCTCCGCTGCTTACCTGAGGCTCAAAATGCCTGCCCTCAAGCTTGACTGTGTCCAGACCGACATGAATGAGCAGTTCTGCGCCGTTTTCACAGAGCATGGAAATTGCGTGTTTTGAGTCGAATACCGTATCTATCGTTGCATCGGCAGGGGCATAAAGTTCGCCTCTTTCGGGGATTACTGCCATTCCGTTGCCGAGTATTCCGGCCGAAAACACTTCGTCAGCAACCTCTTCAAGAGGAATGAGCCTACCGTCAAGAGGACTGGCAATTGCGCTGCCGCCAGAGGCTTCTACACCGGTAGAATCCGATGCTTCGCTGTTATCCCTGAATATAACAAATGTTGAAACGAATGATACTGCAAGAGCCACTCCAAAGCCGGTAAACGCCCAGACTATATTCATGCTGTTTGCCGGATCCACAAACATAGCCATTCCTGCAAGCCCCGGTCCCATTGCGACAAAGGCTTTAAGTGCTGCAAGACCGACTGTCAGGCCTCCGAAAAAGCTTCCGATTACGACGCCTGTAAGAGCGCGTTTGTTCTGCAAGGTAATACCGTAAAGAGCAGGCTCGGTTATGCCGAAAAGAGCTGAAATTCCGGCGGAAATGGCAGTAGAACGGGTGTCTGAGTCCTTGGAACGGAGAGCCACCGCAAAGCAGGAGCCGCTTTCCGAAATGTTGTGTGCAAGAGACGCCGGCATATAGAGCAGTTCATGTCCCATTTCCGAAATTGATGAAACTGCGTAAGGGACAAATGCCTTGTGCATGCCTGTTGCAATCATGAAAGGAAGGATAGCCGCAAGCAGTGCGACCGCGATCCAGCCAAGCTTGTCGTAGAGAAAGAGGATAACCGTCGTAAGCCACTGTCCGACTGTATATCCGATCGGCCCCAGAAACAGAAGAGCTGCCGGGATTACTAAGGTAAAGCATATTAAAGGAACAAAGAAAACTCTTATAGGCTTAGGTGAAATTTTGGTAACATATTTTTCTACAAAGTAGAGAAGCCCGACTGTCAGAATTGCCGGAAATACCTGATAGGAGTATTGGATATTTCTTATTTCCATGCCCCAGAGATTTATGCCCTCCGATACGAGAGCGGTCATTCCCGGAAGGAGCATCGCGCCGACAGAGGCAACCGCCACAAGACGGTTGCAGCCGAGCTTTGTTGCCATGGTTACCGCAACCAAAATCGGAAGGAAATAAAGCGCCGAATCAGCAGCCTGAAAAAGCAGTCTGTACCATGCTCCGTTGGCATCCATCACTCCGATAAGAGAGAGAAGCGACAGAAACGCCTTCAGTATTCCGGCGCCGGCGATCGCAGGGACTAACGGCTGGAAAATTCCGACGATAAAATCCAGAATCGTTGCTCCGATGGGTTTTCTTTCACCGCCGGAAGATGCGGCTGCTTTAGCGTCTGTACCTCCCTGAAAGGTCCCGAGCTTCATCAATTCATCATATACTTCAATAACATCGTTTCCGATAACCACCTGACACTGTCCTCCGCTTCCGACGACTCCCATTACGCCGGGAGTTGATTTAAGCGCGGCCTTGTCTACCTTGCCGGGGTCGGCAACTGTAAAACGGAGACGGGTAGAGCAGTGCTCAAGATGAGAGACGTTGCTTTCGCCGCCTATATGTTTCAGAACCGATTTTGCGGTTTCTGCATAATTTTTTGCCATAATTTTTTCTCCTTTTGATTTTCAAATAATTAAATTTGATACCGACAGCATTTCCGTCAGAATGGGAATAGTATAACCGGAACAGGTTTGAAAAATTTACAAAACAAAACAAAAAGAATTAGGAAAAAACGGTAAATTGATTTGTCATTTTACAATAATATGGAAAAAGAGGGGATAGTATGCTAAAATCGAAACGTGGCGAATTTTGTCGGTTAATTTATAACAGAAAAAGTTAATATCTTTGTAAACAATAATTAACCGAAAAGAAATTTGTGCAGAATAAAAGAGTGCTATAATATGCTCTGTTAAGCAAGCAGAACAGAGGTTTCAGATATATGACGGATTCAAAAGAAAAATGCAGAAGAAAAAATACCGTAATGACAGCGGTTCTGGCTGCGGTGGTCTTTAGCGTGTCGGCATGCGGAGCAATGCCGTCTTCCAGAAAAGAAGGACAGCCGCATATGATTGTGAAGGAGGAAACGGGAAGAAAGACCGCCTCAGTCGGCAGCGATGCCGATTTTTCGGTTTCAAAAAAGCCAGATAAGCTTGTTGAGTCGAGCGTTATTACGCGAAAGCCTACTCCGACTCCGACCAATACGCCAACGCCGACGCCAACTCCGACCAATACGCCAACGCCCACTCCGAAGCCTTCCGTAAATCCGAAGCCTTCAGCTGCGGTTAAGCCCACCAAGGCTCCTGAAATCAGTCAGATACCTCCGGGGAAGGATTTAAATCAGCCCTTGAGCTATTATGAAGAACAGTTTGCGGGAGATTGCTTTATCGGAGATTCAAGAACAGACGACCTGTTTGTAAGCATGGGGATTTCGACAGCGGATTTCCTGTGCAAAACAGGACTAAACGTGAAAAGCGCTTTAAATGAAGATAAAATATGGTCATCGCTTAAAAGAAAAACCTACAGGAACATATACATAGAGTTCGGCGTAAACGAGCTGGGCTGGCAGAGTCTGGACTATTTTGAAAAGTATTATGTCCAGCTTATAAACAAGGTTAAGGAGCTTCAGCCTTCTGCAAATATCTATGTTCAAAGTATAATACCTGTTTCCCAGCGGCTTTCAGACAAGGGCGGCTACGAAACCCTTGCAAACGTCGAAAAATTTAATAAACGCGTTATAAATGCCGCTTCAAGCACGTCCGTCGCCTACCTTGACGTTACTTTAGGCATATGCGGGAGCAGCAGGGTGCTTCCGTCGGATGCGAGCTATGACGGAGTCCATCCGAACAAAAGATATAACCGTAAATGGCTTGACTATATAATTGCAAACAGGTAAAGGAGCATATTCAGATAATGAAAAAGATATTTTTGGCGGCAGTCATTGCAGCGCTTGTTTTTACAGGGTGCGGAAACGAAACCGAGGGAAACGGTTCACAGGCGGAAGAGGCACCTCAGGTAACTGTTACAAAGGCCGCAGAAGACAAAAACGCTGGATCCCAAGGCGGCGACGATAAAAATGCCGAGGACAAAAACGTTGAAATTGATGTTAAGGCGCTTGCCGACGATATAAAGGGCGGCCTGTCGTTTGACGACGAGCTTGACGAGGGCATGGACGTTGTTTTTATGAGGCAGTACGAGCTTGAAGAAAGCGACTTTGTTAAGCAGAGCTCTTATTTCAGTACAAATGCGACCACTGAGGAAATTGTGGCAGTTGAGTGTGAAACCGAAGATGCAGCGAAAAAAGTTGAGACTGCAATGAAAAAGAGAATAGATGAAAGAAAAGAGGTTTTTGCGGATTATGCGCCGGATGAGGTCGCAAGGCTTGATAAGGCTGTAATTAAGGTTATCGGCAGGTATGCGGTTTTATGCGTGTCGGCGGAACCTGATAAGGCAGAGGAAATAATAGATAAATACAAGTGAAATTGCTGAATTACAAAAAACAGCACAAGATGAATTAAAAAAAATAACTATAAAATGCAATGATATTTTGCAGAAAAAAAGAATTTTTTAAAAAAGTGTGAAAAAATAGATAAAATGTTACAAAAATGTTAATTTGTGCTATAATGTGTTTGCAGAGCAATATGCAAACACTTTTATCTCCAAACTAAAGGCTTAATATAACGAAAACCGACCGGTTCAGGTCGGTTTTTGCGTTTAGCCGTTTTTCTCTTTCGCTTCTGCGGCTTTAATCATTATCGCACATTCCATTCTTTTTTTGAAAAGCTGGCAGCCGTAGGCGTATGTACCCGTGATAGAGCCGGATGCGTGGTAAGCGTTGGCTGCGCAGCCGCCGCTGCAATAAAGCTTCGCCCAGCAGTCCTTACATTCGGGACGGGCGTAGGCGTTGCACATTTTGAATTCGTCTCTTACCGCAGGATTCGTAACGCCGTCGTACACGTTGCCTAAAAGATATTTTTCATCTCCTACGAACTGATGGCAGGGGTAAAGGTCTCCCCACGGCGTGACAGCCATGTATTCGGTACCCGAACCGCAGCCGCTGATGCGTTTATATATGCACGGGCCGGCTTTCAAATCTATCATGTAGTGGTAAAATGTAAAGCCTCTGCCTTCTTTTTTCCTTTTTATCATTTCTTCAGCCAGAATTTCATATTGTTCAAAAAGCTTGGGAAGATCGCTTTCGGTCAGCGCGCAGGGGTCGTCGGGAGAACATACCACAGGTTCCATCGAAAGCTCCGTAAAGCCAAGGTCGGCCATGTGAAAAATATCGTTCGTAAAGTCCGTGTTGTAATGCGTAAAAGTGCCTCTCATGTAGTAGCCCTTTCCGCCGCGCGCTTCAACAAGCTTCTTGAACTTGGGAAGAATTATATCGTAGCTGCCTTTGCCGTTTACCGTTTTTCTCAGACTGTCATGGACCTCCTTCCTTCCGTCAAGGCTAAGCACCACGTTGTGACATTCGCGATTTGCAAATTCTATTACGTCGTCGTCAATAAGCATACCGTTGGTCGTGAGAGTAAATCGGAAATTCTTGCCGGCTTCTTTTTCTATGGAACGCGCATATGATACAAGCTGTTTTACGACCTCAAAATTCATAAGAGGTTCTCCGCCGAAAAAGTCAACCTCAAGATTACGCCTCGTGCCTGAATTTGCCACGAG
>CANRAZ010000020.1 GCA_947628705.1 uncultured Lachnospiraceae bacterium | reverse complement strand
GCATAAGCAGTATGCTTATTATCATAGACGGAAGATAGACCATAACCTTCTGATTAGCTAAATCCTGTGATTCTTCCATAAAGACGTCGTAAGTCTTTCCGCTGTTATACAATTTTAAAGAAATTTCTTTCGAAAGGGCGCCAGCCTCCTCGCTGCTAAGGGAATCGCTGTATTTCCAGATCGACCAAGGCAATGGGCTGTACGTGGTTATATTTCTTTTTTCGGCGGCTTCCTTCTGCATGAGAACAGTCATTCCGCCTTCCTCTCCATACAGGCCTATTTCGCCGTAAGGGTCATTGTACATTCCCTGATAGTTGGATTCAAAATAATTGTATCCGCTTTTATACATTATTTCTGTTGAATCCTGAAGTATTCCTATTATCTTTGCATTAAAGGACACGTTTCCCGACTGCATCTGCACCGTGTCGCCTGCCTCATAACCTTCACAGTTTCCACCTACGATTATTTCAAGCTCTGCACTGTCAGCGCCCGCTTCGGTAAACCAATGTCCGCTCTTAAGCCTTGCATGCCAGTTTTTCCATATCCAGCCGTCATACACGTATGCTTCCGCTCCCGAGCCTCCCAGCAAAACAGATGCGGCATTGACCTCATATACCTTTTCCACTCCGTCAAAATCGTTCGGAGAAACACTCTCCGTCGCCATTTTCTGTCCGACAAAATAACCGTTTTTAACATCAAGTTCCTTAAAAGGCGCAAACTTTCCGTATTCATAGGAGACAACAGAGTACATAACGGTAATTATAAGGCACATCGCTGCGAGAAACAGTGAAATCAGCGTGTTTTTTACTGTGTTTCTGAAAAATTCATAAAACGCAAGATTTGTCATTTAAAATGCCTCCCTCTCAAATTTCCGCCCTGATTAGCTGCTGTTTTACGCTGTAACGTGAATTGAAAATTGAAATCCCCATAAACAGGACAGCCAGCACCGACATTATCGCTAAATAAAGCCCGGCGTAAAGCGAAAAGGTGTAAGTAACCGACATGTAAGGGAAAAGTCCGTTAAGCCATTTCACTTGGACAAAACGGAACACCGCAAATCCAAGCAAAACGGAAGGTACGGATATTGCCGCCATCTCCGTGAAAAAGAAGCCTGCCGCTTTTACAGAAGAGCATCCCGTAAGCCGCCATATAGCCAGATTTCTGTTTCTGCGTCCGATAATGTAGCCGTAAATCACGACAAGCACGGCAAGCGCCGACATGCCTATAAGCGCCGATATGACAAGAGATGATTTCATAATTGCTTTTTTGTCCTCGTCGGATGATGTCTGAACGATAAACTTGCACTGTCCCGGCAATACTCTTTCAAATTTTCCCTTTATGTATTCAAGCTCATCTTCCCTAATCATTCTTTTTAGCTCAAAGCTAAATCCGCCGAGCTTAAGATTCAGGGACTTCACCGCATACGGTGTGGTACTGTAGGTAAAACTATCGGTTCCGCTCAACATCGTAAGCGTTTTACCGACTATTTCAAATTTTTTTCCGTTAAGCTCAATTTCCTTATCCGCAGCGCCGCCGATTATTACGTAATAGCCTTTCGAATTCATTTCCTCGTCGGTAAAAGCATGCCCTTCTATAAGAGTTCCTTCTATGCCTTCTTTAGTAATGTCCGGTAAAAAATATCTGTCCCCGACGATTTTAAACGATGAATCAAATCTTACACTCGTTCCGTTTTCTCCGGCTCCTTTAATCCAGTCGGTAAATATATAGGCTCCCTTTATCGTGTCCGACATTTTTCCGTTAAAAATATCAGACACCGTTTCTTCTATCATGGAGTAACAGACGGGTCCATTTTCTGAAGAATTTAAAAAGGGTACGTATAAAGTCAGATTCATGCCGTAATCTTCTTTAATACTGTAATAATCATTCGCAATCGCCCCAGTCGCATAAAGCACCGAAAATGAAGCAAGCATCTGCACAAATATTACAACGATAAAGAAGCTGGGTTTTTCCCTCCACATCTCGATTATATTGCTTTTTATAAGACTCACGGATACCTCCTCCGGTGCAGATTCATTCTTTGGGTTTTTGACGGTCTCTCGGTGGATTCTACTGCTTCTTTATCCACATGGCAGGACGTACAGGTAAGCTTCCGTCAATATATTGGTTTTCCCATTCAAGCTCCTGCTTCGCCTTAAGAACGCATATATTGTATATATCCTTTCCTTTTGTGCGGAGAACAAAACCGCTTGGAAGCCGTCCTCCGTTTTCCTTTAAGGATTTGAGATCTTCCTCTGCATGTGTTTGGGTTTTTTCAAGACAGTAAGGGGTATAATAACTCAGCGCTCCTCCTTTTGAAAAATATTTTTCCGCTTCATCAACGCTAAAAACAAATAACCTGTCTGACGTGCGGCGCTCTTCCTGTGTTTCATTATCTGAGGATTTAGAGGCTCCGAAATACTCAATTTCCGCAGTCTCAATTCTTTCCTTTTCCTCCTCTGTAAAAGCCTTATTGATAAATATACTGTTTAAATAATTTCTCAAATCGCTGTTTTCCCAAGTATATTCAATTTCATTCTCAATTTCATATTCTTCGCTTTTGTAGAACACTGAGCCGTCTGATGCTTTATGTTCAGCCAACCTTACCCCCATTCCCGGTTTATAAGTTTTGGCTACTTCTGTTCCGCCATCCGGCAAATAATTGGTATATGAAGGAATTTTTCCCCACATCCGAGTTTCCAGAACATACTTGCTTATAACAAGCTGGCTGTCCTCTGTTTCATCAAGGACTATCCACTCAATTGGCTCTTTTCCGTTGCTGCCGTCGCCGTCCTGCTCATATGAACCCAAGGTCACTATCTCGGCTCCCTGATACAAGACGTCCTTTGACGCAAAGGCTTTCCATTCTTCTCCGCTTAAAATTGCTTCGTCTCCGGTTTTATTTTTCGAATTCGTCGCTTCCGGTTGATTTTTGCGAGAATTTCCCGATATGATGCCTCCGTTTTTCCCTAAGACAACAAACACTAAAGCCATACACAATACAAGCGCCGCTCCAAATGCAAAAATCTTTTTTTTCATTCCAAACCTCCCATTTTTTCTTCTTCACATCAAATCCAAACTAACGGAAATAAAACGGCATAAGCGGCGGTCAGACGCCGTTAAACTGTCAATCTTGCGGCAGCCTCTCTTGACCTGCATTTCGCCAATCATTAAAACTCATAGCCTTGTCAAATGTTCCACAATCTACTAATTTCAATTTTAAAATATCATACAAAAATACACAAATCAACCGATTCACAGCCTTTTCACAGAATATTCACACTTTTTTCGCAATATTGAAAAAATTCAAAAAAGTAAAAAAGGGCATGCCGATTAGAGCATGCCTAAAAAAAGACATACCTCTTGAGATATGCCTTTTAAAAAATACTCAATGCGTTACTCAAAGGATTCTCAAAGCCTTAGAAAATCCCTGCCACAGCAGTATCTTTATCCAAAGTATTCAAATTGAATAGAAACAGTATATCGGTTGCACCGACGTCCTCCGCCGCTGCGGTAACGCCGAAGCGGTAATATCTCGTGTCAAGCACGACGATTTTTTCGTAATGGTTTACCAGAAACGGTACAAAACAGTTTGCATAGCTGTCCTTTACAACCAAAAGCGTCCTGCCGTTTTTAACATTACCGTTTTCAATCGTAATCTCTGACTGGCTGCCGTTCAGAAAATATGCGTACTTATCCTTTTTACCCAGATATTCCTCCGCATAAAGGCTCCCCTCGCCAGAGCTATAGCTTACCGTAATTCCGCTCATATCCTGCTTGTAAGCCACAATCGTGTCGGCGGGCTGAAACGCCGTAAGCGCCTTTGAGTAGACGGTTCCGTAAAAGTCCTCGCTCACCTTTTCAATTTCAAAGCTGCTTTTCTCAAGAGGCGTCATTTTCTGGTCGGCGCAGAAGGCTCTGTAGGCAGCATAGGCGGCGTCTGTTGTCCAATGATGATCCGTTTTATAGTAAAGCTGAATTTCCGGCTTGCTTTTTTCAAGCGCTCCCCAGACGTCAACAATATCCATTCCTGCCTTTGAACAGGCATCATCAATATATTTTTTCACCTTATCCTGAACATTGTTTCCGCCTGCTCCATAGGGAAGCATTTCAGGATAAAGGCTTATTGCAGTCGGCACCAGCATAAGCATACAGTGCGCGTCGGTGTTTTCCGAAACATAGGCAAGGCTTTCGGCGATATATTCGGTGTTTTCCGGATCCTCATACCTTTCAATCAGCCAGCCGTCCTTGCAGATGTACACTCCGTTGTATTCGCTTTTTCCCATCGACTTCTGTGCAAGAGCATAAAGCCTCATAAAACCGCTTCTTAAAACCATCTGGTCGGAAAGATATTCCTTTGCCTCCTCCTGATAATCGCCGCTTAAGAGGCTTTTCGCAGTCAGCTCCGGTCTTTTTGCAAGATAACGGTTTTCCTCCTCGCTGAATTCTTTGTCAGGCAGTATCAGAGTGACGATACTGCATGCGGAAAAAAAGAGAAGCGCATATATACACAGAATTTTTTTATATTTATCCATTTTCTGCCCTCGTTTTATTTTTATAAGCTCTTTTTCAGGACTTTCCAAACCTTTTCCCATATACGTTGTTACGGTTTTTAATCCTTCTGTTTCCGCCTGCCGCTCCTGCGCTCAAAATCTGAAATACAGGAACGGGTTGTAGCTGTCTGCGACAAGCATTGCAATGCAGACCGCGGTTAGCAGCATTCCTGCCAAAAGCCCGATAATCCCAAGAGTTTTTTCCGCTGTTTCATTTCCCTTTGCCTTCTCCGCAAGCTTCGGGAAAACAGGCGTGCAAAGCACGGCTCCCGTTAAAAGCACGAATAAATAATTATTAAGCTGATAAAAAAATTCCTTGCCTGCAAAGCCGTTTGCGCCGAAGCCGAAAATATCCGAAGCATAGGCTGCGAGCTTCTTTAAATCCTCGATTGCAAATATCATCCAGCCGAGCATTATTAAAATCAGCGAATACAGGCGTCCGATAGGTTTTGGAAGCTTTTTCGGAAGTCCCGTCAGCTTTTCAATAATAAGTATCAGTCCGAAGTACATTCCCCAGAGAAGAAAGTTCCATGCAGCGCCGTGCCAGAGGCCGGTAAGCGCCCACACTATGGCAAGGTTCAGCATCTGTCTTGCCCTGCCTTTACGGTTGCCGCCTAAGGGAATGTAAACATAGTCCCTGAACCAGCCTGAAAGCGTCATGTGCCACCTTCTCCAGAAATCGGTTATGCTCGTACAGATATACGGATAGTTGAAGTTTTCAGGGTAAGAAAAGCCAAGCATTTTGCCCATACCGATTGCCATATCGCTGTAGCCTGAAAAATCGAAATAAATCTGCAGAGAATAGGCAAGAAGTCCGAGCCATGCAAACGCAAGGCTTCTTTCGTCCGCCGCCAGAACAATGTTCCAAAGAAGTCCGACCTGATTTGCAATCAGCACCTTTTTGAAAAGTCCCATAAGAAACCTTACAAAGCCGCTGCAAAAGTCCGATACTGACGTCTTACGGTTTTTTAGTTTTTCACTGATATCCGAATAGCGCACTATCGGACCGGCTACAAGCTGGGGAAACATGCAAACATAGGTCATATAATTTATAAAGCTGTGCTCCGCCTTTACATCCCTTCTGTAGACGTCTATGCTGTAGCTCATCGTCTGAAAGGTAAAGAAGCTTATCCCAAGAGGAAGCTTGAGCCCGACGGGCTTTATGCCGCAGCCGAAAACCGAGTTCACCGTATCAATAAAAAGCCCTGCATATTTGAAGATCCCCATCAGTCCAAGGTTGACTGCCACCGATATGCAGAGAAAAATTACCTGAATCTTTTTCTTCCCTTCAAAGCGTTCCAATGCCCTTCCGTTTACATAATCCACTACGGAGGATAAAAGGAGAAGCAGTATATATACCGGCTCTCCCCACGCATAAAAAAGCAGGCTGAATATAAGCAGGGTAAGGTTTTTTATTCTTGCCGGGCTTATAAAGTAGCAAAGAAGAAACAAAGGGAAGAAATACAGAAGGAATGGTATCTCTGAGAAAACCATTTCCGCCTCCTATATTTTTATTAATTTTTAAAAAATTTCTAAGGCTTCAAATGCAATCCCTGTACAGGATTACGGTTTAAAATACTAACATATATACCCTTGTTTTGCAAGCCGAAATTAAACATCTAAACAGACGCTCCCCGTTTCATTTTATCAATCCGTCTTCACCGTTTTATCGTCCTCTTCAATGTCCGTGCTTATGTCCGTCTCTGTTGATATAACACCAAGCACCTCTCCAATCTTCCCATGTATGCAAAGATCCGCCTTGTAATCCATCGCTGTTTCGTCCTTATTAATAAGGACAAGCTTGTTTCCTCTGTAGTAGTCAATGAAGCCTGCCGCAGGATAGACCGTAAGCGATGTTCCTCCTACTATCAAAACATCCGCCTTGCGGATATAATCCACCGCCTTGCTCATCGTGACACCGTTAAGTCCTTCTTCGTAAAGAACCACGTCGGGCTTAATTACAGCTCCGCAGTCCTCGCATTTCGGCACTCCCTCGGTTTTTAATATGTAGTCCACCCCATAAAATTTTCCGCAGCCTTCGCAATAGTTTCTCAACACGCTTCCGTGAAGCTCAAGAACCTCTTTGCTTCCTGCCTTCTGGTGGAGACCGTCAATATTCTGGGTTATCACAGCCTTAAGCTTTCCTTCCGCCTCAAGCTCAGCAAGCTTTTTATGAGCTCTGTTCGGTTTGGCGTCCGGATAGAGCATTTTGTTGCGGTAAAAGCGGTAAAATTCTTTTGTATTTCTTCTGTAAAAGGTATGGCTTAATATCGTCTCCGGAGGATAGGCGTACTGCTGGTTATACAGCCCGTCGGTACTGCGGAAGTCAGGGATATTGCTCTCTGTAGACACTCCTGCGCCTCCGAAGAAAACGATATTGTCGCTCTCATCGATCCACTTTTTCAACGTCTCAATTGCTGCCATGTTCGACTCATTTGCTGCCATGTTGTAAACCCCCGTTTTTTCAGTCTGGACGGGATCGCTCCCGTCCAGACAATTATAACTCCGGATATTGTAAAAAAGCAACTGTACGTTTCGGTTTATATAGTATAAGTTTGACGGATAATAACATGTAAAGCAGTACCGCCAAACGTCTTACATGAATCCTTTTACTGCTTAGTCTTCGGGTCTGTCATCAAGCTGGCGATGTAGCCGAAAATCAGCGCCGCCGAAATGCCGACAGCCCCTGCCTTGAAGCCTCCCATAAAGATTCCCAGAAAACCGTTTTCGTCAACTGCCTCTTTTACTCCTTTAAAAAGCGTATTGCCGAACCCGCTCAACGGTACGTTTGCGCCTGCTCCCGCCCACTTTGCAAAAGGTTCATAAAGCCCGACTGCGCTGAGTATCGCACCTGTCACAACTACTATTACCATGATTCTTCCGGGCTGAAGGGTCGTGTGATCCATCAGAACCTGCACCGCCGTACAGATAAGTCCTCCTACTACAAAAGCAATTATATAATCCATTATTTTAACTCCCTTCTGCGTCCTGCCATATTCTAAATCCAAATTTCAATGCTTACGGAGAAAACCTTTCAAAACGTTTATTCATACTGAAAAAGCTTGGTTTTTATTATCAAACAGCCTGTCTTTTCAACACTGAAACAGCTTTCCCTTTTCAATCATTCTCGCCAAAATCCAACAGCCTGCCGAGAGAATAAGATTGTCGGCAAGGCCGGTCAGTCCTGATAAAAATTTCATTTTCATTCCTCGCTTTCAATTATGACGGCATGTGCGATTCCCGGGATCGACTTGCCCTCGTGAAAGCTGACAGGACTGAGAAGCGCTCCTGTCGGCATAAAAAGTATTTTTTTCAGACTGCCTTTTTTAAGTTCCTTTATAAGATGTCCGCATAGAATAGTTGCAGAACAGCCGCAGCCGGAGCCGCCGGAGTGGGTGTCCTGCTCCTTATCAAACATTTCAACGCCGCAGTCAAAATGGTTTCCGCTAAGATCATATCCCTTAGTTTTCATAAAATCCTTTAATATGTCCGAACCGACCTTTCCCAAATCGCCGGTTACGATAAGATCATAGTCCTGCGGAGTTTTTCCGGTGTCCCTAAAGTGCGCAAACAGAGTGTCCGCAGCCGCAGGCGCCATCGCCGCTCCCATATTCATGGAATCCATTACTCCGTAATCAACAATCTTGCCCGCTGTAAAACCTTTTATCATAACTTTACGGCCGCCGTTTTGACTTTGGCTTGCTTCATTGTTTCCGCTTTGGTTCTCATTCCGGCTTTGATTTTGGCTTACCGTCCGGTTTTTGCTTTTATTCACATAATCACTGCTTGCAAGTATAACGGCGCCGCTGCCCGTTACCGTCCACGTTGCAGCCATCGGCCTCTGAGCGCCGTACCCCAAAGGGAAACGGAACTGCTTTTCCGCTCCTGCGAAATGGCTGCTCGTTACCGCAAGAGTCAGATCCGCATATCCCCCTTCTACTAGCATTCCTGCCACTGCAAGAGATTCGCCCATTGTTGAGCAGGCTCCGTAAAGTCCGAGGAAAGGAGCATTCAGTTTTGAAACGCCGAACGTGGTTGCAATAATCTGTCCAAGCAAATCACCGCCAACCGAAAAATTCAGTTCGTCCTTTTTTATGCCTGAATTTGCTATAGCATGGCTGCAAGCCTTTGAAATCAGGTTGCTCTCTCCTTCTTCCCATGTGCTGCCCCCAATCATGGGATCCATACATATCTCATCAAAACACTGTCCGTAAGGTCCATTTCCTTCTTTTTCGCCCACAACCGAACCGCAGCCGAGAATAATCGGAGAATTGCTAAATACTACCGTTTGCTCTCCTATTAATTTTTTACTCATAAGCCACCTCATAAAAAATTACATTCTTTATTTGATATCATGGGCATAATTTTGCAAATTATTCAGTTTGTTCCAAGGGATAAATTAAATTTACAAACAAAAACGGTAAAATCAGCAGGAAATCCTGCCGCTTCTCCGGCATCATTTTTTATCATGTCTTGCTAATTTTCCAAAGCTCGGTTAAGATAATTATGTTATAATTAACAGGCATTTAAGTCAATACTGTATGCACAGGAGGCCGACATGACGGAATTTGAACTTGTAAAATTATTAACGGAAAAAAAACTTCATATAACTGCTGCCGAGTCCTGTACGGGAGGAATGATTGCCGCAAAGATCATCAACGTTCCCGACGCTTCCAAGGTGATAGACGCCTCGTTCGTGACCTATGCCGACTCCGCCAAGTCAAAATTTGCCAAGGTTCCGGAGGAGCTGATTAAAAAATACGGAGTAGTCAGCGAAGAGGTCGCCGCGGCGATGGCAGCCGGAGCTGCAAAACAGACCGGCGCAGACGCCGCCGTTTCAACAAGCGGAATTGCAGGCCCCGGCGGCGGCACCGAGCTTCTCCCTGTCGGAACGGTATGCTTCGGCTTTTACTACAGAGGAAAAACAAAGACAAAAACCTGCCGTTTTGACGGCGACAGACAGTCCGTAAGGGAACAGGCAGCGGAATTTGCTTTGCAGGAATTATACGCCATGGTAAAAGAAGAACCTTAAATTTCTTCTTTTCACCTGAATTTTCGCAAATCGGTTTTATGCGCTTATATAAAAAAATCGGACGGTTCTAACCAAACCGTCCGATTTTTTTCGGTTATATGTTTTCGTTTTTCAAAACATCAATCGGATTTTCTTTTTTCACCCTGCTCATTGAATAAATCATGGTTGCAAACACTACTATGAAGACACTCAAAACCGCAATACCCATGGCTGCCCAAGGAAGTCTGAAATCAGCCGTAAAGCCGTCGTTAATTACCCTGTAAATCAGCCACGTTACGCCGATTGACACGGGCAGCCCTGCCAAAAGCGAGCGTGAGCCGTAAATCAAGCTTTCATAATTTATCATTCTGTTGAAGCTCTTCTGCGACATACCCACAGATTTAAGCATCGCAAACTCCCGTCTTCTAAGGCTTACGTTCGTATAAATCGTGTTGAAGACATTGGCGATGGCAATAAGCGAAATAAGAACTATAAAGCCGTAAGCAAACACATTTAAAATGGTAATGATGTTTCTGTCCTCATCGGCATATTCTGACTCATTATAAAGCCTGACCGTATTGTAGCCTGCGCCGGTCAATGCCTTCTTAACCTCCTCGTAGCTGTCATCGGGGCTGTCCGAAACAGCCAGAAACGTTATATCGTTTTTGTCTATTTCAATGTCAGGAACGACATATTCGGCTAAGCTGTACGGATATACGTAGAAAGCTCCTACACTGTGTCTGTCATATCCCCAGAAAGGAATTTCATCTGCGCAGGCTCCGGCCTTAAGAGTATGCCATTTTACGGCTTCATCATAGCTGAGCGTTACAATGTCATCAGGGTCGCTTGCGTTCTCAAACAATAATTTCATTTCATCGCTGTCACTGTCATAGGCTTCCTTAAGAAACACATACCCCTCGGGAGCTTCTCTTAAAGCTATTTTAATTTCATTATTCTGCTTGGCAAAAACCTTGCCGTCAACATATTTTTCCTTATCGCCGTCAAACAGCCTGAAGCTGTTAAAAACCACGGCAAGAGGTGCTTCGCTGTTCATAAAGGTCTGCTCGTCAAGTCCGTTGTCTGCAAGCATTTCTTTAAAGCTCTCATCATCGACGAAAATCACCCTTGAGTTGATTTCAATTTCACCGGAGGACTCTTCGGCGTACAAATATGCTCTGGCATCTTCTGTGAGAGAAGCGGCGTCCGTCTTCGCAGTATAACCCATCGTGGTATCGTAGGACGAATCGGAAACGTGCTTCTGCCCACCTATAATGCTATTAATCTCATCGACAGAGCCTTTGTTTTTTCCGTTATTGCTATTCCACATGTAGTACAAATCATAAGGCGTGTTTTCGTAAACGACCTCTACCGTTTCAGTAAGGTAATCCGAAAAAGAGAATGCCGAAACAAAAAGCACTATGCTCATAAAAAGGCTTATGACCGTCGCCCTGTACCTTTTTTTATCTCTTTTGTAGTGCTTTGCGGCAAGCACTCCCGGCAGTCCGAAAAGCTTGTAGGTCAGCTTTGATGTTTTTACCGGTCTTTTGGTGTTTTTTATGTCTGAATTTTGCCTGATGGCTTCAACAGCGGACACTCTTGAAGCTCTTTTCGACGGAATCCATGCCGAAATAAGGACGGTTACAAGCGCAAGCAGGCACGCTCCGGCAATCGCCCACGGGCTGACGCACAGCCTAAAAGGGACAACGTTAAGATTTGTTCCCATGGCTTTTGAAAAATTGTCAGCCAAAAGCTTAAGCGTAATGCCTATACCCGTAAGACCTACGGCTATTCCAAGAGGTATTCCCACAGTGCTTACGGAAAACGCTTCAAAAAAAACCGTGTGCCTCAGCTGTTTTTTTGTGGCTCCGACAGACGACAAAAGGCCGAATTGCTTGGTTCTTTCTGAAACAGAAATGGCAAAGGCATTATAAATCAAAGACACGGAGCCAAAAATCACAAGTCCGATTACTATCGCCGCAAGCCCGTAAAGAACCGCATAAAAGCTGCCGTATCTCGAAATTCCGGAAGACGTCATAACGTCTCTGTTCACCATGAAGTAGGAGCCATATCCAAAATCTCCGTCTTCCAAAAAGGAATATACGTCGTTCGCTTTCTTCATTTTGAACCAGACGCTATATATCCCGTCTTCTTTTTCAAAATCTCCGCTGTCCGCAGCAGTTATGCAGGTGTAGCCCGGCGCTGAATAGCTCTCAAAATCAGGACGTTCGTAGAAGCCTACCACCGTGTAGGTTTTAGTTTCTTTTACTTCAAGCTTCTCCGAAAGCTCTTCCTTTTCCTCTTCAGGTATCTCATAATCAGGGGCGTAAGGATTATTCTGCCCTAAGCTTATGCCTCCGTCTCTCACTCTTGCTCCCACATCAAGCGTAACCGTGTCTCCAAGCCGGTAGCTTACCATTCCGTTTGTAAGCAGGTGGGACGGAATGAGGATCTCATCAGACGACTTCGGATATTCCCCTCCGATAATGTGTATCGGCATGTGCTTTTCAAAATTTTCCCCTGCCCCAAGAATAAAAAGATAAGGCTTATAGTCATTCCTTATATCTTCGACGCGGGCATATCCCACTATCGACGCACAGACCGTTTCCGAAGAATCCACCTCGTCAGAAGCAGCTATAGCCTTCATTGTTTCCAAATCAATTTGGTTTACGTTGCCGTGCCAGTCTCCATTGTTGTAAACCGAAAAGTCGTAAGCATATTTCTGAACGCTGGCAATCGATGAGGTAATTGCGCAAATCAGTGCGGTAGAGAGCATTATTCCTACTATCGTAACTACGGTTCGCGTTCTGTTCTTTAACAGGGTCCTTAGGGTAAGCTTTCTGAATACGTTCATTTTCTTATCACCTCGTCGCCTGTAATTCTGCCGTCTTCAATCGAAATAATCCTGTCCGCCTGCAAGGCAATATTTTCATCGTGAGTGATTACGATAAGAGTCTGGTTATACTTCTGGTTTGAGGTTTTAAGCATTTCCATTATTTCCTGACTGTTCTTGCTGTCAAGATTGCCCGTCGGTTCGTCTGCAAGAAGCACGGCGGGAGCATTCATAAGCGCCCTTCCGATTGAAACCCTCTGCTGCTGTCCGCCTGAAAGCTGGTTCGGAAGATGATTTTCCCTGCCTTCCAGCTTAAGCGTCGTGATAAGCTCCTTTACCCTCTCATTATTTACCTTCTGACCGTCCATAAGCACCGGAAGCGTTATGTTTTCTGTGACATTGAGAACAGGGATCAGGTTGTAAAACTGATAAATCAGTCCCACCTGCCTGCGGCGGAAAACCGCCAGCTGTTCGTCATTCTGCGCGTATACGTCGTTTCCGTCCATGTACACCTTGCCGCTTGTCGGCTTATCGACGCCGCCCAAGATGTGGAGAAGCGTGGACTTGCCTGAACCTGAAGGCCCTATTATTGCGATAAATTCGCCCTTCTGCACTGAGAACGATACGTTGTCAAGGGCGCGCACCTCGTTTTCCCCTTTTCCGTATATCTTGCAGAGATTTTCAACCTTTAATATCTCCATTGACGATTACTCCTTCCGTAAATCCGGTAATTTATAATTCCGGGATAGTCTTCTTGAAAAAAGCTGTCCGTTTTCCCGGATACGGCTTTAGTATATCCGCTGTAAATGACAATGTAATGACTTAAATATAACAAAAACGTCACTTAAAATTCTTACGCATCTTAAAAATCGGCAATTCCGAGCATGCCGCTTCTGCCGGATAACAGGTAACGCCGCTGTGCGGCACGGCTCCGCTCTCCAATCCCTTAAACCGTAGATTTATAAAAACGCATTGTAAACCTTGCTCCTTTATCGGCATTGTTTTCCGCTTTCAGGATTCCGTTCTGGCTGACGACAATCATTCTTGCAAGCGCGAGTCCGATCCCAAAGCCGTTGTCGCCTGAATTTTTTCCCTTATAGAACCTTTCGAAAATGTGCGGAAGATCTTCTCTGTCGATTCCGCTTCCGTTATCGGTTATTATTATTTCGGAAAACAGCGCATTTTCAGCCGCGGTAATTTTAAGCCTGCCGTGCTCCGGAGTATGCTCCATGCAGTTTTTTACGACGTTTCCGACTGCCTCGCAGGTCCACGCAACGTCTCCGCAGAAATTTCCTTCTGCTTCTATTTCAAGGCTCTGGCTCCGAAGCTCAATCGGAACCATAAGCGTCTCACAGGATTTTTCGATCAGTTCTTTCAGAGAAAGCGTTTCTTTTTTAAAGCTTACCATTCCTGCATCGAGCTTTGAAATCTTCAGCAAAGAGTTTATAAGCCACTCAATACGTGAGAGCAAATCGTAAAGCTCTCTTACAAGCCTGCCCCGCCTGTCCTCATCAATTTCCGGCTCCGAAAGAAAATTTACAATTAAGTTGATGGAGGTTAGAGGCGTTCTTATCTGGTGGGATATGTCCGCAATGGAATCGGCAAGGTAGACCTTGTCGTCAAGCAGTCTCTGCTGCTGCTCTCTTAGCCGCACGGTCATCTTGTATATTTCGCTCTCCAGAATTGCAAGCTCACCCTCAGAATAGCTTTTCAGCAAAAGCTCGCTTTGTCCGTGCAGTATTCTGTCGATTTCCTCCGCCATGCCCGATATGCGTTTGTACCTGCGTGCGGTAGAAACGATATAAATCACTATAAAAACAACGCACAGAATTAACGTAAATAAGCCGTAGCTGCCGTCCTCGTACCACGAAAACAAAACAGCTGCGGCTGAAATTACAAGATAAATGACGAGGCAGCGAACAACCTCTGAGTTTCTCAACAGCTTCATCAAGGCTCCAGTCTGTAGCCCATGCCCCTGACGGTTATGATTATTTCAGGGTTCTGAGGGTCATCTTCTATTTTTTCACGCAGACGCTTTATATAGACCGTCAGCGTGTTGTCATTTACATATTCGCCGGCGGCGTCCCAAATAGCTTCCAAAAGCTGATTTCTGGTCAGCACTCTTCCGCGGCTGTTAATAAAAGCAAGCAAAAGCCTGTATTCAAGCGCGGAAAGATACAAATCCTTTCCGTTTTTGCTTGCAGAGCCCTTTACCGTGTCAACCAAAACATCGCCAAGCCTTACCGTCGTGCCTGCGTTTCCCGTAAGCCTCAGCACATTTTTAATTCTCGAAATCAGCTCTCTCGGCCTGAACGGCTTTGCGACATAGTCGTCCGCTCCGAGATTAAAGCCTGTAACGGTACTGTACTCGTCTCCCGAAGCGGTGAGAAAAATCACAGGTATTTTATAGTCGGTCTTAATTGCGGAGCAGAGCGAAAAACCGTTCCCGTCGGGAAGGGATATGTCGAGAAGCACAAGCTCAAATCTTTCCGCATCAAGCATTTCAAGCGCTTCCTCCTGCCCTGCTGCGCTCTTTACGGTAAAGCCTTCGCTCATTAAAAACTCCGTTAAATTTGAAACGATCGTTTTATCATCGTCTACCAATAAAATACTTGCCATGACCGCACCTTTTCATCTTCCGGCGCCCTGCTCTCAGCACGCCTTACGGAACCAGTGTTCTTTGCATTGCCTTCTGCGCATTTACCGCGCCTTATTTGCCTGCGAGAAGCATCATAAGCTTATTGCTTCTTGCCACAAATTTTGTCATGTCGTCCGGTGAAAGAGGCGCATGAGCAAGACGCGCAAGGTCATAAACCTGCTCGCAGTAAAGCGATGTGTTCTTTGCCTTAGGGTGCGCAATTATCTGCTTTACAAGCTCGTTTCCGGAATTCAGCACAAGAGTTTCAGGAGTATTGTACATGTCGTCCATTCCCGACATTCCGTACATTTTCATCATATCCTGCATTCTGCGGCCTTCCTCCGAAAGAGTTATTATTCCGGAGACCTCGGAATTTTTAAGCTTTTCAACCTTTATCTCCAGCTTATCCTTCTTAAGCACCTTCTTGAAAAGCTCTGCAATTGTTTCCTTATCGGCTTCATCTGCCTCGTCAGTGCCGTCCGCCTTAAAGGATTCACTGATATCGGCGTCGATTCTCATAAAGGAAACCTTGTCGTTATCAGCTTCAATCAGGGATATGAACGGAGCGTCGATATTGTGGTTAAGGATCACGGCGTCAAGACCCTCCGCCTTAAACATATTGATATACTGGCTCTGCTGCTTCTCGTCGGTAACGTAATATACGGTTTCCTTCTTCTTTTCACCTTCATTTTCGGAATCTTCTTTATCAGCATTTTCGTTTGCAGAATCCTTTTCAGCCGTGCTTTCTTCGCTGCCCGTCTGTCCGGTCTTTTCGCTCTTTCCTTCGCTGTCCGCCTGTCCGCTCTTTTCCTGTTCCTCGGTCTTTTCAGCTGCTTCGGCATTCTCAGCGTTTTCGGAATCCGCCGTCTTATTCTTTGCAGCAAGGTACTCGTCAAGAGTAAGATACTTGTTGTCAAGGTTCTTGTAGATGATGTAATCCTTCATCTTTTCCTTGAACTTGCTGTCCTTAATGCAGCCGAACTTTATGAACGGAGAAATATCGTCCCAGTATTTCTCATAGTTCTCTCTGTCAACCTTGCACATTCCCGAAAGCTTGTCTGCAACCTTCTTCGTGATATAATCGGAAATCTTCTTTACGAAGCCGTCGTTCTGGAGCGCTGAACGGCTTACGTTCAAAGGAAGGTCAGGACAGTCGATAACTCCCTTTAAGAGCATAAGGAATTCAGGAATTACTTCCTTGATATTGTCCGCAATAAAGACCTGACTGTTATAAAGCTTTATCGTGCCCTCGATTGAATCGTACTCAGTGTTGATTTTAGGGAAATAAAGAATTCCCTTAAGATTGAAAGGATAATCCATGTTAAGATGTATCCAGAAAAGAGGCTCCTTGTAGTCATGGAAAACTTTTCTGTAAAATTCCTTGTACTGTTCCTCCGTACACTCATTCGGGTGTCGGTTCCAAAGCGGATTAGTCTCATTTATCGGAGAAACGGCAGCCTTCTTTTCCTTTTTGTCAGCTTTACTGTTTTTCTCGTCCTCCTTTGCCTTTCCGTCCTCACCGACCGTAACGTCTACAACGCCTTCCTCGTCGTCCTCAAAATCCTCGTCCTCAAACTGCGGCTCACCGAAATAAATAGGTTCGGGCATGAATGAACAATACTTCTCAAGAACCTCTTTTACACGGTACTCATTTGAGAATTCATAGCTGTCCTCACCAAGATAAAGCGTAATGCAGGTTCCTCTTTCCGTCCTTGTGCCTCCGCTCATTTCAAACTCTGTACCGCCGTCAGATTCCCAGAATACCGGCTCAGCGCCTTCCTTGTAGGAGAGAGTATCGATGGTAACTCTGTCGGCGACCATAAACGCACTGTAAAAGCCAAGTCCGAAGTGACCGATTATCTGGTCGTTGTTTGCCTTGTCCTTGTATTTCTCAAGGAAATCGGCAGCTCCCGAAAACGCAATCTGATTGATGTAGGTCTTAACCTCATCTGCGGTCATTCCGATACCGTTATCAGTAAAGGAAATGGTCTTTTCCTCTGCGTCCGCCTTAACCGATATTGCAAATTTGTTGTCGTCAGGAAGCTCTGCTTCTCCGATAAGGGCAAGCTTCCTGAGCTTTGTAATCGCATCGCAGCCGTTTGAAACCAGCTCTCTGACAAAAATATCGTGGTCTGAATAAAGCCATTTTTTTATAATCGGAAATATATTTTCCGAATTAATTGATAAACTTCCTTTTTCTGCGGTCATAATCTTTCCTCCGAACAGTTAATAAAATTTCTTCATTGCGTCTATATTATAACTATAAATTCAAAATGTCAAGAAAAAATTAGCACTCATCAAGAAAGAGTGCTAACATTTTATGATTTTTTAATTTTAACAAAATTACAATATAAAAAAGAATTATTAAATTGCGCTGAATAAAAATATTTTGCCGTGAAATACTATAGCAGAAGAGTAAAACTGAATGCGTCCTTTTAAAGGACAATGCTGTCTTTACAGCCCTTTATTCAAGTATTGCTCTTTTAATATACGGTACGGTCCTATAAGGAGGTAATCATGAAAGTTATGGTCGGCTTCCTTATAGGCTGTATCGGTTTATAAGCGGAGGTAGCTATGAGAAGCAGCGAAACAACTTACGAAAAGGTAGCCGAGCATTGCAGCGAATATAAGCCGACCGGCAGGTGCGGCAACAAGACCTGCAACAGCGCTTCTGACTATGAGCGTTCATGTACGACCTGCCGTCATTTCAACATGACAGGCGAGTACTGCGAGCTTGACCTTTACGACCAGATCGTAAAGGATCACGGATTTACCCGTTAGCATTCGATTTCTGACTGAAAAACTTAAAATCTTCCTAAAAAAAAGACAACCGCAGTCGACTGTTAAGTTTACTGCGGTCGTTTTTTGTAAAAGCCGAAAATCAAAGGCAGAAGAAAATAAGATTTCCTCTAGTGCAAACATTAAGTCCGATGCAGGCTCCAATCATTACAATATCCGCAATCGGAACGGTATGTTTTTTCTTGTAATATGACCTGTAGCTTTCATATTCCTCATCTGCGCTGTTGAAATACTTCATCAGCTTCCAAAATTCAGGATTGTCAGGCTCCTGATTGTAGGCGGTCGTCGCAAGATGCTTTGCGGTCATAATATCTCCCAGACCAAGGTTTGCAAGCGCGCTCAGGAAATACCACGACGGGGTTTTTATCCTCGCCCTTGCAAGACAGTCTCTGGCTTCGCTGAAATGGTTCTGGTTCATATGCCTTATCGCATCTTCATACAGAACCGCATCGTCTCCCAATCCATCGGTGCTTATAAAGCTCAAATTAAATCTCAGCATGCCCTGATTATTAAACGGGCCGTTGTCAAATGCCGACGTTCCGAAGGTCGTCCTTGTACGGCTGCCCTGATAGTTTCCGTAGCTGTAGGAGGAATTCCTGCCGCCGTACGTGCCGTAGCTGTTAAAGGAACCGTAAGAGCCGCCTGAACCGTAACCTGTGCGCGATGAGAACGGGTCGGAGCCGTAGCCGTTCCGTCCATAGCCGCTTCCCGAACCGCCGCCCGGATTATAGCCGTAGCCCTCGCTTCTCATCTTCATCACTTCTTCATAGGCCTGCGACACCTGCTTGAATTTTTCCTCCGCAGCTGCGGCGTCAGGTTTGCCGATATTAGCATCAGGATGATATTTCCGGCTTAATTTTCTGTATGCGGTTTTTATCTCATCATCGGAAGCGTCCCTCGACACTCCTAAAACCTGATACGGATCCATCAATGTCTGCAACCCTTTCTCTGCTTCAATACAGTATTTATGTCCCGGCAGTTCCGCATATTACCCCTTGCGGCCTTTCCCTGACTTTTCCTTCCTTCGTTTAACAGCTCTGTCATAGCCGTTCCATATGCCTGAGTATAAGATATTATCAAGCAGCGGCGCATATTCTATTATCGGAAGCTGTCTGTAGCTCCTGCTGCACTCCGCCGCCGTCATTGTAAGCATCTCGCGTACATGCCCGTCAAAATCCTCGCTGCCTGCCATGTCCGCAAGAGGATTGTAGGATTTTTTTTCCGTATCCTTCTCCAAATCCTCAAAAGCATCCAGAATGTAAATGAATTTGCCCATGAAAAAACCCATGCGGCGAAGCAGCTTTTCCCATTCGTCTTTTTTAACGGCAAAGATTTCCGCCAAAATTTCCCCGAAAATGCCGGAGACGGCGTCAATGTTTTTTTCCCCGCTTTTTTCCTTTTCGGAAAGCTCCTTCATAAGCGCGGAAATTTTTTTACATTTTATGCCGTACCTTTTTTTGACCTTTTCCGCCGCTCCTTTAAGAAGCCCGGCATAAAGAATCCTGTCAGGCCTGCGCTCGTCATTCCAGTCGTCCTTACACTTAAGCCATGCAAGATAAACCGTCATATCGGCGCAATAGCTCTGGTATTTGTGTCGAATCACGCAGCTTTTCACACACGGATGGATAACGCAGCGTTCGCCGTCCGCTTTAAGCTTAGGCTCATACAGTCCTGCATAAAGCACGGAAAGAAACGTAAGGTCATAATTTACCGCCAGCCTTGCCGCAGAACCGTATTTCTCTCCAAGCGTCTTGCACAGGCCGCAGTAAAACCCCCTGTACTCTTCAAATTCTCTTACCCTAAGCTCAGGTTTATCAACCGTTACATAGCCGAACATTTTTCCTCACCCTTGCTACTATAACACATACTTTTACTTTTCGCACTGTTTTTTAATGCTTCCGACGTAAATTATGTGACATTTTTTTGTAAAATCCGATTCATGCTTCCCGTTACGTAACCGCCAAGGTCCAGAGAAACATACTCAAATCCGAGACTGCGCAAACGGTCATTTACCTTTTTTGCATTTCCGTCCTCTAAAATCACGGAAGCCTCGGACGGAAGAAGTTCGATGCGCGCAAGCTTTCCGTGGACACGCACCCTTAGCTGCGTAAAGCCCATGCCGAACAGAAGCTTTTCCGCTTCTTCAACCATTCTGAGCTTTTCTTCATTTATTTCCTCCCCGTAAGGGAAACGTGACGCCAAGCAGGCAAACGACGGCTTGTTCCACACCGAAAGCCCCATTTCCTTTGAAAGAGCCCTGATATCCTGCTTGCTAAGACCTGCCTCACGCAGAGGACTTCTTATGCCAAGCTCTGCAATCGCCGCCATTCCCGGACGGTAATCGCCCTCATCGTCCGTGTTAGAACCCTCAGCGACGAAATCAAAGCCTTGCTCTTTCGCAATTTCAAGTATTTTAAAAAAAAGTCCCTTTTTGCATATGTAACACCTGTTTACGGGATTGCTCCTGAATTTTTCATCAGAAAGCTCATCGGTCTCAAAGACAAAGTGACTGACGCCGTTCGATGCGCAGAATTCTTTTGCCTCGTTAATCTCCCTGTCAGGGAACAGCGGGGAACATGCCGTAACAGCCGCCGCCCTTTCTCCCAGAATATCGTGCGCGGTTTTTAAAAGGAATGCCGAATCCACTCCCGACGAATATGCCACAAGGACGTTGCCCATTTCAAGCATTATTTCTTCAAGCTTAAGCTTTTTCAGATGCAGTTCGTCCAATTAAAATCTCCTTTTCCGTAATGCGGATTTCCTATTGCCTGCTCCGCTTTATTACCGTTTCGTCTGCGAGCCTTTTGATTTCCTCAATCGTCGTTTTGTTTTCAGCGGCAAGTTTGGCAAGGTCGTCATATTCATATTTATAGCGCGTGACGCCGTAGCCTGAAACCAGCTTGCGCCTTATATTCCCGTACTGCGTGCTAACGGTTTCAAAGCTTCTGTCCAAAACATAGCGGCGCATTGCATTTTCACGTATTCCTATGGTAGACGTGTGCTTAAAAAGAAGCCTTATCATTTCTTCCTTGTCATCTTCAGAGCACAACACGCAGATAAGCGTCCCTTGGCGTGACTTTTTCATTCCGCATGAAACCGTGTAAACGTCTCTCGCCCCTGCCTCAAACAAACGCTCGGAGGCATAGGCGACCGCCTCAGCCGTCATATCGTCCACATTGCAGGAAAGCTCATAAATACAGTCTGTTCCGCCCTCCGTTTCGCCGAGCATCGCCCTGACGCAATTCGCGGCAGGAAAATCCTTTTTTCCCATGCCGTAACCCGTTGCCGTAAGCCTCATAACAGGCATATCTCCAAAACGTGACGCAAAATACTTTAAAAGCGCCGCTCCGGTCGGCGTTGTCAGTTCTCCTTTGATGCTGCCTCCGTAAATCGGCACGTCCTTTAAAATGTAAGCTGCCGCAGGTGCAGGCACGGGAATTATGCCGTGAGCGCACCTGACCTGTCCGCTTCCGACATGAACAGGCGACGCCACTATTTCATCAGGCGCAAGCCTGTCCATCAGCATACAGACTGCGGTCACATCGGCAACGGCGTCCATCATGCCAACCTCGTGAAAATGGATTTCCGTGACAGGCTTTCCGTGTACGTGTGATTCTGCTTCTGCAATCAGTCCGTAAACCGAAATAACGTCCTGCTTTACCTTTTCGGAAAGCTTCAGGCCGTTTATGAGCGCCTCAATTTCACGGAGGCTTGTATGCGAATGAGAGTGTTCATGGGAATGATTGCCGTACTGCCCGTGGGCATTTCCGTGGGAATGGCCGCACTCCTGCCCATGTGCATTTCCGTGGGAATGGCCGCATTCCTGCCCGTGTGCATTTTCGTGGGAATGGGCGCGCTCCTGCCCGTGTGTATTTTCGTGGGAATGGCCGCGCTCCTCCTCGCCTTCCTCCATACCGTCTATTTTTACCGACATATGCGTTCCGCATATGCCGCATTTAACCGAATTTTCTTTTTTAAATTCAACCTTTGGGATTCCGATAGAATTGAGCTCTTCAAGAAAGCTTTCCGGTTCCGGCAAAAGCTCCAACAGAGCCGCCGTAAGCATATCTCCTGCCGCACCCATTCCGCAGTCAAGATATAATACTTTCATTTCTTTCCCTCCATATGGTTTATCATTCCGGCAAGATACCCTGCCCCAAAACCGTTGTCAATGTTCACCACGGAAACGCCGCTGGCACATGAATTAAGCATTGAAAGAAGCGCCGAAAGCCCATTGAAAGATGCGCCGTAGCCCACGCTTGTCGGAACGGCAATGACAGGGCAGTCGGCAAGGCCGCCTATTACGCTTGCAAGAGCTCCCTCCATTCCTGCAATGGCGATTATCACGCTTGCCTCCATTATATCTTCCATGTGTGAAAGCAGCCTGTGTACACCTGCAACTCCCACATCATAAAGCCTGACAACCGAGTTGCCAAGAAATTCAGCCGTAAGAGCCGCCTCCTCTGCTACAGGTATATCACTCGTTCCTCCCGTAGCAACAAGAATTTTCCCTATTCCGTCGGGAGAAGGCATCTCGCCTATCACACCGATTTTTGCCTGTTCATAGTAGGTAAGGCTGTGAGCTTTTTCTATCCTTTGAGCGGCCTCTGACGAAAGCCTTGTGATCAAGATCCGCTCCTGTCCGTTAGCAAGCAGGGAGTCTGCAATTCCGATAATCTGCTCAGAAGTTTTCCCTGCTCCGTAAATAACCTCCGAAACCCCCTGTCTGACCCTCCTGTGCAAATCCACCTTTGCATAGCCAAGGTCGTCAAAGGGCTGTGTTTTTATTTTAAGAAGCGCTTCGTCTACGGACATATCGCCGTTTTGCAACGCTTCAAGAACCGACCTTATTTCATTCTGCATTTTTTCTCCTAAACTTCAGGATTTTTACGGTTTTTCCCGAAAACCTTCATAATGCCTTTTACTCCTTACCGGAAGCCTCCGCAGCGATTTTAACTATTTCTTTGGAAAATCTTCACAGCGATTTTAACTATTTTCCGGAAATCTTCACTGCGGCTTTGATTATTTATTAGAAATCTTCGCTGCGGCTTTGATCGCTTTGCGTAAATTCGGGTCACGATCCTCTCATATTGTGAAAAACGGCTCCGCCACCCACGGCGGAACCGCTTTAATAATTCAAAATTATTTTCTGAGAATCGCCGCTTTAACAACGCCCTTCGGATCCTTAATCAAAAGAACCGCAACCCATATCACAAGTCCTAGGGCAACCACGGAAAGACCGAGATAAAAATCGTTAAGCATTTCTGCAGCCGAAGGAGTAAAAAACTCCGCACCCGTTTCAGCATACTCAAAAACCGCATCGGCGAGCCACATAAGCGAAGCTCCCCAGTACATGAAACAAAGCATACCGACCTTCATTCCGCTTTTGTAGGCTCCTGCATACCACACAACGGTGCTGATAACAGCGGCAAAAACGGTTACAAGAAGAGTCATTCTATCTTCCTTTCTCTGCGCTCAAAAGACCGTTTGAAGCCTTCTTTTCGGCAGATGAAGATACCGCAAGAAACACTCCCCAGACAGCCGTAACTATTGCTGCCATCGTAACGCCTACAGTTGACATTTCCTGAAACATTGAAAGCAAATCTGCCGAATCGTTAGCAGCCGTCAAAAACGGAAACCACGGCGTAACCTCTCCGTGCCATACATGCTCAAATGCAAGCAGCCCGGAACCGCCCCAGAGCAGATTTGACAGCCACTTAAGCTTCCTTGAAAACGGAACCTTTTTAACCGCTTCAACATTCTCTCCGTCGAGCTCCACATTAACGGTTTCAATCTCTTTCTCATTTGATGCGGTAAGCTTTGACGCAACCGACACTATTACTGCTTCTGCAGCGGGTACAATAAAACAAGCCATTTTTTTATCCTCCTGATATTTCACTGTTACTCTCTTCAGAGAGGAAAAAGAAGGCTTCTGCCTCCCAAATTCCGGCTTCATGCCGATAGATTGATTTTACACGTATTTCCGGCTTTTGTCAATAAAGAGCAGTTTTTTAATATATGGCTGTGAGCCGGCGTTTTTACCGCAAAAACAGTCTGCGTTCTGAAGCGGTCTGAAGAGAAAGACCTTCCTGAATCTAAGAGGCGCTTTTTTACAAGCCGAGAACTCTGTGAATTTCCGCCGAAATCTCCTTTACCCTTTTATTAAGGAATTCCGGATTATCCATGAGCCATTTTCTGTTTCTTGGCGAAGGGTGAGGCAGCACGTAGGCAGGCTTTCCCTTTATTGTCCTGTCACTGAACACAAGGCTTTTAAAATCCTCCTTAGGGAAGAAAAACTCTGCGGCTTTTCCTCCCACGATAATAATGAGCTCGCTGTCCGTCAGCTCAATTTCCCTTGCAAGCCATTTTTCGGCGCATTCCTTGGGCGGAAGTCTGTCCCCGCCTTTTGGCAGCTTCCCCGGGTAGCAGTGTCCAACAGAAGTTATATAAAAATTCGCAGGATCGTAGAAAACCTCGTCAGAAATATGATACCATTCATGCCGTAAAATTTTTCCGCTGATATCGTTAAAGGATTTCATCGTTTTGTGTACGGAAATTGAAGGCGCCTGACTGATGTGCATTATTTTCGCATCAAAATTTCCCATGACAACAGGGTGCGGTTCAAACCCGAATTTTTCCTCGCAATCACGGCAGCTCCGAAGCTCCCCAATGAGCTTTTCAAATTTTTCACTGTTAGTCCTTTCCATTTTTCCTTTTTTAATCTCCGTTTTCCTTCTTGGTTCATTCAATTTGCTCTGTAAAGGCTCTCTGAAATCTTTTATCAGGATAAATTTATATTATTATAACACGAAAGTCGGCTTTGAGAGCCCTGAGAAAAATTATTTTTTAAAATCCCTTTACCATCTTTGAAATATGCCGCTGCATAACATTCATGGCTGTAGTTACAATCTTAACAGCAATTCAAACTGTATTTTGGACTTAAATCCTATTGACAGTATTTTTTTCGTAAAAATGCGATTGGGAATCCGAGAATAAAACCGACAGATTTCCTCGCACGGCAGTATGCGTCAGAACCGACGGAAACGGTATCCGGATAAAGGAAATCGGCGGTGCCGGGCAAAACAATTACTTACAAAAACGGTATTGACATTATACTTATATACTTATAAAATAATGCTAGAGGCGGAAAAGGTTTATGTTATTAAAAATATTTTAAATAATGGCTTTAAAGCTTTTTATGCCTTGAATTACTTTTAAATCAAGAGCATCGTATTAATTTTGTAACAAATCGGATTGGCAGTCCTTGTCAGGGCTGTCAATCCGTAACAAAGGGAGAGTTTTATGAGAAGGAAAATATTATTTCTGTTTTTGTTCATTTTCTGCTGCTGCACTCTCTTGCTTTCGGGCTGCGGAAAGAAGAAAGCTTCAGACGGTTATGTGGATCTTGGCGATGATTATACAATTACAGATGATAAGCTGCTTGAAAAGGAAGAAGAAAGCAACTCCGTTCCTCTTAACACGGTTATTGATAACTATTCAGCCGATATGGAAAGAAGATACTTTATAAACCCCTCTGCGGCTAATACCTTCGATGACAAATTTTTTTACCTTTTAGATGGGTATGTGGGCAGTGACGGAATTCAGTATGTGTTTGATCAGAACTATCAGTACTATAAAATTAATCTTAAAACAGGTGACGTCGTGCCGCTGTGCAATATTCCGGGCTGTGCCCATGACGTTAATACCAACCCTGACTGCATAAATGTAAAAGGTTTTTCCGGAACGGCAGCAGGTGACGCTTTCTGGACTCAATCAAAGGGCAGTCTTGTTGAAGTAAAGGACGAAAATGACGAGAAGGGAACCACCCTTTTTACAAACTCTTACCACACCGAATTTGAAGAAAACTATTTTGAGGACAAAAATAACATCAGAAACTTTGCGGACTTTTCTGTTTTTGAAAACTATATTTATTTTACTGCTCCATCCTATGTTTTTAGAGTCAACAGAGGTACAATGACGGCTGAACCTTACATAAAAGTGTGCGACAACCGTATTCTTGCCTCATGCGTTGATGCAAAAAACAACGCCATGTACGCCGTTGATGATATTGCCGAGCTTTTTAAGATAGATTTTGAAACGGGCGATGTCATAAAGCTCGGCGACAACATGGGTTCTCCTTGCGTGTACGGCGACAAGCTCTATTTTACTCGCTACAATAAAGGCATAAGGCCAATCTGTGTTGCGAACCTTGACGGAAGCAATGATGAGGAACTGATAGCTGACGGCTGCATCGACTACATAATAAAGGACGGGAAGCTTTTTTATTATGACAGCAAAGGCTTTTTCAAATGCCTTGACCTTGAAACGGGCGAAGAAACCGTTTTCTACGAATCCCTCTATGACGTATGCGGCATTTCAAGCGCAAGTCATATTGACCGCATTTTTCTTCACGGAAAAATCTGCAAGGGAGACGATGAAGGAGATATTGCCGGAATGCCTTACTCAGTAATAGTGTCCGTCAGAGCTGACGGAAGCGATATCTGGGTTAAGGAAATTGACGGGATTGAATAAAACAGTTCTTAAGAAAGGGAAAATAATGAACGTAATTTCAAAGAAAATCACGGCATTGCTTTCAGTTCTTTTTTGTTGCACCGCCCTTTTGCTTTCAGGATGCGGAAGCAAAAAAACAACTGACGAGATACAGACTGATAGCCTGCCTGACAAAGACAATGAAATTACCATAACCGAGCCTGCAAAAATTGACGGAGAGTCTGGAGATATAACCGGAATACAGACCACCATAAACATATTTATTAATGATAAGGACGGTTCGTCTACCGTTTCCGGTCTGTCTCCTGCCAAAAATCTTAATGAAGGACTTGATTTGACAATTGATTATGGATGTGATCCTTCAATAGTTTCAGGAAGAACGGCAACAGCTCCCGTTGACATATTTGTGTTCTGCAACGGCTACATAATAAAGCATTCTGCAAACCCCGGTGAAGAAGCTTCAGTGTCAACAAGGCGAACCGTTACGCTTGGGGGAGCAGTCAATTCATTACCTGTTTACATACCTCCAGTTTCAATCGGCGAAACAGACCTGGCTTATCTCTGGGTATGTGTTGTTGCTTTTCCGGAGTATATTCCAAAATCTGTCTTTGGGGAGATATCAACCATTACCGAATACTACGTTCCGGTATATTCATCCGGAATTCCTGACGCCAATTATTCTGTTTACAAAGCGCAGGAAAATGAATATATATACGGACACAGTATTCACGATACCGGCGGCTCTGAAACCAGAATAGGTCCATATGACGAAACACGTCACACTACCGCAAGACGTTCCGCATATGATACCGCTGAAATCGGTCCGGAATCTGATTTCTGCGTAGTTTCTTATTACGGGGAGCAAAAAGACTTCGACTGTTACACCGTTGTTTTCTGCAACGGAAAGCTTATTTCCCCATTTAACGGAAAAACCTTTTTAAAGACCGACTATGACAGGGGGAGCCGAATGGTTAAATTTTCTTTTGATAAAAACGAGCTGCCTGAAGACGGTGTATATTCCTACATGGCCGTAACATTCCCTTCCGACATAGGCTGCAATAATCCTGACGAAGGAAACATTCAGTCATTTTCAAATCTAAGGCAGATAACACTCTCTTTAGGCAGCTAACCCCTTAGAAAAGAGGATCAAATATGTTTAAATATGAGCTTAAAAGGCTGCTTAAAAGCCGGCTGTTTTTAATACTTATTCTGATAACCGTCGCTTACAGAGGCTTCATAACTGTCAATTTTTTTAAAAATTACAACGAAAGCATTGTCTATGACAAGGAAACCGCCGTTCAAATAAACGCCTTTTTAAAGGATGCAGAATCAAAACAGAGCGATAGAGAGTCACTGCGCATGGCAGTTAAAAACGCTTACCTTGAAGTACAAGAAAAGGCCGCCACGGATTCTGACATACGAAACACTCCCGGCTCTTACGGAAAAAATCTGCTCGAGGACTGGACTATAGTAGAAGCGGCAAACGAACGCGCCGAGTATATTCTCAAAACATATCCCGAGCAAATGAGGAAAAACGTTTCCCAAGCCGCTCTTACCGTAAACGACAGCTCGCAGGACGCTTATACCGTCCGTAAAAATCAAAAAATCATTGACAAATATAACGTTAAAAAGGATTTTTCGCTCATCGACACATCTGCCGCCGATAACTGGCTTGTTTTAACGAAGTCATTTGATTACTTCTATGTTTTCCTTACTTTTGCCCTATTCTTTCTTGCATCCGAAGCCTTCTGCTCAGAAAGAACCCGTTCGCTCGAGGGATTGGTTTTCACCTCAAAAAAGGGCAGGGCAAAGCTCTTTTCGTCAAGATTTATTTCTCTTACCGTCATTGCCGTTTTTTTGACAGTTATTTTTACTGCCGCCGACACCGTCTCCGCCCTTTATATAATGGGATACAGGCTTGTCGTTGAACCGATTCAGATTCTTCCTGATTTCATCGGGTGTATGGCTAACATAAACATTCTGACATTTATAATATTGTGCAATCTGCTTAGGTTTGCCTTGCTGCTTCTGGCAATATCGTTAGCAGCCGTAATAAGCCCTCTTCTCAGGAACATATTTGCGGTTTCGCTTTCGGGAGGCCTGATGCTTTTTACTGCATTTGCCCTTAATATTTACGCAAAAAACTATATTGTTTTCGACGCCTCGAATCCGTTTACAGGTAAAATCGACATGGCGAGGTATAAGCTTTATGAAAGAATCCGCATATTCCTGCCGACCTGTTTTTCGTCCCCTGCAGCATATTTTGAAAAATTCGATTATTTCAGGCTGGCGGATTTCCCTGTTTCAAGAATAGCCTTCTGCCTGTCTGTGACAGTCGGACTTTTCGCTGTTTTTACGCTTTTTGGATTCCTTAGGTTCGGCAGACCTTACAGATTCTTACAGAAAAAAATGATAAGAGGTAAACGTAATGGAACTGAAATTTAACAATGTTTCAAAAAACTACGGAAAGAAACAGGCTCTGAGCGGTTTCAGTACAGTTATGAGCGAGGGTGTTTACGCTTTGCTCGGGCCTAACGGCGCAGGGAAGTCAACCCTTATGAACTGTCTGTCTGATCTTATTCAGCCCTCGGAAGGGAATATTTTATTTGACGGCGCGGACATCAGACAGATGGGTGCGAGGTTCCGCGAAATATACGGCTATATGCCTCAAAGCTACGGGCTTTACCCTTCATTTACGGCTGCGGACACCCTGCGGTATTTTGCCTCTCTTAAGGATATCAAAAATCCTGAAAGCGTTATAACAGAGCTTCTTGAGACAGTTAATCTTTCGGACTGTTCAAAGCAGCGTGTCGGAGGATTTTCAGGCGGAATGAAGCGCAGGCTCGGCATAGCCATAGCCCTGCTCAACGACCCCAAGGTTCTGGTTCTTGACGAGCCGACAGCAGGACTTGACCCCAAGGAGCGCATACGCTTCAGAAACCTGATAAGCGAGGTAAGCTTTAACAGGGTCGTTATATTTGCGACTCACATTGTTTCCGACGTGGAATCCATTGCAAATAACGTAATACTTCTGCAAAACGGGAAAATCTTAAGGGATACCGACGTCGGCTCGCTTCTTGAAAGCATGGACGGAAAGGTTTGGGAGGCTGATGTTGAAAACGTCAATGAAGCTCTTGGCAAGGACAGCTTTAAGATCTCAAACATAGTCAAAACTCCGACGGGCGCAAAAATAAGAATAGTGTCCGATGAAAAACCTTATCAAAATGCGCATCTTACGATTCCGAATCTTGAGGACGTTTATCTATATTATTTCAACGAGGTTGCAGCTGAAAATGACTAAACTTATCCGTTTTGAATTTATGAAGGTATTTAACAGAGGGAAATGGCTTTTTTTTGCTGCAATTCTGTTCGCAAAGCTTCTTTTTGCTTTTTTAAGCCTCAACCTAAAAACGGACTTTTCCGTCGAGGTCTACCGTGAATACACAAATCAGCTTGCCGGAATGTCTGAAAGCGAAGCCTCCGAATTTATTCTTGCAGAATCCGAAAGAATAAATTCAATTATTGCAGCCTCAAATGAAATGGAAGAAAAGTACATGTCCGGGGAGATAAGCATAGACGATTACAAAAAATACAGGACAAGCTACTATGATGCAAATTCAAAAATAAAAGCGTTTGAAGAACTGTATAAAAGGTACGAGCAGTTTCAGGAGCTTGAGCCCAAAAATCGGATATATTTTTACGATTTGTCGTGGAATTTGTTCGGAAGATATCTCGGTTTTGACTTTTTTGTCTTCTTTACCGTTGTTTTATTCTGCATACCGGTGTTTTGCAGAGAACACTCAGACAATGTCTGCTGTCTGAACGAGGTTTCAAAATTCGGCAGAAGAAAGCTATGCTTTGCCAAAATAACCGTGTGCTTTACAATCGGCGCTGTTGCGGCGTTAGTACTGTACGCCTCCGATTTTGCCGTGCTTGCGCTTCGGTTCGGCATGGATTTTGCGGATATGCCGATTCAGGCCGTGATAGGATATGGGGCTATGACCGACGACGTTACGGTTCTTACTTTCTTTGTCGGGATAACCGCCTCAAAAGTCCTTTGGTGCATATGCGCCGCCTTGGCTGCCGCCGCCGTTTCCGCTGTCATAAAGGAATATGTTCTTTCATTAATAGTCTACGCTTCCGTAATTCTCATACCTTTGCAGTTCAGCGCGGGAGAACAGGGAATGCTGGGCAAAATAGGAATCGGTCCGGGCTTACAGGGAAATTTCTATCATTTTTCTCTGCTTGTTCCTGCACTCAACATTGTTCTTTGGCTGGCGGTGAATTATGTTATCGTCGCAATAAAATATCCGAACAAGGCTCACTCGCACTGAACGGACTTTTTAATTTCCTCAACCGCGCTATGAACCAGTCTTCCGACATTAAAATCTGAAACTCCGACAATTATGTTATCACAGTGATTGAATGGGATTAAAACTTTTTTAGCAGAGCTTTGGGCGACAGCCGCCGCCATAACAGGCGTCACTTCCCCCAAAAGAGAATCAGCAATTACAATGCCTATCGGTCCGACTATTATGTCCGAATTTCTGCACCCGACGGCCACCGCATTTTCTCCTGTCGCAGCGCTGTCCGCGCCTGCCTTTAGCATTGCCGCCGTTGCGGCGCTGTTCGTCCCTACCGCAAGAACATATGCCTCTTTAATATCCTGCTTTATTGCGCTTACAAGCTGCCTGCCGACTCCGCCTCCCTGCGCGTCAATTACAAGTATTTTCATTTTCTGCTCCGTTTCTTAATGCGCAGCCGATATTTTACGACTGAATCTAACGTTTCTAATTCATTATAACACAAATAACATAAAAACAAAGCACGTTATTGAAGAAATGCTTCAGGGCAGCCGCAATTCCTCACGGCCGGCGTACAAATTTTCATTGACAATTTACGTTTCTGCTTCTATATTTAAAGTATCCTGCGTTTCGCCAGGTTCGCCCTTACACCGGCACAGAACGGCGGACATTCGTTTTTCAATGAGCCTTGAAGCGCAGACGCTTAAATAAAATCAAGAGGTTACTATGAAATTAGAATGGAAAACCTGTTTTAAAATCGGAGCAAGCATTTTTCTCCTTTATCTTTGCATATACTACTGGGCTGCGCTTTCCGGCTTTGTCGGAATGATTTTTAAAGCGTCGGCTCCGCTTATCATCGGCTGTGCGGCTGCATATGTCATCAACATTTTAATGTCCGGCTACGAAAAAATATATTTTCCAAAATCACAAAATAAATTCGTCAAAAAAAGCCGCAGGGGCGTCTGCATGGTTCTTGCTTTACTCACGGTTGCCGCCGTCGTCGTTCTTATTATCGGTCTGGTTATTCCGGAATTTATTTCGTGCCTGAGCGTTGTCGTTGCCGAGCTTCCCGACTCATTTAAGAAGCTTATGGACTTTCTCGAAAGGAAAAATCTTATTCCGGAGAACATTCCTGATCTGCTGTCCTCAATAGACTGGAAATCAAAAATCGGTGAAATCGCAAACATGCTTACTTCCGGCATCGGAAATGTCATGGGCTTTGTGCTTGCGGCGCTGTCATCCGTCTTTTCCGGAATCGTTACATTTGTGGTCGCATTTATTTTTGCCATATACCTTTTACTGGACAGGGACAGGCTTAAAGCACAGTTTAACCGCATTATGACACGCTATATGAATGAAAGCTGGTACAAAAGAAGCATTTATGTGCTTGATATAATGAACGACTGCTTCCGACGCTATATCATCGGTCAATGTACTGAAGCCGTTATTCTTGGGGTTCTCTGCACGCTCGGCATGCTTGCCCTTCGCCTGCCATATGCTTCTATGATAGGCGCGCTTATCGGCTTTACCGCGCTGATTCCTATTGCAGGAGCCTATATCGGAGGCGGTATCGGGGCTTTTATGATATTTATGGTCTCCCCTGTCAAAGCTCTTGTTTTTCTTATTTTTCTTGTTATTCTTCAGCAAATTGAGGGTAATCTCATCTATCCACGTGTTGTCGGTTCGTCCATGGGGCTTCCGGCAATATGGGTGCTGGCTGCAATCACGATAGGCGGAGGGATCATGGGCATACTCGGCATGCTTCTCGGTGTGCCTGCTGCCGCAACGCTTTACAGGCTTATCAAAAATGATGTGAATAAGGACAGGCTTAAGGCAATGGAAAACGACGGGCTGGCAGAAGCTGAGAGTGAAAAAAATAGCAATGATGAAAGCATAAATAAATGAGCAAATAATATAAAATGGCGAGAGACTTCCTCGACTTCGGACTTGAGCCTTAAGGCCAGCCTCATGAAAACAATAATTTCGTTATGCTCAGTACATACCCAAATTGTTGAAAATACAATGGAAATTTTATAAAAAGTTATTATTTGCAAATAAAAACGTTTCTTCCCCTTCCAAAAAAGGCAGATGCTTTGAAATAACATTTGCCTATAATAATCTCTTTTTTTCAACACTTTTTAAAAAGGTTTTCTTTAATTCTTGTGATTTGTAGAAAAAATTTTTTTCCGATTTGCTTAATCTTTTTTCAATTCGTTTTATTTTCAACAATTCCATAGAACAAATGAAATCTGCTGCCTGTAATAGCCGATATTTTTGCGGCTGAGCTTTTCTAAATTCCACATTTGAGAATTGAATTGAAAATATTGCATTTAGAATTGTACTCAGTTCAACTTGTCCGTTATCATAGTAGACAATAATCTTGTCAAAATTCGAAAAGAATCCAATATGCTCTCTTAATGATTTATTAATTTCCTTTGCTAATTTACCAGACAAAGCAATTTTATCTGTTGCTTCTTTTCTATCAACAACAACTGTCAAATAAGAAATGGGGCAATTATTAACAAAGTTAAGCATCTTATATAACAGCTTTCTTCGTTCTTCTAAAGAATATTCTTCAAATACGTCCTCTCGTCGAATTACCGGACCTGTATGTATATATTCCACATCAAATCCCGAACTGCGAATACTTTCATTCAATTTCAAGACCCGTTGTTCTATATCATTAGCTTGATTATGAAAAACAAATGTAACCAAATAATATGCCGGCCGCTCTTTTATTTCTCCAAAATCTCCTGATTCATCAATGAATACACTCAGCTCTCTCATTGCTTTTCCTTCATGAATAGAAATGGCGGGAAATTCTTCCCGCCTACGGTGGTCCAAAGAGCTTGCGCCCAGACCGTAATTGTAACTCGTTACCTCTTTATTCTACTCGCATCATACCATATCTATACATGATTTACAAGCATTTTTAATTGAAGCAGTCAAAGTTTTTTTACTTTATCTGTGTATACTCGGCATGCTTCTCGGTGTGCCTGCTGCCGCAACGCTTTACAAGTTCGTAAAAAACATTAGTAAAGGCAACTAATTCTGCCAGTTAATCTGCTGTCCCGTTACCAACGGATAGTTTATAAGCTCCTTTCCGTCAAGGTCTTCTCTGTGCATGTCAACCGCGGTTATCTGACTGTTTTCATAGGTCGTGTAATAATATATTCCCTTATCCGTATTGCAGCAGCTGCTGTAAATCGTAATCTCGTATTCGCCTTTACCCATGTGAACAAGACCTCTTTGCTGGTAAACAGAGCCCAAAATATGGAAAAACTGGCTTATGCTCGCTTCTTCAGTGTCGGCGGAGAGCGAATTCATTCTGGTAAATGCCGCCTTCACAAAACGCGATGCAGAAGACAAATCTCCGGGAAGTCCCATTCCTCCCATGCCGCGGCTGTAGGCCGTAAGGTTCAGCTTGTCCGAAAAGCTGTTTGCAGGCGGCTCTGTTGAAAGGCTCATGTAGTTATTAAGGTTAAAAAGCTGCATATCAAAACAAGGATTGTTTGTCATAACGCCCGTAGGGTTTTCATAAATCTTAAGGCCGTCCTTTATGCTTTCAACCACGAGAGAGCCTTCTCTGTCCGAAATCATCCAATGAAGCGGCGAAAGAGGAAGCTGCTCGCTGAAATTTATTTTAACCAGATTGATTTTTTCAAGCAGAACCCTTGCCTCTTTCAGGTCTGCACATTGCCCAAGAATAAACGGAATAAATTCAAAAGGAGAAACGTTTATTTTACCTTCCTGTTCTTCCTTGTAATCTGCGTTTCCGGGGAAATTAAGTCCTGCCATTCCAAGACCCTTTTCGTTGACTGCATCGTAGTAAAGCGGATAGCCCTGCACAAACGCCATGCCTATCATTGCATAGTGGCTTTCCGTTTTTCCGGCCTTACGGAATTCAAAAGGATAATTTCTTGGAGTTACGGTTACCGTTTCATGGTACGAATACTCTAAATCCAGATTTCTGCCAAAATAATGGTCTTTTGTTTTGTAGGTTGCTGCCGTACACATAATTTTTACCTGCCTTTCCGAAAGCGTTTATTTTGGGTGCCTTCGTAAAAAACCGCCTTTTACGCTGTTGCGCTGCACCTCTTAAGCATTATAACACAATTGGGAAAAAATAAAACCAAAAGTCTGAAACTTTTGGTTTTAAAATGCTATATCTCAATTTGGCATAATACCTGCAAACGGGGCGCTGCAAACATCAGTAATTGCTTTCCCTTAAGATGTCAACAGGCTGGTTGTTTCTAAGAAGATATCTCGATACCAGCGCCGAAACCGCCACCATCAGCAGAGCGACACAGACGCATGCAAATATCTGCCAAAGCCCAAGCTTAAACAAAAACGTCTTATCCAGCTTTGCCAGCACCGATATGAATCTCAGCAAAAACATTACCACTGCTCCAAGCAGGCATGTAATAGCCGCTTTTATCATCGCTATGTACATTCCCTTTTCCCACCTCATTCCGCAGGAAAAGAAGACCGCATAGCTTTTTCTGGAAGTAAGCGTATCTATTGCCGATAGGCAGGCAATACTCAGCACAACCAAAATAAGCGCTCCCAAAACGACAGGAAGTATTTCAGACATCTTTCTATTAATAATTCCCTCGGTTCTTTCACGGAGATCAGAAAACTCTATTACCACACCACTCTGTCCGAACTCATTCACCGTTTTCTTTATAAAGTTTTCAGACGCATTCTCAGAAAACACTCCCCAAAAATTGCCGTAATAGTAAGGTTTTATCCCTGCCTCTTCAAGCTCTTCCAACGAGGTAAACAGAATGCCTCCGCCGTCCTCCCTTTCAGCATCGTAACTTGAGTAGAAATCAAATACCGAATAATCTATGCTGAGTCCGGTTGTTTGGGAATATATGTTTGCCTCGTCAGCAAGAACACCGCAGATGTGAACGTTTATTGTCCTTTCACCATAACCAAATTCTATGGTATCTCCGTACTTTATTCCATACTTATTGGCAGACACGACGGCTTCTATCATTTTACCGCTGCCGCTCTTTTTTGTAAACCATTTCCCTTCAGACAGCTCCGGCTTGTATTTGCTTAAAAGTTCGTCATAGGCAAGCACCCGGACGGAACCTGCATTATCGGCGTCTCCCATTTTAAAGTCGACGTCAAAAGCATAATGTACTTCGCTCAGCTGCTTTATTTTCATGTATTTATCTATACCGCCTGCCTCATTCACGTCCGTAGTGAAAAAACCCGCCACAAGACCTTTTTTGTTAAGCGTGTCCTTAAGATAGCTGTACTTTACGCTCTGTTCCCGATAAATCGTTACCGTTGCAACAGTCAAAAACATTATCAATCCTATCTGCAGCGCCATAAGGAGCGTCTGTTTCCAATTTTTCAGGATTTCACAGATTCCGATATAAAGCATGACCCCTCCTCTATTTCATCTTGCCACTTAAAAGCTCCTTAGGCGTCCTCCGGTTGCTTGCGGCTATCATTACCGACGCAATCCCGGACACTATAACAAAGTAAAGAAGCACAAGAAGATAACTGCTTCCGTTTTTGTAAATCACGGAAAACCATGTGTAGCTCTTTTCAAGCCTCGGCTCGACAATCAGCTCAAACAGAAGGCTTCCTGCTGCGCATGAGCCTGCAAGCACCATTACCATCTCGCCGATGTAAATAAGCGAGGATTTAAGCCGCGTGCAGCCGCATATCCTGTAGATTGCCGTCGTTTTTACCCTTTTCGCAAGCATGTACCGGTAGATTATGCAGACGGAAAATGCTGAAATCAGGGACATAAAGACAGCTGCAACCATCATTGTTTTTATTGTCGCCTTCTCGTCTATTTCTATTGAATAAAATCCGCTTATATCCACCTCATTTTCCGAAAGAATCATGGGAATGAACTCCGCCCTAATTGCCTCGTACTCGCTTCTCAGCAACGGACGCTTAAGATTAAAACACAAAACAGACAGCTTTGCATCATCCGGAAGAGACATGAGCGGAATGTTAAACTCCCTACTGGACGTAGCGTATAATCCCAGCGGTTTTTTCTCATGGCCTATAATCTCGTAAGAGATTCCGTTGATTTCAAATTTATCTTTCTGCATTTCATACGCCTCATAAGGGACAAGACAGACCCTCGCCCCGTTTGTCAGCTCATCCTCCGTAAAGCCTCTGCCGTCCTCATCAATCGTCAAAAGAATGTTGTCAGTGTATACGTCTCTGAATAGAATTTCTCCGTTCACAACCTTAAACTCTGAACGAGCCAATGCAATATTTGTGCCTGAGTACACAAGGCTCATATTTTCAAAGTCCTCCGGGGAATATTCCGTAAGGTTTACCTTCGTCGGGATATATGTACTGTCTATTAAACTGCTATATTTTTTCGACACCTCAACAATCTTGTCCCTAACACGCGAAATTTCTATGTCAACATTTTCCTTTGGCGAAAAAATCAAACTTTTATCCCTGCTCTCACCTTCCGCAAGCTTGTACCGGTTGTTTCTGTAAATGCCGAAGGAAAAGAGTATGATAACCACGGCAATAACCTGAGTAATCGCCAGAAGAACAAAGAGAAGCCTGTTGTTTTTTACGAAGTTAAGGAAATTTCTTATTATCATTACTCAGTCCTACTCCTGTTACGCGACTGCTTACTGCTGAACTGCCCCATAAAACGCAGAATCAACAAGGTTTGTAGAATTTGCCAAAGAAGTACTGGTTGTATTCCACCTGTGTGCATAGTAATGGTACTCATAATTTTCTATACCCGGATACCGAACAATCTGTGCTGACGTAGCTCCGCCAAGCCCAACCGCTGCATTGTTCCCGTCATGCACTACAATCATGCCATTGTTTAAATTGTAGCAGGATACATACGAATCGATGACATTTGTGCCGTTGTAAAGATTAACCGTCACTTCAGAAGCCCTATTTTCCGTACCGCTAACAACAAAATTGATTGAACCTACTGTTTGTTGAAATCCAAACGGTTTGTTTCCCACCTGTTCTGTTTTGCTATACGTTGCCGCAATACCACACGCCGCTGTCACACATAAAAGCACTACAATTGCAATAATTCCTTTAATTTTCATAGTAAATACCTCCTTATTCCTTTTGATACATAATCACGCAATCGATTGCGCTCGCCCTGATTATATATACATTTTATGATTTTGTAAATAAAAATACTGCTTTTCCATCTGTTTTTTTAAATCATTCCTAGATAATTAAAATATTTTGTATGATTTGCTTAC
>CANRAZ010000019.1 GCA_947628705.1 uncultured Lachnospiraceae bacterium | reverse complement strand
TAAATCTTTCAATTGTGAATCAGGAACTCCCGTATAAAAATCCGATTGTAAAATCTCAATTAATTTTTCTACTTTCATTATTTAAACTCCTTTCATCATCTGCATATACATTGGAATTTAATGCCGTAACGATATCACGCACGATCTTATCTGCAAAAAGGCCTGATTTTTTTCTCAGATTAAATGGTACATCTGCAGTAAAATATTCATCTTGTACTCCTAACATAAGCAATGGCGCGTGATTGGAATATCTAGCCAAAAAACCTGCTATACTTTCTCCTAACCCTCCAATTACATTATGCTCCTCTACCGTCACAATCATTTTTCTATTTAAAATTCTTCTAATAGTATCAGTGTCTAACGGTTTAATCGTGTGCATATTTATAAGTTCAGCACTAATATTTCTTTTTTCCAATGCTTTACATACTTTAAGACCCTCTTCCATCAATGAACCGCAAAATAAAATTGCAATATCATTACCCTCTTTCATTGTGATAGCTTTTCCAATCTTAAAATCATAATCTTTTAAATGAATTAAACTGTCTCTATCATTAATTGTCACTCTTATATACGTAGGATTGCCGCAATTTATCGCACTTTGCATACATTTTACAATCTCAATCATATCAACAGGTGCCATAACATTTACATTTGGTACGCATTTTAAATTTGCAATATCTTCAAACGCAGTATGTGTTGCGCCTAAATCACTGCTCACCATACCGGCAGATAATCCAATCAAACAAACTGGAGCTTTCATGTACCCCAAATTTGCACGTATCTGATCCAAGACTCTGGCTGTAATAAATGGTGCATAAGCAATTGCAAATACATGCAATCCTTCATTTGCCATCGCTGCTGCCATCGTTATCATATTTTGCTCCGCAATTCCTACCTCGTAACACTGATCGGGATAAAATTTTTTCAAATTTCTGACGTCAATTCGATTTGCACAATCAGCATAAATAAGCACAAAGTCTTTATCTTGCTTTGCAAATTCAAGTGCAATGTTTCCTATTACATTTTTCGAACCAAGTTCAGCCCATTTTTTTATATTTTCTTCGTTATAATCAATGTATATTTCGTTTGGTTGTTTATGCTCTTTCATAATTATTTTTTTACTTTGAAATCTAATTTCTGCCATTTCTCTTATTTGTTTAACTTCATTGTCAGAGCCCACTTCTTTCCACGCTTTTTCGTATAATTCATCACTTAGATAATTATCATGCCACTGTACCTGATTTTCCGCAAAAGACACGCCTTTACCCTTAACTGTATCAGCAATAATAGCAAGGGGTTTACCCTTATTCTCAGTTTGGAAAGCCCTTATTAGTTCATGCCAATTATGTCCATCTACTTCCATGCTTTGAAACCCAAAAGCCTCCCAACGCTCTCTCATATTGTCCATATTTAAAACATCACTTGTATATCCATCCAACTGCAATTTGTTTTTATCAATAATTACAACTAGATTCTCTAATTTTCTGTGTCCTGCATAGGCTGCGCTTTCCCACACTGACCCCTCATTACACTCTCCATCTCCAAGCATAACGTATACTTTCTGCATGGTTTTTTTTCTCTTAAAAGTTTCTGCCAGACCAATTCCATATCCTAACCCCATTCCCAAACTTCCTACAGAACACTCAATTCCAAACTGTTCATTTTTTTTTGGATGACGAAATAATACGGAATGCTCTCCACGTATACTTCCTTGAATCATTTCCTGCGAAATCAGTCCAATTTGTTTTAACACAGCATATAATGCAAAACCAGCATGTCCCTTACTCAAAATAAAACGGTCTCTGTTTTCCCATGCAATTCCCGAATGAGCAACTTCATTTATATTCATTATTTGTGTATATAAGACAGCCAAGATATCTACCGCCGATAAACATCCGCCAAGATGTCCGTTTTGTTTTCCACAATTATGACACATGGTCAATATGTCTTTACGCATATCTACGGTTATCGCATGCAAATCTTGCTTTGCAATTGTATATTCCTTATTTTCCATAGTTAAACTTTTATCTCCGTTTTTATTTTTCAAACTGTTGTATTGCCTTTAAATAATCTTCATAATGATCTATTTCTCTCCACTGCATCCCACTAATATCAACTGTATTTATTTTTTGAGGAAGAAAACTAAAAAAAATGGTTTCCAAATACTCCCTATACTTTCCCTGTTCAACAAGCATTTGTAATCTTTCTTTAAATTTTTCTGCATTTACGGCTCCAATTTTACTTATACCTACATATTCGCAATCCCTCTTTTCTGGTGACAATTCAGAACCATAATCTATAATGCAGTCACCAGAATCCAATTGAAAGAAATAATCACCCTCTTTAATACGTGATTTATCAACCACCATCGTAAATCCATTTGAGGATTCTATTATTTTTTCCAAAATACATTCTTCAAAAAGAACATCTGCACTCATAATTAAAATATCTTCACTATGAATAATATCTTTAGCGAACCAAAGTGTCCCCATATTATTCATTTCATTATAAAACGGATTATGTATATACCTGACAGGCAACCCTTCTAATTCTGCGCGGATAAGTTCTTCCTTATATCCAGTGCATACGTTTACAGAAATATTATGCCTTAATAACATATTCACCGTAAGATAAATAATGGAATGATTGTTAATTTTTAAGGTGGATTTCGGAACTCCGGCAATGCTGTCTGATATCCTGCTTCCTTTTCCTGCCGCTAAAATAATTGCTTGCATACATTCCTCCTAAATCTTCCTTCAGTTATCCTTCTTCCGGAATTAAATTCAAAATATCCTTGATGGACATGCAAAACTGATCCACCTCATATGCCCGATGGTTTTCCAATAAAGTTATCGCCGCTTTTTGCATTGCAGGAAAACCTGTTCTCGTGAGCTGATTTGCATAAATTACGATATTAACCCCCCGACTTTCAAATTCTTCTTCTGTAACCTGATTAAAAGATGTGGGTACAACAACAATAGGCGTAATCTTATCTTTTTTCCTGAATTCTTCAACAAATTTGAAAATTTCATCCGGTTCTTTTTTTCTAGAATGGATCATAATCCCGTCAGCTCCTGCCGCCGTATAAGCAAACGCTCTTTTTAATGCATCTTCCATTCCCTTTTCAAGAATTAAGCTTTCTATTCTGGCAATAATCATAAAATCTTTAGACCTTTGTGCTTTTTTACCAGCACGAATTTTGGCTGTAAAATTTTCTATAGAATCTTGTGTCTGTTCAACTTCTGTTCCAAAAAGTGAATTCTTTTTTAAGCCCGTTTTATCCTCAATAATAATTGCAGAAATTCCAAGACGTTCTAGCGTTTTTACATTATACACAAAATGTTCTACCAATCCTCCTGTATCTCCGTCCAATATAATGGGCTTAGTTGTTACTTCCATAATTTCATTCAGCGTGTTAATCCTGGAAGACATGTCTACCAACTCAATATCAGGTTTTCCTTTTGCTGTAGAATCACATAAACTAGAAACCCACATAGAATCAAACTGATAGGTTTTTCCATCCTGTAAAACCGTTGTTTTCTCTGCAATCAATCCTGTTAAACCATTATGTGCCTCTATTGAGTTAATACACTTTTTTAACCTCAGCAAATCACGTAAACGTTTTCTTCTAACATCAGGTAATGCGGACTTGCTCCTTATTTCATTTTCCAATACAGAATATTCCTTTAATTCACTATATGGAAATTCTACCAACTCCCCACCAATCTCGTTCATTATAGAAATACATTCTTTTCTTAATTTTTCTTGAAAACCAGACTTCCAGTCATCTCCATGTACAAGGTAGTCTGGACGATAATACATCAGGTTTTTTTTAGGACTAAATTCATCTTGTTCCACTACCTGAGAAACTCCTTTAAGCCCTGAAATGATTTTTACTCGCTCTTCGAATGGTAAAATTGGATAATTTTTATAACTTGCAACTACTTTATCCGTAAGAACTCCCACAATAACTAACCCAAGTTCTGATGCACGCTGAATAATCTGTATATGTCCACCGTGGATGATTCCAGTGCTCATACTGATATATACTTTTTTCATTTATTTCCTCCTGCTATTAAGTTTATCATAGTACTTCTTAGATAGATCTCCATGCAAAATGTTTCTAGAAAAGGTCATATAACGATCGTGTTTTATAATTTACTCTTTCGTGTAATAAATCATAAAATCAAAACATTCATTATCCAAAGTATCGCCTTTTATACTCCTTTTGATCTTTTATAACCCTAGCTTTTTCTTTTTGCAACAATTCAAAATAGTCAGCATATGGGACAAGCGGGTCAATAATATAACCCCTCGCCTCATGCTCTGTTATAATGCGACTCTTTTTATCTGGAATCTGCATATAATCACCATACAGTTCTGTCAAAATATGCTCATACCCAACCGGCACTGGTGCCATTTTCCCTTCAAATGGAAAATATATAACGTCTTCCAGATCAACTCTGGAAAACAAATAATGGTGAGGACCATCAACAATTTTCTCGCTCTCATCCCACTTATATTTCCCCCTTACTGTTTCAAACTGTTCAATACTTTTCCTTCTTCCTTTTACTGAACAATATATTTTGCTGAGTGTCCAAGCTATTTTACCTTTTACACTAAGCCTTTTAGGATTGCGAAGAAAGCGGTCTGAAACAGTAGCATAGAATTTTTCCCGAACAAACTGCTTGATCCGAACATATTTACTGCTTGGAACGCCATCCAAAGGTACAATATCCAGCGCTATCCCTTGATGTGCAACCGTCGAAGCAGAAGAACTATCAAAAATACACGTAGTTGATTCGTCAACTAATCGTTGATGGTAATAGATCCCTGTGTCAGCCGTATCTTTTGATAACAGGAAATATGGCTCCTTAATTTCCGGAAGTGCTACCTCCGCAAATTTATCATAATCTTTTCTAGGCATGACGACATCAATATCGTCATCCCACGGAATAAACCCTTGGTGGCGAACAGCGCCTAAAAGTGCACCCCAGAAAAAAAAATAACGTAAACCATACTTTTTACATATTGAGTCAAATGTCTCCCATAGGCGCATCTGCACATCCCAAACCTTTATTCTTTTTTCGGGGATTATGCAGTCATATTTCTTCTCTATGGCCTCAATGTCTTTATTTAGCATAATATTTTTTTCCTCCTTTAATCACGGCAATAACCAAAACACATATAAGAAGAGCATAACGCCAAACAATTGTTTGATAAAGAAGCATCTGCCCTGTGGAAAGCACTGCTACAACTGCATAAATCACAATGTTGCGGTGCATATCATAAATATGAAGATCACTTACACTGCCGTCAGCTGTCCGTATCTTGCACATAAACTCATAGTGGGCAATTCCATATACAAGATAACAAAAAACCGTCGTATATGCACATGCGATATAGCCAAACGCGGGTATCAGCAGATAGTTTAGAAGTATGTTCATTCCGGCTGCTATCATGGTTGCACAGGACATGAACACTCTTTTCTCATAAAAGATTTCGACGTTTGCACAAAGGGTGTACATGACAGTGAGATATGTTCCGACCACAACTGGTGGGACAGCCCATACAGCCTCATAATACTTCTCAGGAGCCATAATCTTAATCAATTCCGGGGCACAGGATACGATTCCAAAGGTCAAAAAACCCAGCATTGCCAGTAATTGCTCCGCCTGCTTTTGAATTGTTCCATAACTTTGGGATTCAAGCCGCTCATACAGCCATGGAACAAAGGCAGAATTTACAGCTCCTATAATGACTGTCACACCTGTCTGCAGATAACAAGCGACACTGTAAATCCCCGCTGCCTCCTCTCCGCAATAGGAGCCGATCATAATGCGATCCGATTGTCCCAGAATGATATTGGAGAGGTAATTTGGCAGTAAGGGAAGATTAAACCAAAATGCGTACTTCCAATATTCTTTTACATAAAAGTGTTTACCTTTAAAATAAATATAGATATAAAATACAAGCGAAAATGCAATCACCGTCATTAAGTTGGCTTGAATTTTAACCGTGCCTAAATTCCCATTACCATTTAATACGGCAACAACAGGGATAATTATACTAATAACAGAGTAAATAATCGTTGCCACCAACAATCCCTTATACCGGTATTCATATCGGCTTCTGGCTGACCAGTACTCAAAAGACGGCTGGAAAATAAAAGATATAAACATCAGTACAACGACCTGCTCCGGCAGTCCCATCATCATGGCAATAGAACTCCTAAACCAAAAAACAGCAATCAAAAAAAAGATTGCACTAACAGTTGAGAGCCCCTGCATAGAAGATATATACCGATCACGATCATCTTTATAATGCAACATCCCATTATTAAATACCCCCAGTGACAAGCTCAAGGTCACAATGATAGATAGTATGGAACTCCATGACTGGTAAACTGCTGTAAGTCCATATTCTCCCGGCGTCATCATTCTTGTGAATATGGGAACCGTGACAATCATTACACTTTTCTGCACAATGTTACAGATAGCAAACCAAAATCCGGATTTTAGTGCTTGATTCTTATTATCCACTTTGCTCATAACTCCTTCATGCAAATGAACGTGTGAAAACATTACCAATAAAACCGTACAGGTATATCAGTCAACAACACTAACTTGCTCATATAGAGTATAAAATACAACATTTATGACGAAGTCCTAGCTTTATTTTAATAATTTTCAATATAAGATAATATTTGGGACAAATCAGGTGCACAACAAATTTCATAAATATTATCATTCATCTGCCATGCTTTTAAACTAAAAAAAATGGCATGCTCATATTCAGGATAAAGTACCACTATTTTACAATGACAAGATACAATTAAGTCAAAAATACCACTCCGTATTCCTATAAAGTAATCTGCCGCATCCGCATAGGCCAGTATTTCCTCCAGCGAACACTTCAATGGAACTGTTCCTCTTATTGCTTTCTGACTGCCTGCCACATTGGTATACACCGAGTAACCTTTATCTTTCAGACAATCAGCCAGTTTCTCCCAAAATGTCAATGGCAGTTCTGGCACAGTTTGTGCATATGGAGAAAGAATTATTTTTCTTCCACTATCCATATATTTTACAAAATCATCATTGCTTACTGGTTTAATATGAGGTTTTTGCGGTAAAGTTTCTTCGGGAAGACCATATATTATTCGTTTTGTCATATTGAGCGCGTTAACCTGTTCAAATTTGCAAAGACGTCTATCCCGAGGCAAAGGAAATGTATTTATGATATTACTGAATTTCCAGTCATGGAACTTTTCAATAAAAGATAGACCATACGTTAACCTCAAAATTTGTTTTTCTCCCATATATATTTGTTTATCATATCCGCCTTCATAAAGATCGTATAAACCTCCAAGCTGCTTCCTGCCAATGATAGTTATATTAGAATAATGATAATACTCTTTAAAAGATTTTAAAAATGATAAGGCATAACACACATCACCAATATGAGGTAACATAAGCACATATTTAGTGTTTTTGTCCTTAAATTTTAATTTTAGCATATAGTAAAACGAATAAAGTATTTGCCCACATTTAATGATTATTTTCGCTATCACAGTTGCACACCTCGATAATTTTTCTTAAAAACACAACTTGAAAAACATATTCATAGTTTTTTTCTGTTAATCTATAGAGGCCAAAATATAATTCGATGCATAACAAACTTATAGAAAAAACAGAAATCCATAGTTATCAATGGAATTATGCTTTATGAGTAAGTACTAAATTTGCAGATGACCATTCTTCTGCATATCTTTCACAAATAGTCTCAGTATTATCCCGTGAACCAACACCAATAAGAAAAATGTCATGTTCACTTAATGAGGTGAGTACCGATTCCACAGCACGCTTTAATGTTTTACTACATTATAAACTGGTATAATTAATTTTACAACGTCACCTCAAAAAAGGCTTCCACCTACTTAGTTGATAATTTGCTTTACCTTTTCTCAAACCAATATCTTTAGCAGGTACTCCAGAATAAATATGCATTGGTGCATAACCTTGTCTTGTACAAATTGCAACACTGCCTGCTGCAAGTATCACACCATGGGGCAATTCAACTCCAGGTAATATTATGCTTGCTATACCCGTCCATACATTTGAGTTTAGAACAACTTGTTTATCAACATACTGAAAATTTTCTGATGATGATACATGTGTCCCTGTTAATATTTTGGTATATAGTGAAATACTTACATTATCATCAATTTTTATTCCTCCTCTACCATCAAGAAAACAGTTTTCATTTATATATACATCGTTACCAATGACAATGTTCCAAGGATCAAAAACATATAATCCCATTAAAATCATTGTATTTTTTCCAATTTTCATTCCTGATAAACGGTAAAAAAATTTTCTAATGAACCAAAACGGAATATGCGCAACGATATGATTTAAAACATAGTGAATAAAATCATGGATAAACTTTTTCATTTTGTCGCCCATTTTCGTAACTTTTTCCTCATGATAAATCAAAAAATAAATACTGTTGTTTGGTTTAGAAAGCAGATATACGCATTCTTGTCAAGCAGTTACTTTTATTTTTAGTAAATTGCAACAACGATCGTAAAAGACTCCTTCTAACAGCCCTCGGTCTTTTCAACAAGAAAACAATATAGACTCTGTGTTTACCTCAATAAAGTCTTCTCCTAAACTCAGGCACTGCAACCTTTTCTTTTATTTTTGGCAGTCAAAATACCCAATATAAGGAAATATAAAACACAGGAGTTGGGGCTCAATGCCACTTCGTTAAATGTTGCATTAAGAATGAACGAAAAAAGGAGAGAATAAAATAAAATTTTATCATTTTTTTCCGTACAATCCCATTTTGAGGCAACTGTAAAAATCTTATAATAAAAATAGATATATATGAGCAGCCCCGGCAATCCCAATTGAGCAATAAGCATTCCCATTCCTGATTCTGTTACCCCAGTTCCTTCAACATAGTTTTGAGAAAAAATTCTTGCTAGAACCCCAACACTGCCAACCCCATTACCCAAAGGCTTCTCAAAAAGCAGCCATAAACTATTAAAAAAACCTGATACATGCAAAAACAGGCTTCCGGTAGAAGATGTTTTAGAAAAATATAAAAAATACATACAAACCGCAAAAACGCTTGCTATGATAAAAGGTATTGATATTTTTGATTTATCTTTGTACCACGCATAAATTACCGCAAAAACTAAGAAACCAATTAACGCACCCTTGCTTATTGTCAAGATACTGCAAACTACCAAAAAAAAACATATTATTCTCTTCTTCTTATACCATGCGCCCATAAATGCCGCAAAAAGATATGTCCCCAAATTAACAGGGTCCGCAAAAGAAGACACCATTCTTCTCATCTGATTTCCAGCAATTTTTTCCGAGGAATACCAATTTAAAGGAGTTCCATCAATGCGTGTTTCTATTCCTTTTAGGTTCCATAGACGACCAATATTTAAGTCTTGCCAAAACTTATTCCCTATAGATTCTTCCACGATACCTATTGCAATAACAAACACTGCAAGACAATTTATATTCCTAAAAAATTTATCCTCGTCACACCTTTCGCCTAGAGTACAAGCAACCCAATATATCACAATGCAGGAGAGTATATTACGAAATGATGACAAAAATCCCACCATCCCTACTGCACTAAAAAAATACAGCATTAATGATTGTACTGATATCACAACCAATATAAAAATACACCATTTATTATTTTGAAGAGTATTTGTCACATATAAAATGGAAAAAAAAACACATATGAAGACTGCAAAATTAATAGATAACAATATCTGCAACTCTAGTTCGACAAGATAATTTGCAATCAGACCTAAATATAAATTCTGAAATGCTGATAATACTGCCGGAAATGTCAGCATATCTGCAATGCTTTCCTCTGAATGCGTCTGATATGCTTTTATACACAATATACTATAAACTGCCAGAAATAAAAAAATTACCCCTACCTCTATGACATTTGGCAAAACAACTGCTCCAACTATGATAACTAACATTGCAGAATAAATAATCGCTCTATTTTTTTTAATTTTAAAAGAAATCATATATGAGCCTTTGCACTTTTAAGTATTATTTAAGACAAACTGATAATATAATGTTTTTTGCACATAACCAATTATTCGTTGTATTTAACTTTATTGTATATGCTTTTTATCTCTCCGGCTATATTGTCCCAGCTTAGCCTTACCGATAAGTCTTCTTTCCCTTTTATCCCATATTCTCTTGCAGCATCAGGATTATCCAAATACCAGCATATAGCGTCTGCAAGACTGTCCGAATCTCCCGGGGGAACTAAAATACCCGTCTCCTGGTTTTTAACTACTGAAATAAATTCACCCGTCTCAGTTGCAACCACAGGTTTTTCATATGCATATGCGAGCTGGACTACACCGCTCTGATATACCTGTAAATATGGGAGAACGACTATGTCTGCCGCATTAAAATAGTATTTAATATCATCATCATCGATATATTTTATTTCCGTCCTAATGTAATCGCCAATTCCCAGTTCATTTATCAAATCAGCATATACCGCAAAATCATCCTTCCATACCTTGCCGCTTATCAGACACAGGACATCTTTATGCACTTCCGCAACCTTTTTCATGGCTTTAATTAGCACGCCGACACCCTTTACTTTTTTTATCTGACCAAAAAAAAGCACGACTTTTTTATCAAAAGGTATGTCCAAGTGTTTACGGCTTTCTTCAAACCCCGCTTTTTCTGCAAATTCCATATAGTGCCCGTGAGGAACGTAATAAATTTTTTCTCCTTCAACGCCGAACTTTTCAAGAAGCTTTTCCCTGTTCATCAGCGCCTGGCTTATTACTGCATCGCTTTTGGAATAAATTTTTTTATGGAAATAGAAATCATAAAATTTTTTATCAAACGGAAGCAGATCATGTATCGTCGTAACGACCTTAATTCCTTCCTGTCTCAGCTTTTTATGGAAATGCCAGTCCAAAGGTGAAAAAATATACCATTGTACGTGTACAATATCTATTTCGTTTTTCTCGCAGTATTGAAAAATCCTCTTCCAGCTTTTATAATAACTGATTACTTTTTTTAGAGGGTTGCTTTCCTTGCTGTAAGGATGGAAAATGCCGGCATACTTTATATCGCGATAAGAAGATACGTCATCATCCGCTATTCCGCACACGGCAATATCAACTTCTCTTTTTTTTAATGCTCTGGCAAGCGAAAACGTATATTTGTTATTAACCTCAGGGATTTGATTTACTAACAGTACTTTCATTTTTCCTTACAGCCCTTATCTTGTCAAAAAAACTTCGCCTCTGTTTACCCGTTCCCTCCAGTAGTCAAGCAGATCCCTCATGGTCTGCTCGAAACTAATCTGCGGCTCCCATCCCGTATGCTTCTTGAATTTCCGGCAGTCGGGCACCTGCAAATCCGCATCTATCGGGCGCAGTCTCTCCGGGTCGGTCACTATCTCTATTTCATCTTTCTTTGGCGATAACGATATCAGCGTGTTCAGCGTGTCTCCAACCTCGCATGTGTACGAGCCTCCGATATTGTAATATTCCCCTCCTACAGGATTTACGGTCACAAGCATGTAGTATGCCCTCACTGCATCCCTTACGTCGGCATACGTGCGCAGGGACTTAAGATTTCCCACCATCACCTTCGGCTCGATCATTCCGGCTTCTATCATCGCTATCTGCTTTGCAAAGGTGGATTCATGGAATACGTCTCCCCTTCTCGGTCCTGTATGGGTGAACATGCGGGTTGTCATTACGGTCATTCCGTATGCTTCCGCATAGTATCTCCCCAGCAGGTCAGTCCCCACCTTCGATATCGCATATGGCGATGCCGGGTGGAACGGACACTCCTCATGTATGCCGCTTTCCGGCTTTTTGTCCGCCGGAATCTTCCCAAAAACCTCCGATGATGCGCACACATGAATTACCGGCCTGTATTCTGAATCGGCTTCCATTGCGCTGCGTAATGCCTCAAGAAGACGGCTTGTCCCCAAAATATTAGTGTTCATCGTGTCAATCGGAGCCGTAAAGCTTGTTAAAGGATAGCTCTGGGCCGCAAGATGGAACACGTAATCCGGCTTTATTTTATTGACCGCTCTCATAAGGGACACTTCATCGTTCAGATCCGCATATTCGAAATAAAGCCTGTCCTTTCTGTTTGCCCGCTCCAAAAGATGGCTGACGTTGTCCAGAGGGCTTCTCCACCGGCAGACTCCGTAAACGTCCCAGTCCGTATTTTCAAGAAGGAAATCTGCCAGGTGCGAACCGACCATTCCCGTTATTCCCGTTATCAATGCTTTAGCTGCCAATTTTTATGCCCTCCATCTCTTTCTTTATTTTTTCGGTAAATGAGCAGTCTTCTATAATTTTATATCTATTTAGATAAATGCTCTGCATCTGCGTTATTCTGGGACGGTTCTCATAAAACCTCTCGCCCGGATACAAAACGCTGTAATGCAGCCTGTTCTCAAATAGCCTGTTCATCTCGTCGGCAATGCGGATCCTGCTTACCAGCTCCCTTCCGGCAACGTTCAGCACATTCGGCTCAAACTCCGCCCAGTGCCCAAGAAGCCATGCCACAACGTTCACCACGTCGCTTACGGATATGCAGTTTCTGTAAAACGGATGATATATCTCCGCAGTCGCGCCTTTTTCCATGCAGTCCAGACAGTATGAAACGAACCTGTCTCTTGCCGAAACCACATACGATAACCTTATTGCTTTAAAATTAGTTTCATTCTTAAATTCATCCTCAATGCTTTTCTTCATCATGCCGTACGGCGTAGACGCCATCGTAGGCGATGCCTCGGTATATATCTCTCCCGGAATGTCTCCAAAGACGGCGTCGCTGGAGAAAAAAATGACCCTGCATCCTCTGTCGACGGCTTCCCTGATAAACCTTGACGTTCCCGTTACATTTATCCTGCGGCACAATTCAAGTTCTGAAGCGCATTTATCCGGTGAGGACACAGCGGCCGTGAATATAACGCTTTCCACTTCATTCAGGACATCATAATTAAAATTTTCAGCCTGCATCAGGTCAAGATACGCATCCGCATCCTCTGTTCTGTCTATCTTTACAATTTTCTCAATTCCCGTTTCGTTCTCAAGCCTTTTTGCCATGAATCCGGCTATGTATCCTGAACTGCCGACCAGCGCAACATTCATCATTTACTTTCCTTTCCGAAGAACCTTTCTTCAAGCATAAGGCACCAGCAGTGGTATATGGGAAGCTGGAGCTCCTGTACCATATAGGTCTCCCTTTCCGGCACGCGGACTGCTACGTCCGAAAGCTCCCTGAGCCTTCCTCCGTCTTCTCCGGTAAACCCAATCACCTTTATCCCCATTGCCCTTGCCGTTACAGCAGCATTTATTATGTTTGTGCTGTTTCCTGAGGTGCTTATTCCCAGAAACACATCGCCCTTTTTTCCAAACCCGTACAGCTGCTGGGCAAACACGCATTTTCCGTCCACGTCGTTTGAGTATGCGGTGTTCAGGGCTTCATGCGCAGTCAGCGGCACTGCCGCAAGGCTGCCTTCAAGCTTTTTTGCAAGCTCCGCTCCCTCGTCGGGAGCCGCTTCCTTAAGCTGCCTTTCAAAATCCCTGCTTACCGGCCTGGGTCTTTTAAACGACTTCATGAGTTCTCCGGCTATATGTTCCGAATCTGCCGCCGAGCCGCCGTTTCCCGCAATCAGAAGCTTCCCGCCGTTAATATATGCCTCCTCCATTGCCAGATATGCCCCTGCGATTTCTTCCTCAATTGCTTTTAGAACGGGATATCTTTTAAGCAGGGCTTCCAGATGCCTTTGGAGCTCCCCGTCCAGTTTTTCTTCTGCCTTTTCCAAACCGTTTTAGCTTTCCTTTTCCATAAAAATCTTTTCGGTAAATTCAAAAAGGGTTGCAGTCTTTATTTCCTGTCCGAAATCGCCGGCTTCTCCGCTTATCAGTGCTGTATGACACCCTGCGGCCCTTCCTGCCTTTATGTCGTTTTCGCCATCTCCGGCCATCCAAGAGCTTTTCAGGTCAATGTTGTAATCTTCTGCTGCCTGAAGAAGCAGCCCCGGCTTCGGCTTGCGGCATCCGCACTCAATTTTCAGTTCGGGAATTTCTCCCTCATAACCCTTATGGGGATGATGCGGACAGTAATAGACAGCATTCAAATACGCCCCTTCTTTTCCCAGCAGGGTTTCCATCTTGTTATGTATCTCTTGGAGCTCTCCAGCCGTCAGCTCGCCTCTTGCAATTACCGGCTGGTTAGTCACGACAATTGCAAGATATCCCGATTCGTTGATTCTCTTTACCGCATCTGACACCCCGGGAAGCAGTTCGAAATCTTCTATATTCCTTAAAAATCCAGCATATCTGTTTATTGTTCCGTCCCTGTCCAGAAACACAGCCTTCTGCTTGTTCTTTAAATTTCCCGCGCTGACACGCCCTGCCTTAAAATCGGCGCAGACCTCCTTATAACGTTCCGGCGTACCCATATCCTTTACATACTCCGGGCTGTCATAGCAGAACATTTTTCCGCTTCCAGCCAGAGGCTTGAGAATCTGCCTGTCAAGGTCTGTCTTTCCTGCCTCCGTGCCTGCGTCAAGCAGTACTGGCGATAAAATATGAATACCGGCATTTACCCGGTTTTTATAATATCCCTTTCTCTCGTCCTCTTTAGAGAGCCACTTGACTACTGCCCCTTTTCCGTCGGCTTCGATCAGACCGCTGTCATAAGGATGGCTGTTCGGATGAGTAAACAATGTGGCTAGGGCATCATGCTCTTTATGGAACTTTATAAACCGGCTGAGATCAATGTCAAACATCAAATCCCCGTTAATCAGAAGAAAATCTTCCTGAAGCATGTCTTTTATTTTAAAAAGAGCTCCTGCATTTCCCAAGGGCTCATTTTCAAAATAGTATTCTATTTTCACGCCGAACGGCTTCCCTGTTGCAGGCGACGTCTTCTCGCCATCCCCAAAATATTCAGTAATTGACTCTCCAAGGTAGCCGACCGTTATGATTATATCCGTAATTCCCTGATTCCTGAGGCACTCTATCTCATGCTCCAGTATGGGTTTTCCTTCTATTCTTACCATCGGCTTCGGCATGTCTTTTGCAACCGACGATATGCGGGTTCCTTTCCCGCCTGCCATTATTACCGCTTTCACTGCATCAATTACCTTTTTCCGATGAAATGTATGTTTCGGGCGTATAGTGTATTACCCTTGTTCCGCCTTCCTCAAACTCAAACGGCACGTACAGCAGTTCCTTCAGAGCTGCCTTCACCGCTTCCTGTTTTTCCGGCTGCACATAAAAAAGGAAGAAGCCTCCTCCTCCGGCGCCCAGAAGCTTTCCCCCGATTGCTCCCGCTTTAATTCCCTTTTCGTATATCAAATCAATGCTGTCCGTGGATACTTTTTCTCCCGTCCTGCGCTTCAGTTTCCATGTGTAATCAAGGAGTCTTCCAAATTCATCAAGATCTGAAACTCTGTCCGTAAGGATCCTTTCCGCTTCATCGACAAGTCCGTACATTTCCTTCAGCTGTGCTGTCCTGCCTCCTGTCTTTTTTGTGGAATGGACATCATGCGAAAATCTGGTAAATCCCGTAAAGAACATCATCAGGTTTCTGTTAAGCTCCTGTTTTCTTTCAGGAGAAATGATGACAGGAAGTACTTCATATCCGCTGCTGCTGAAGTTAATGCGGTTAAGCCCACCGTATGATGCTGCTATCTGATCCTGCCACCCTCCTGCCTCATTACAGAGGGTACGCTCAAGATATATCGCTTCATCTGCCAGCCTTTTTTTGTCAGCATACTTGCCCTTTAATGCATAAAAGGCATTAAGCATTCCTACTGCAAACGAACTGCTTGTCCCTAACCCCGACCTTGCAGGGAGGTCGGAATCATACGTCAGGCGGATTTCATGCATATCCAGCATCTTCATTGCATTTCGTATTGCGGGATGCTCTATCTCATCCGTTTTATTTACATACTCCATGCGTGAATAAGTGAGATGCGTCTTATAATCAAAAAATCTCGGAAGATGCCTGACAGTAACATAACAGTATTTGTCGAAAGTGGTTGATATGACAGCTCCTCCGTTTTCTCGGAAAAAGCTTTCCATATCCGTGCCGCCGCCGAAGAAGGACATGCGGAATGGTGTTTTCGTAATTATCATTTTTTTATCCTATTTTTTAGTTTTCCTTACAGCTTTCATACTTGCATCCATCACATCTTTACTTTATAAGCCACGGCTTACTCTTCCCGATGTAATGCATAATCTTTATTTCTTTTAAATTCACATATTCATTGACGTATGGGTAAAAAACATTGTATTCATCTGGCAATACTTGGTTCGGATTTTTTCCCCAATCATGATAAAAAGCCTGAAGCAAATCGTTATCACTTATAGATGATAAATCATGCAACCTTGGGTCATTTACTAACTCAAGTATCTTAACATCTAGCCCCTCTTTGGGAACAATTACCATAACTCCCGAATTAAAGCCTCTAGTGTAGTCTGGATTTCCTAAAGACGGTTTTACTGCTGACATATGTGGTCTGTTAAAAAGATCATCAATATTTTTTTTGACTTCTATATCGCAATCCAGATAGACAATTTTTTCATATTCTGTCTTTGAAAACAAAACCAACTTGTCAAATGTATAATTCCACTGTGAATTTTCAGACCTGTCATTTAGCTTTACCAAATAACTGTTTAATTTAAAATCAAAATTATACTTTTCTATTTCTTGGATTGTAAAGTCCCCAGTAGAAATTAGTTTATTGTACAGCCTTTCAGGTACAAAAATTTTAAGGGCGTAGCTAGTAAGAGTTCTTTTTAAACTGTCTCTTAACAGTTTCACGCCAGCAAAATATGTCTCAGTTGTGACGATGGTAGCATAACACTGCATAATCAGTATTCCCCTGCAAAACCCCTATTGAACTCGTATTCATAGCGCGTATCAATAAACTCCCAAGTATAAAATTCTTTTATTCTATTGTGAGCAGCAACACCCAGCTTCTCGATCTGATCCTGCGACATGTTATCCGCTTTTTCTATAATCTTTTTTAAATTTCCGCTTTCAAGATTCCAATATAAAGCGCCATCCTCTCCAACCTCTCGGTTAAAGGATACGTCATACAATAAATTTAGATTTAATGTCCCCAATGCCTCAAGCAGGGATGGATTTGTCCCTCCTACAGAATGTCCGTGAATATAACCGAATGCATTCTCCCGTATCTTCTTTAACAGTTCCTGGTCATAGATTCCATCAACAAACTTAATTCTTGAATCATTTTCAAAGTGGAATTGTTCTTTCAATTTTTCATAAAACTTATTTCCTTTTAGAGATGCTGCTATAACCAAAGACTTTTTGGTATTGGATGCCATAAACTCTCTAACAATTGTTTCATAATTATTTTCCGGTACTAATCTGGCAATATTGGCATAATATTCACCTGGCTTCAGATTCCATTTTTTGTACCATTCTATAATTTTTGGATTATCATCTGATAATATAGATTTTTCCGTTTCAGCACCATAAGCAATAAATGTAGTTTTAGGCTTATATTTTTTAAATTCTCTTTGAATATATTTTTCAATATTAATGCTGTCGCATATCAGAAAATCCGCATGCTTAACACACAATTTTTCTGATATTTTCCAATACTTTTTTATTACTGCATTCCACTTTGCTCTAAGCCACTCATGGCCATCCGGGTTAATTACCAGTTTAATCCCAAGTCTTTCCATTTTTTTCTTATTAATGGCAATAAACGGTCCGATTCTGCATGCACAAATAAAAATAATAGCATTCTTTATATTATTCTTTTTTATAAAATTAATAGACCATTTTAACGACTGGCAGTCATAATACACTGCTCTTGCCGCACCAAAATTGGGAACCTTTATCGGAAAGCAAATCGCCCCATTATGTTTATAAAGTTTAGCTTTATAGGTTTCAGGAGATTGCTGGCATGAAACATAGTACTGTATAGTTTTATCAATTTGATTAAGTGTCAATTTTTCTATAAATGTCTCAAATCCTCCATAATTAGCAGGTATTCCCTTTGTTCCTATAATAAAAACATATTTTATATTATTATCAATCATTTTTATTCGGCTTTCATTTCATATTATATATTACATGATTAGCGGTGCTTGCTATATTCAGAATAAATGCTCAGACCATGTTTTAGGTGTCTTCTCACTATAAATTTCAATAGGTAAATGGTAAATAAACGGCTTCGCGCCGCGCTCTCTAATGTAATCTATCATCTTTGAAAGGCCCTGCTCCAAAGTATACTTTGTCTGATACCCCAACAGCCTGCGTGCTTTATCTGCAGAGCAGGTTGCCAGCTTTACCTCTTGAGGACGTCCAGGCATATATATCGGATGCAGCTCAAAATCCATAAGTTTTGCCAATGTTTCAGCCAAATGATTGATTGTAACAAATTCTTCGTCTGGCCCAATATTGATAACTTCACCGACAACATTATCCTGAAAAGCCAGCTTTTTAAGACAATCAATATCGTCTTGAACGAACGAGAAACAGCGTTTTTGCATCCCATCTCCGTAAATGATAGGCTGACGTCCCTGCAGCATAAGGTTGATCATTATTGAAGCAACATTTCTAAATGGGTCGTCATATTTTTGACGAGGGCCGATAATATTATGCGGAACAGCGATCACTAATTCCATTCCATGTATTTCACAAAGATTTCTAAGCACATTTTCAGCTGAAAATTTAGAAATACCATACGGATCTTGCGGCTTACAAATCATATTTTCTGTAAATGGTACAATCTCCTGCGTACCATATCTTGCCATAGATGAACACGTTACAAAGCGCTTTACATTGTTAGCAATTGCAGCACTTGCCATCGAAACAGAATTCAAGTATGTATTTTCGGCAACAAGTTTAGGCGAAAATACTGAAAGACCCTCGTATGCGGTACAAGCAGTATGATATACAATATCAACATTTTTAAGGAGTTCCTTCATTTTTTCGAAATCGTTGCAATCACTTTCATAAAAATCCACTTCCGCAGGGACATTATCTCTATAACCTCCAATCAAGTTATCACAACCAATTACTTCATGCCCTTCCGCCAACATTGCGTCTGCTAGATGACTACCCAAAAAGCCTGCAACACCTGTAATAAAAATTTTCATTAGGATAACCTCCTGTTTTATTAATCTCTATAAAAAATATCTCTTGTATAAACTTTTTCTTTTATATCTAATAGACTCTCGTCCATTCTATTTGCCAAAATAACATTACTTTTTTTCTTAAAATCATCTATGTCATTAACAATTTTATCACCATAAAACTCTTCTCCATCATTTAAAGTTGGTTCATATATAATGACTTTGACTCCATATGATTTAATTCTCTTAATAACTCCTTGAATGGCACTGTGACGGAAATTATCCGAATTGCTCTTCATAGTTAACCTATAAATACCAACAATACATTGTTGAATACCATGCTTAAAATAATCTTCAGCATCCTGCTTTCCATCAAAACCAGCTTTAGATAGTACTTGCTCTGCTATAAAGTCTTTCCTTACTGTATTGCACTCTACAATTGCTTTTATCAATTTTTCCGGAACACCTTCAAAATTTGCTAATAATTGCTTTGAGTCTTTTGGCAGGCAATATCCTCCGTATCCAAATGATGGATTATTATAATGTGACCCAATACGTGGATCAAGGCATACCCCTTCTATTATTTGGCGTGCATTAAATCCTTTCACTTCAGCATATGTATCCAATTCGTTAAAGAATCCCACTCTCATCGCCAAATAAGTATTGGCAAAAAGTTTAATTGCTTCTGCTTCATTAAAACCAATAAACAATTTAGGAATGTCTTTCTTAATCGCACCTTCCTGCAATAACTGAGCAAACTCATGCGCTCTTTCCACTACATCAGAATTATTAATATCCTCGCTCACAATAATTCTGCTGGGATATAAGTTATCGTATAATGCCTTTGATTCTCTGAGAAACTCTGGACTGAAGATGATATTATTACTATAAAATTTTTTTCTCATTTCCTCTGTAAATCCAACAGGTATCGTAGATTTAATTACTATAGTTGCTTTTCTATTAACCGATAAAATGTCCTCTAGAACAATCTCGACAGCCGATGTATCAAAATATGATTTGACTATATCGTAATTAGTCGGTGCTGCTACTATAACAAATTCAGCTTCCTTGTACGCTGTACATCCATCTAAAGTAGCCCACAGTCCCGGATTGCCATCTCTATTTTCTGATACATTAATTTTTTTTGTTAGATATTCTTCAATTTCATTATCTTGAATTGGTGATTTTTTTTTATTAATCATTTCAACTTTTTGTGGAATCACATCTACTATAGTAACATTATTATGCTGGGCTAGTAAAACTGCTAACGACAGTCCAACATAGCCTGCTCCCACAACTGCGATATTCATATTTTTCCTCCCAGTTTAAGATTCTGTTTAATAGACGTGCAGACACAATTGCTAAAATCGAGATAACAACGGACAAAAATAGACCATTTTTATTATACTTTAAAATACCAGTTGGCAAATATCTCTAGTGTGCTTTACCTTTTGTATCTGTATCGTTTACCCCAATCCGAATGCAACATTTTTGTAAATAATAAAAAAACAGCAATTACGAAATTTTATTTGACTTTACTCAGTTTTATTAATAGAAAACCATACTAATTACTGTTTTACTGTGTCACTTTTACCGCAACAGAAAATAAAGCCCAGAAGTTTCTCTACCCTTTATTTTCTGTTCAACCTTATCAACCGATATCTGAAATTTTCAAGTCAGCAAACCCTTTAAAAACACTAAACTTTGTTGCTTTTATATTGCAAAAGAATAAAAACATGATACAATTAGAGAAACAAAAGGGAAAAGCGCATAGTTAAAAAAATTATGGAGCTATTTCAACTAAAATCAGCAATGCTCATCTTTGCATCTGATTTGTTGAACGGTTTAGGACACATAGGGCGCTTTTAAACGGTTGCGAAAGCTGCCAAAGAATCAAAGCTAATGACGGAGTGTGGAACGGAACAGCATTTTAACATGAATAATGAGCATTACTTCTCTGCCAATGATTATTACAAGGCGGCTTATGGACGAAAGGTTTACAGGCTTGCCCTTGACGGAGGCATGACCTGCCCAAACAGAGACGGACGGATCGGTTTTGGTGGATGCTCCTTTTGCAGTGAAAGGGGTTCCGGTGATTTTACCCCTGCAAGAGAACCTTGTAAAGATTTTTTTCCAGAAAACGACGGTTCGGCTGAGAATAAAAATGTACTGAACACTTATAAGAGTGAAGAAAATTTCAAAAACGGCGGTGAAGGTTGTTCCTTCAAAATCAGGGAAATTCTTCCAATCGAAGAACAGCTGCAAAGAGCCAAGGAACTTGTTTCCGACAAGGCAGGCGGACCTTACATTGCTTACTTTCAATCCTTCACAAACACCTACGCTTCGCCGGACTACCTCTGTAAATTATTTTCTTCGGTTCTTTGCCGTAAAGAAATAATTGCCCTAAGCGTCGCAACACGTCCCGACTGCATATCGCCTGAGATTATTGAGCTGCTGAAAAAACTGAGAAGTAATTACAAAAAGGACATTTACATCGAGCTTGGTCTTCAGACTGTGAATGATACCGTTGCCAGAGCCTTTAACCGTGGCTATGACTACAGCGCCTTCCTTGATGCTTGGAAGCTTCTGAAATTAAACGGTTTTCCTGTCATTATTCACATGATTTTAGGTCTGCCGACTGAAACGCCTGATGATATTTACAGAAGCATCGCTGAAATCTCGTCACTAGAGCCCCACGGCGTAAAGCTTTCGCTGCTGCATATTCTCCGAGGAACGGCTATGGAGCAGGAATACATCCGGCACCCCGACCGTTTTCATTTGATGAATGAGCAGGCTTACATCGAAACTCTTTGCAGGTGTATTGAGCTTATTCCGAGGGAAACCGTAATCTACCGTATTACAGGCGACGCTCCAAAAAAACTCCTTGCAGCGCCCGCTTTTACCGCTGATAAAAAAAGAGTTTTAAACACTATTAACGCATATATGAAAAAAAACAACATAAGACAAGGCAGACTGATAAACCCATGATAATTTTTTGCGCAGCTACTAATTGTTGACAAAACACTTTCTGGGTAATTCTATGAAGATTTTTCTGTCTGACAGGAGGAAACATTTATGCAGCCGGAAACGCTTATGCTCTACAAGCTCATTATTCTTTACATTCTTGACAGAGTGGACTTTCCAATGACAAATGCGCAGCTTACTAAGTTTATTACTGAAAGAGAGTACACCACTTATTTTGTCATACAGCAGGTTTTAAGCGAACTTGTCGAGGATCAGTATATTTCCTCAGAATCGACTCTGAGCCAGACTCTTTACCGCATAACCCCTGAAGGTAAGGAAGCTCTCTCTTGCTTTTACAAAAAGATATCAAAAGAAATTCGTGACGACATCGACACCTACCTTACCAATGAAAAATACACCCTTCGCGAAGAGGTTTCTTCTCTTGCGGACTATTATGAAACAGGCAGCGGCGAATATATTGCCGAACTTAAAATTATTGAGCGTGACAGTTCCATAATCGAACTTAGTCTTCTTGTTCCAACAGCATCTGCCGCTGAAACGATTTGCACAAAATGGAAACAAAAAAACGCAGACATATATGCCTACGTTTTAAACACACTGCTCGAAGAGGACAAGGCTGAAAGCTAGGTTCCTCCTCCGCACTCTTCTAACGCCGACCGCTTCTGAAGCAGCCGGCTTTTTGTCTTTTTCCTTCTGCCCGATGAGACGGCACGGATCAATCCTTTATTTCAATGATATAGTTACTGTTTTTAAGCGCCAAATCCTTCAAAAGAAGAATCAGCGCATCGCCGTAGCCTAGAGCGATGCTGCCGCTGTTAATCAGCTCAACCTTTATCGGGTCGCTTTCCTTAAGCAGGATCTGATAAAGCGAGTCCAGATTTCTGGCATAATAGTACGGAAGATTAAATCTTGACTTTAAATGGTCATGCATTTCTTCCTTTGAACCCATCATTTTTCCGTCAATCACAATTTCTCTCATGCTTCTCACCTTCAGACAGTTTCATTTCGGCTTCCATAAGCTCCCATATCTCCTCAGTGCCCTGCTTTGTTTTTGCAGAAAAAGGAATGACCTTGACCGTTTTGTCAATTCCCAGCGTGCTTCGGATTATTTTCAGCTGTCTGTCCTTTTGACTTCTGTTTATTTTATCCAGCTTTGTAGCAATTATAACAGGTCTGAAACCGTTATGCACTACCCATTCAAACATAATCTTGTCATTTTCCGTCGGCTCATGTCTGATATCCACCAGAAGGAAAACTATTTTGAGAACAGGTGACGATTTCAAATACCTCTCAATCATCTTGCCCCACTTTGCTTTTAATTCCTGTGAAACCTTTGCGTAACCGTAGCCCGGCAGATCCACAAAATAGAAGCTGTCGTTCAGATGAAAAAAATTAATCGTCTGTGTCTTTCCCGGCTGGGAAGATGTTCTGGCAAGCGCCTTTCGGTTTACGAGGGAGTTTATCAGTGAAGACTTTCCCACGTTTGACCTTCCGGAAAAGGCAAATTCCGGCTGGGTATTCTGCGGCAGTTTGCTGGTTATTCCGCAGACTGTCTCAAGCTCCGCCCTTGTTATATTCACGGAATCCACCTCCGAATTAAATATACTGTTATCCTATTCAGTTATTTTCAAAATGTCAAGACCAAACTCAGGCATTTTTACCGACTATCTGCGGATGCACATTCCGCTGCATCAAATCAGGCGTGCTTTTTTACAGATGCGTCTCTTATAACGTCAGGCTTTGTATCGCCCTTTACAGCCTCTCCTGTTACTATGCAGCGAACCGCCGTTTCATCCGAAGGAATCTCATACATTATATCCATCATAATGTTCTCAACAATGGAACGGAGGCCTCTTGCCCCTGTTTGCCTTTCTTCGGAAAGCCTTGCAATCTCTTTATAAGCCTCGTCTGTGAACTCAAGCGACACTCCGTCAAGCCCAAGAAGTGCGGCATATTGCTTGGCTATTGCATTTTTAGGCTCCTTAAGGATTCTTATCAGGTCTTCTTCTGTCAGCCTGTCAAGGGCAACGGTGACAGGCACACGTCCGATAAATTCAGGAATAAGACCGAATTTAACCAGATCCTGAGGAAGGACCTTTCTGAACAAATCGCCTATCGAACTGTCATTCTTATAATACAGCTCAGAATTAAATCCAATGGATTTCTGAGCAACTCTGTTCTCTATTATCTTTTCAAGCCCGTCAAATGCGCCGCCGCATATAAACAGAATATCCTTTGTGTTGATATGGAACATTTCTGCCATCGGGTGCTTTCTTCCGCCCTGCGGAGGAACGCTCGCATCCGTTCCTTCAAGGATTTTCAGCAGGCTCTGCTGAACTCCTTCACCGGAGACGTCTCTTGTTATTGAAACATTTTCGCTCTTTTTAGTGATTTTATCAATCTCGTCAATATAAATAATTCCGTGCTCAGCCTTCGCAATGTCGTAGTCCGCCGCCTGAATAAGCTTAAGAAGTATGTTTTCGACGTCCTCTCCGACATAACCTGCTTCCGTAAGGGAAGTAGCGTCTGCAATTGCAAACGGCACATTTATTATCCTTGCAAGCGTTTCCGCAAGGTAAGTTTTTCCTGAACCCGTAGGCCCGATAAGAAGCACGTTGCTCTTCTGGACATCTACATCAAGCTCGGCGCCCGAAATGATTCTTTTATAATGGTTGTATACTGCAACGCTTAAAGCCTTCTTTGCGTCCTCCTGACCGATAACATACTGGTCAAGAAACTCTTTCATTTCCTTTGGCTTAACAAGGTTTATCTCATCCTCGTTTATGCCGTAATCGTCATCGTCCTCAGGCTTATCGCTGTGTTCGTCAAGAATATCATTGCAGAGCTCGACACATTCATCACATATATATATTCCTCCCGGACCCTTTATCAGCTTGTCAACCAGTTCCTTGGGCTTGCCGCAAAAGGAGCAGCATGCCTCCTTTGAGCCGTTATTTTTTGCCAATTTTGCTCTCCTTTATTGAAAATTATCTGCTTACGATTACTTCATCAATAAGTCCGTACTCTTTTGCCTCATCTGCATCAAGCCAGTTGTCGCGTTCCGTGTCCTCGCAAACCTGCTCATAAGGCTTTCCTGTGTTTTCGGAAAGAATTCTGTTCAGCTTTTCCTTTGTCTTAAGAATATGCTTGGCGGTTATTTCAATTTCAGTAGCCTGACCCTGCGCGCCGCCCGACGGCTGATGAATCATAATCTCTGCGTTAGGAAGAGCCATTCTTTTACCCTTCGTACCGCCGGCAAGAAGAAATGCGCCCATGCTTGCCGCCATACCGACACAGATCGTTGAAACATCACACTTGATATATTTCATAGTGTCGTAAATCGCCATTCCGGCTGTTACAGAGCCTCCCGGACTGTTAATATAAAAGTTAATGTCCTTCTGTGGATCCTCCGACTCAAGAAAGAGAAGCTCTGCGACAATTACGCTTGCGCTTGCATCGTTCACCTCTCCGTCGAGAAAAATAATCCTATCCTTCAAAAGTCTTGAATAAATATCATAGGAGCGTTCACCCCTGCTTGTCTGTTCTATTACATAAGGTATTAAACTCATATCTTCCCTCCGTTTTATTTTCTGTTTCTTAATTGATAAAGATAAACACCCTGCGGCAAAGAAGGAGCTGCCGTCTAAGCTTTGCTTGCATATTTTACGGCTGCCCCCTGTGCTTGCTTGTGTTATCTTCGGTTTTACTGCCGTCAAGAGCCGGGCTATCGGGCTCTCACGCGTTATTACTCCGAGCAGAACGTCTGCCTGTCGGAATTTTATTTGTCAGAGTCTTCGGAATCCTCCTTAGCGCTCTCGACCTCTACTGCGGCGTCGGCAATAAGCTCTGCCGCCTTCTTTACGCAGATATCGGCCTTAATTGTATCAGCCTGCGAGCCGAGAACCTCTTTAACCTTCTCCGGCTCCATGTTGTACTGCTTTGCCATTGACGCAATTTCTTTTTCAAAATCCTCTTCGCTTGCCTCAATCCCCTCTGCCTTTGCGACAGCTTCAAGAGTAAGCCTTGTACGGATTCTTTTAATTGCTTCAGGCTCAAGGTTCTCAAGATACTTGTTGTAGTCAATTCCCATAAACTCAAGATATTTCTCAATTGTAAGTCCCTGTGTCTGAAGTCTGTAAGCAAAATCCTCTGCAATCTGCTCTTTATTTGTGTCTATCATCTTTTGAGGAATATCAATTATTGCATTTTCAGCCGCCTTCGCAACCGCCGCATCCTCTTTTACGGACTTGGCATGCTTTTCCTTGGTTTCCGCAAGGTTCTTTCTGATATCTTCCTTATACTCCTTGAGCGTTTCAAACTCCGAAACCTCAGAAGCAAATTCGTCAGTAGCCTCCTCAACGATTTTTTCTTTAATGGACTTAACGGTACACTTAAATACCACCGGTTTTCCTGCAAGGTCGTCTGCATGGTATTCTTCAGGGAAGGTTACGTTTACATCAAACTCTTCTCCGATATTCTTGCCGACGATCTGTTCTTCAAATCCCGGAATAAACGCCCCCGAACCAATCTTAAGCTGATAGTCCGTTCCTTTTCCCCCGTCAAAGGCAACTCCGTCAACAAAGCCTTCAAAATCAATTACCGTCTCGTCTCCGTCCTTAACGGCACGGTCTGTAACCTCAACTGTCTTTGCATTCTGCTCAAGCGCCTTGCGTACCTCTGCCTCGACCTCTTCATCAGAAACGGAAACATCGGCCTTAGGGACTTCGACGCCCTTGTATTCTCCAAGCTTCACCTCCGGTCTTACTGCAACTGTTGCGGTAAAGATGAAAGCTTCGCCCTTTTTAATCTGAGTAACATCAATATCAGGCCTGCTGACGATGTCAAGCTCTGATTCCTCCGCCGCCTTCGCATATGCATCAGGTATCAAAGCGTTAGCAGCATCCTCATAGAACATTTCAGGTCCGTACATTTTTTCAATCATCTTAAGAGGAGCCTTCCCCTTACGGAAGCCCGGAACATTGATTTTGTTCTTATTTTTCTGATAAGCCTTTACTATTGCTGCCTCAAAGTCCTCTGCGGGACACTCAACAGTAATTTTAGCCATGCTCTTTTCCAAGTTTTCCACTTTAATACTCATTATTTATTCCTCCTGGTATTTACAGCAAAACGATGCTGCTCATTTTGTATCGGATAATGCAGGCGGCGTAAACCGCTTTGTCAGCCTGTCCCATATCATTAACCGGATTTTTCCGTTCCGATGATTCCATATGACCGTTTATATACAACTGCACAGAATAGAATTATAGCATATTAAAAGTGATAAATCCAGTTTTTTTTAGGATAAATGGCTGTAATTTTTCTTTATTTTGGGTTTTACGGCTCAAAATCAAGAAAAGACCCCTTTCATTAGACAATTTTCAGTCTAACAAAAGGGGTCCGCTTTAATCACTGTTTCCGGAATTCAAATTACGCTCTAATGAATTTTTCCGGTCTGTGCCAAGCTGAAACTACCGTTCTTGCTTTTTGACAGCCTTATTTCTGTTCATTATTTTACGGTTGTCAGTCGGAAAGAGCTTCCGCCTCAGCCTGTGTTCTAAGATCCGCTTCACCAAGACTGTACTCGAGGCAATCCTGATATCCTGCAGCATCCGCGTCCTTAATCATCTGTGCGACAATCTGATCGAATTCTGCATCAGTCTTCGCATAAATTGCACGCCATGAACCTGTTTTGACAATATCATATACGTAAGCCCACGTAGCCTTGAGGGTTCTGCTCTGTGTGGTTGAAACATACTGCGTGCCCGGAACTACTACTGCGTGATCTATGTTCTTTTCAATGTACTCATCAAACGTGCTTACGCCATATGTAGTATAGTAATCATTGATAATGTCATAATTATTGATTCCGCTGTAGGAAGCCCAGTTTTCACAGTTATAGGTCTCGCCGTACTTGGACTGCGGATTAACCGCATCCTTTGCCCAAGGCTGAACGTTGAATGCCGCAGTACCGTCCGAGAACTTCATTCCGTGGAACTCAGTATCCTTTGTAACGTAGCATTCATTACCAATATCTGTCAAGCAAAGGTAACCGTCCTCATCAAAGTACCATGCGCCTTCCTTATCGGTAGGGTCGGCTGTCTTGGACTGAGGTCCGTAAAGGAATGTAAGCGTTCCTTCCGGAGTGTAAAGCCAGTTGATGATTGCCATGCAAAGCTCAGGATACTCAGTCTTAGAACCGATTGCAACCTGATAATTTCCGCCGTAGCTGTTGAAGCCGTAAACAAGAGAGGTGAAATCCTCAGCGGCGATAGGAACCATTGCCTTGCCTGCTGCAAGATGCACATCTGTGTTGTAATAGGTACCGACATAGTTGAAAATATCCATGAAGGTTTCGCCGTTTGTCATAGCTTCGGAAACTGCCGACCAGTCGTTTGTCTCAGAGTCAGGGTCAACAAGTCCCTTCTGATTGAGCTGGTTGTAGAACTTAAGACATCTTAAGTAAATACCGTCCTCCTGCAGACAGCCTTGGAACTCATGGGTTTCAGAGTTGTAAAGACCGCAGTGGAATTCATCCCAGCCATAGAAAGCGGCTGTAGACTTAACATACATTACCATGAATGCCGTTGTCTCCCATGCAGTATGAAGTGAAACGCCATAGGTCTTTGTTCCGATATCGGATGTCGGCTCAAGCGCCTGCATATCTGCAAGAATGTCAATATAGTCCTCAAGGGTCTTAATTTCAGGCATTCCGAGTTCCTTGTAAAGATCCCAGCGCAAGCAAGGATAGTACATGAAAAGCTGATGCTTGTCAGGGTCTGCTGCTGCAACATCGTTACCGATTGAGTAGATTACTCCGTTGCTTTCAGCTGTTGACTTCTCAAATACCTTCTTAAGGTCTGTGTCCCTAAGATTGTAAATATACGGCGCATATTTCTTCATGAGGTCATTCTCGTCCCAATTAAGAAGCATTCCGTTTTTAATAGCGTTCTTGAAGTTATCGCCTATCTCACCGAACATAACAATGTCTCCAAGATCGCCGGACTCCATAAGCGTAGTAAACTGATCGCCCTTAGACTGTATCGTGTTGATCTTGACATTGAATTTCTCAAGCATTACATCAGCGAACCACCCAAGCTGTTCAGCGTTTGTGTTGGCAGTCTGTGATGAAATGGTAAGCGTAACGGTTTCCTTTGGAATAACGTCCGTAAGATCTGCTGTATATGCTATTCCGTCATCGGCATAAATCCACTTTTCCGAATCCTGCTCAAATATACCGCCGTCACCGCTGTCTCCGCTTCCTTCTCCGCCGTTGTTTTCGCTTCCGGCGCCCTGAGTAGGAGACGGTGTTGACTGAGTAGGATCTCCTTCTTTTCCACAGGCTGCTAAGGAAAATGCCATTACGGCTGCAAGCAGTAATGCAACAATTTTCTTTGCCATATTTTTTTCCTCCTTCTTAAATTTTAATTTATTTTAAAAATAAATTAACGAAATCAGCCCTTAACGGCTCCAATCATAATACCCTTTTCAAAGTACCTCATCAGGAAAGGATATACGAGAAGTATAGGGATAATGGTCGCCATTGAAACAGTGTACTCAACGGCTCTGGAATTAAGCGCCTTATCAAGCGCGTCCGTGTTAACGGAGCCTCCCTGCGAGTTCATTATGGACTCCAGATTATTCTCCATCGTCAGGTACCTGTAAAGCAGGTACTGCAAAGTGTAAAGCTTCGGCTCGCCGCTCATAAGCACCATACAGTCCTGAAAAGCATTCCAGTTTCCTACAGCGCCGAAGATTGCGATTGTAGCAAGTATCGGTTTGCTCAGCGGAAGAATGATGCTCTTGAAAACCTGCATATAGCTTGCGCCGTCAATGTGAGCGCTTTCTTCAAGCTCCGCCGGAATCGATTCTATGTAGGTCTTTACAAGGATTATGTTATAAGGCGCGACTATTCCCGGAATAATGTAGCCCCAGAAGTTGTTTGTAAGGCCGAGCATCTGTATAGTCATGTACCACGGTATGAGCCCGGCGTTAAAGTACATCGTAATTACCATAATTCTGTAAATTACTTTTCTTGCAAACATTTCCTGCTTTGTTACAAGGTATCCGACAAAAGCCGAAGCAAGAACCATAGTTACGGTTCCGATCAGCGTTCTAAGCACGGATATCTTCAGCGCCTGCAAAAGGTCTGTTGCATTTAAAAGACTGACATAGTTGCTGAACTGCACTCCCACAGGGTACCAGTTTACACGACCCTGTATACACGCCTGATTATCGCTTATCGTGTTAATAAACAGGTAGTAGAACGGGAAGAAGCACATAAGCGCGAATATCGCAAAAACCGAGTAGTTGATTATTGTAAACACCCAGTCGCCGGCAGACATCTTATATCTGATGATGCCGTCTTCTGAATTTTGTCCCTTTTTCTTTCCTAGCATATCATTACCTCCGTGTCTGTCCTTACGTTATACGATTGATTCACCGCGGACAAGCTTTGAAACTCCGTTCGCAATAAAGAGGAGCACAACGCTTACCACTGACTTCATCATGCCTATTATCGTCGCAAGCGCAACGCTGCCGTCGCCAAGACCCAGCCGGTACACGTAATAATCCAAAACCTCTATCCAGTCCTTATTGGCCGAGGTGTGGAATACGTAATACTGGTCCATGCCGTTTGACAGACAGCCCGCTATTGCCATCAGGAAAAGAACCATAAACGTCGGCATCAATCCCGGAACCGTAATGTGCCACATTCTCTTGAACCTGCCTGCGCCGTCAACCGTTGCCGCTTCGTAAAGCTGCTGGTCTATACCTGAAATCGCCGCTATGTATATGATGGCGCTCCAGCCAAGACCCTTCCAAATACCGAAAAGCAGCATCCATATGCAGGTTGCAAAACCGCTGAACTGCAGGAACATCTTCGGTTCATTGTACATTCCAAGACCGATTGCAAAGTTGTTTATGAAACCGTCAGACTCAAAGAGCGCTCTTGCGATTGAGTACACAAGAACCCAGCTTATGAAGTTAGGAATCGTTGTTACAGTCTGAACGATTTTCTTGAACCACGGTCTTCTGATTTCGGAAATGAATATTGCGAATATTACAGGGAGCACCTGAGTTGAAAGTCCAAGACCGCTCATTACAAGGGTGTTTCGGAGAACCCTGACAATCTCTTGTCTCTGTGAAGGTCTTTCAACAAGGAACTTAAACCACTTAAATCCTACAAAATCCCTAAAGCTAAGGTCGGTTCCCGGAGTGTAATCATAGAAGGAATAACGCCAGCCCCACAGAGGCAGATACGAGAACACGATTACAAGCGCTATAAACGGCAGAGCCATGAGGAACAGCTTGTAATTCTGTTTGAATTCGTAAGTGTCCTCTTCCGCAGGAATAGGGAGCCTCAGCATGCTCGCAAGCGCAAACAGGAAGCATGCCGCCATAAATATCATGTAGGCATAAATTCCGATAGGGCGCATCGGAACCAGCTTTGTTAAATCAATTGTTTCTTCATTGAGCCGGCAGGCAAAAGGCATTAATGCCGTTGAAGCAAAGCCTATCAGGGAAGCCAGCATCATAACAGTCGCTGAAACCTTTCTGAATTTAAGCTCGCCGAAGCTTAAGCAAAAGCCTACGACGAGGGCAATTACAGTAAAGAACAGCGTCAAGGCCAGAACGTACATAAGCTGGTAGCCCTTAGGATCTGCCAGACCTCTTGAAAACGAGCCGTTATTAAGATTTTCTATGTAAGATTTGAAGCCCAGAGCCGAGCTCCAGAGAACTTTATTTTTGTTTACTCCGTCTGCAATACGCCCCGGATTAAGTCCGGGTATGAAAGTAAACAGTATTAAAAGAGCCGCCGTAAGCCTCGCAAACATCAGCGAACCTTCTCCGCTGATATACAGTCCGAAAGCAAACGCCAAAACGGCAACGACCGCTGCCGCCGCAATCAGGCCGAAAGGAGTACTCATCTGAAGGAAGCCCTTGTAGTCTGCTATTGTCGTTCCCAGATCGCGCTGCATCTCAGCGCTGAAGGCGCCGAGCTTGTTGCTTGAAACAACGTTAAGAATCAGCGCCGCTCCCGAAAAAACGATACCGCAGCCCATAATCGACGAAGCAAGCTTTTTGTCCTTTGCAGCAGAAAGAGCGAGTCCCGCTATGCTGACAGCCGCTCCTATAAGAAGCAGAATTCCCGAACAATACAGAAGATGGACCATGCTGCTCTGGTAATACTGCTTTGCAACGCCCTCTTTAAAAATCTCATAAAATCCCTTAGAGTCAGCAAGCGTTGCAAAAAGCGACTTTTCAGTCATCTTTCCTGAAACGTTAAGAATGTTTAATGCCGGCACAAAAGCAAACGCAACGAGCGCCGCCGACGCAATACCGATTACTACTAACGAAACCGCCGGCTTGTAGCCTTCAAAAGCCGCCCTTACCTTAGTCCCGATTTTTTTAAGCGACGGAGCTGCTTTTATCGCTGCCGCAATAAACATAATTACGATTAAAAACATTACGAGTCCAAGCGCAGCAGGAGTCTTTACCGGGAAATAATCCTTTTCCTTAATGCCGTTCAGCCTGAACATGTTATAATAATCGACCGTGTGCGTAGTCGCTCCCTTTGCGCCTATGCACATTGCAATTCCCGAAACCAGCGCAACAACCGAACCGATAAAGGCCACTATGCTTCCGAGGTTCCTCTTTACGAACGCAATCACAAGTCCGACAACCGTAACAGCGACGGCAATTAACATCACAAGGGTTGAATAGTAGGCAACCTTAAACGCCCAGCCGCTGAGGAGCTCATAAACACCGTTTAATCCCTTAACCGAAAATGCAAAAGCGCTGTAAGCATTTCCGTCCGGAAGAACCGCGCGTGAAAGCTCGATTACATAGGAGTAAAATCCGCCAAATACCGATGCAAAAAGGCTTTCACTGTTTTGAATGGAAGAAAACCTTATTGCGTTCGCTCCCGGAATAACGGCAAGCACCGCAATTCCCGCAGCCGCCGCCAAAGCAATAGCGGAATAGCCGTTTGTATTAAAATTAACCACAAACCGTTTTACTGCTCTAAAAAGCCTGAGCAAAGGCTCGTCAAAAGCCTTGAGAGCGACGTAAGCGCCGGCTAAAACAAACAGCAGGTATATGATAAATCCCTGTCCAAGCGCAACCTCTCCCGTGCCGCTTATCCCGTCGGCAACCGGCTTTGAAATCATAATAAGTACTGCCGCCAGAATCTGGGCAATCATAGCTCCCAGATAAACATAACGGAACTTGCTTATGCTGCTGCCGTTTGCTAAAACCGCTGCGGCTGAAATTATGTAAGCAATCACTGAAGCCGCAATTAAAAGCAATGCGGCAATCAGCAGCGCATTTACGACCCCCAAATTCACTCCTGCAATTTTGTAAGGGGCAAATGAAAACAGCATCGAATAGAAGGATTTTCCTCCTGAAGATATTATCGACGCCGGATTCAAAGCTGAAAAAAGCAATGCAACGATTAAAGCGGCTTCTAAGACAAGCATGTAAACCGACTGCATTCCTTCCTCTTTCCTCACTTTATCCTTTTCAAACATAAGTTCCTCCTATGCCCGGCAGACCATGCGCGCCCGCTGTTTACCTATACGGTTCATTATATAAACAAATGGGTAAAAATAGACGCACTCCCACCGCTGCTCGTCATGTATTGTAATAATTATATACAAATAAAAACTATAAGTCAACATTGCGTTTCGGCAATTTCAACAAAAAAAAGTGAAAAAACAGCGATTTTTTGCCAAAAATAACTTCCCGATCTGCATATTACGCTTAAAGGCAGGATGGCGGTTTCCGCTATTGCCTTCCAACTATTGCCGACGCGCGGTTACCACTGTCCACCTTTCAATTATTGCCGACGCACGGTTGCCGCTGTCCGCCTTTCAATTATTGCCGGCGCACGGTTGCCGCTGTCCGCCTTTCAATTATTACCGGCGCACGGTTGCCACAAGGCAGAAAAAATGCTATTATATTTATGTTGTATTATCTATCGGTTATATGCCGGCAATTAAGAAAGCGTTTTGAATCTATCATGGCAAAAAGGATATGTTTAGGCATACTTGCCCACGTTGACGCCGGAAAGACGACTCTTTCCGAGGCTCTGCTTTATAAGGCAGGAGCAATAAGAAAACAGGGGCGTGTGGACAGCAGGGACTCATTTCTTGACAATGACTCAATGGAAAGAGCCCGAGGAATTACAATTTTTTCAAAACAGGCAGTGTTTACGGTGTCTGACAGTATTTTTACGCTTATGGACACTCCCGGCCACGTTGACTTCTCTGCCGAAACCGAACGCACGCTGCAAATTTTAGACTATGCGGTTCTTGTCATAAGCGCGCCGGAGGGCATACAGCCTCACACAAAAACTCTTTGGGAGCATCTTAAGCGTCACAATATACCCGTTTTCATTTTTGTGAACAAAACAGATATGCCGGGAACCGACAAAACCGTTATTCTTTCGAAGCTCCATGAGGTTCTCTCTGAAAACATTATAGATTTTTCCGTTATCGACTGTGAAGAAACCGCTCTTTGCGACGAAAAGCTTCTTGAAGGCTATCTTGAAACAGGCAGAATTGAGCGAAACGAACTTTCAGCCGCAATAAAAAAGCGTAAAATTTTTCCCTGTTTTTTCGGCTCTGCGCTTAAGCTTGACGGAATTGACGAATTTCTTGAAGCGCTATATCAGTTTACGGTTATGCCTGATTACGGTAAGGAATTCGGAGCAAGGATTTTTAAAATATCCAGAGACCCGCAAGGCAGCCGCTTAAGCTTTTTGAAGGTCACAGGCGGTTGTCTTACCTTAAAAATGCCGTTGATAAACGACGAAAAGGTGAATCAGATAAGAATATATTCCGGCGAAAAATTTACAGCCGTAAACGAAGCCGAATCCGGAACCGTTTGTGCCGTCACCGGAATTCTGTCTTCAAAATCAGGGCAATCCCTCGGAAGCGACGACACTAAAAATCTTTCCGTGTCGGAACCGGTGCTGTCCTACCGCCTGATATTGGCAGACGGCGCCGACCCTCATCTTCTTTTTCCGAAGCTGAAACGGCTCGAAGAGGAAGAAACAGGCTTTTACTCGGAATTCAACGAATCCGCTCAGGAGATAACCGTACATGCGATGGGTCCCGTACAGATTGAAATCCTAAAAAACATGATATCGGAACGTCTTGGCAGCAACGTGGATTTCGGCGGCTGCACGGTAGTTTATAAAGAAACCGTCGCAAACACTGTCGAAGGAGTCGGACATTTTGAGCCCTTGAAACACTATGCAGAGGTTCACCTCCTGATTGAACCGTCCGAACGCGGAAGCGGAATCGAACTCGCGAGCGAATGCAGCGAGGACATGCTTGAAAAAAACTGGCAGAGGCTCATAATGACCCATCTGGCTGAAAAGCAGCACAGAGGGGTTCTTACAAACTCCGTGCTTACCGATGTGAAAATAACTCTCGCAGCAGGACGGGCTCATAAAAAGCACACCGAAGGCGGCGATTTCAGACAGGCTGTTTACCGTGCGGTAAGGCAGGGGCTTATGCAGGCCGAGACCGTTCTTTTGGAGCCCTACTACTCCTATACCCTGTCACTGCCTCACTCCTGCGTCGGACGGGCAATGACGGATTTTGAACGCATGAACGGAAGCTGCCGCATTGAAGAAATCGGAGAAAACGCCGTGCTTAGCGGCGAGGTTCCCGTACGTACCTTAGGCAACTATCACATTGAAATTGCCTCCTATACCAAGGGCGAGGGGCGGCTCTCCTGTCAGCCGTGCGGCTACTATCCGTGCCGTGACAGCGAAAAGATAATAAAAGAAATAAATTACGAGCCTGAGGCGGACGTTGACAACACAGCAGACTCTGTGTTCTGCGCCCACGGTTCCGGCTTCATCGTGCCTTGGTATGATGTAAAGAAGCATATGCACATTGAAAGCGTGTTAAAACCGCTCCGCGCGACGCACAGCCTCGGACATTTTTTTAACGGCAATGCTTTTGAGCAGAATGACTGCGGCGCGGGAACTGATAACAGCGGTATTTCAGGCGGCAAAACATACGAAGGCTCTGACGGCTGTTTAAATGACGGCGAAATAGGCGCTTCATGCTGCGAAGAGGAATATATCGGCACGGATGAAATAGATGAAATAATAAACCGCACTGCCCGTTCCAACAGCCGCGACGGCGAGGGAAAATGGAAGCATAAAAAGGGACATAAGGTAATCGATTCCTCATATAATGACTTATCGGGATTCGGAAAAAGCTTTAAGCCGGAAAAAAAGGACGGTACGGTACCGTATCTCCTTGTTGACGGCTACAATGTAATATTTGCATGGCAGGAGCTTAACGAACTTGCAAATGTTAATCTTGACTCTGCCAGAGGCGCGCTTTTAGACAGGCTCTGCAACTACAGCGCGTTAAAGCAATGTGAAGTTATTGCTGTCTTTGACGCATATAGGGTAAAGGGACATGATACGGAATTTTCAGATTATAACAATATCCACGTGGTATTTACAAGGGAGGCTGAAACTGCCGACCAGTATATTGAGAAATTTGCACACGACAACAGCAGAAAATATAATATACGCGTGGCGACTTCTGACGGATTGGAGCAGATTATTATTCTCGGTCAAGGCTGTACGCTGGTTTCTGCAAGAGAATTTGAACAGGAGGTAAAACAGCTCGAACAGGAATTCAGGGAAAACTACATAAATAAAAGCTACTGATTTAAAAGGCGCTTCATTTAAAACATTGCCCCTCTATTGACATTATATCAGCCAGAAGGATTTCCCTTCCGTCTGTCAGGATAAGCGACCTTCTGTACTCGTCGATTTTTCTAACGCTGCCTGAGACGGAAACATACTCTCCGCCTGACTTTTTTGAATCAGGAACGAAATAGGTTATTATTACTTCCGGTTCCTCAAAGGCGTTTTCTTCAATTAAATTTAAAGAACCGTTTTCTGCCTGCTTTTCAAGCCTGCTATCGTGCCGGTTTTCAAGCATATCACGCAATTTCTGAATTCTCAAATCCAGAATTTCCGCATCTGACTCGCTGAGCTCCACTCTGTTTTCCGTAAGCCTTGCTGTTTCCTCGATCGCGTCCTCATAGCCCGTAAGCGCCGCAAAGGGCGAGAACTGCGCCGCCCTTTCGCCGATCGGCATATGAGGATGCGTCGCAGACTGGTGGTGAGGAAGGTTTATTATATCTTCATAACGGCTGGCGTCGCTCTCCGTTCCGAATCCATTCATGCCTTGTGTCCTCCGATTTGACTGTTGCGCTCGATTGCGGTAGCCCCTTCTCTTAAATTTAATCCCTTTACGATAGCGTTTTTCCCATACTTTTTCTTAATGTCAAGCACCGCCTTCTGCATATTCTTTTCACGGGCAAGCAGCTCATTTTCAGCTTCACGTTCTCGTTCTGCAGCCTCGTAATCAGTAAAAAAGTCCAGCTGCTCCGGCTCATTTTTTCTATCTGCCGTGTTTTCGCCCACAACATGATTGGCAGTTATATTCATTCTTCTCACAAGCAGCTCCGGCTTGACCTCTCTGTCATAAATGGCAAGCGCCGCCTCGGTAATAAGACGGGCTGAGGAGGTCGGCTCTTTAAGACTTGCTGAGCCATGAGCCGATTTAGGGACCTCGCGTCCGTAATAATCTTTTTTAACTGCTCCCTTATACTTATTTCTGATTGCAGGATCTGTAAGGCTCTCTATATCATAGCCCACATGAAGCACTATCTGGTCAGTAACAAGCCCCTTATCAACAAGGTCAAGCGCAAGCGCATCGGCCATTTCCGAAATAATAAGCCTTCCTTTTTGGAAATTATAAGCGCTTTGCAGAACCTGACCTGAGCTTATACTGTTGGAC
>CANRAZ010000018.1 GCA_947628705.1 uncultured Lachnospiraceae bacterium | reverse complement strand
CTACTAAAGGAAGCGGGGCGGCCCGAAACAGAGTTCTCTGCTTCCCTCTGGCATGAGATGGTTGAGGAAGTAACAATTCAAGCCGGGCGGCAAGCATCTTACCTGCTGGTGGATGCCCGCGAGTTCACCGTGCCGATCTAGGCTAGGCACCGCAAAATACAATTGGGCGGCTAGAGCTCCAACTCTAGCCGTTCTTCTTATATGTCTGCAGGGAGGAGGTTGAACATCGCCTCCACTAATTTGCATTTGCACCAATTCCGAAAATATGGTGTTGTAAAATTGCCTCCCTTATTTTTGGGCCCAAATAATAGCCGTTCCAAATGCACCACTTCTGGCAAAATTGGTCCTGTCCGGCTGCAGTAGGTGCGCAAGTGTTTTTGGTGCAGAGATTTTGCCTGTTCCGGCTCAAATCGCTGTGCGGGCTACGACAAAGAATGAAAAACACCCCTATTTCTAGGGATGTTTTTCTACTGGTGGCACGGACATGCAGTCATCCATGTCCACGTCATTTTGTGGGGCAAGGAAGGTAATTATATGTCAGCCGAATTACGTCTGAAACCGCAAGTCGCCAATCCAAAGGAAATCCTTGTCAACAAGGGTTTTCCGAGGGCAATTGAGTCCTCGTTCCTTCTGCCGGATACTTATTAAATCAGCCAAACGGGCACGTACCAGTTCTTTTCGTCCACTGGCAACAGGTCGTTTGCCATACAGACCACACTTCCGGTTCCAATCTCGACCTTCAAAGACTCCAAACCTCCGAAAGCCGGTTCCCCTGTAACGGGTTCCAATACACGAAAGTTTTTAACGGCCGTCTTGCCCGGCGATGCCGATTTTTTAATCTCTATCGGAGAAATCACGCCATTCTGATAAAGCAGCAGGTCTATTTCTTTTTGGTCTTTATCCCTGTAATAGAAAACAGGAGGCTCTTTTCCTGCGTTCAGATAGCTCTTATAAATTTCCGAAAACACATAGCTCTCAAAGAACGCCCCAGACATTGCGCCTCTTTCCAGTACTTCCGGATTGCCCCATTTTAATAGGTACGCTGCCAGACCGGAGTCCAGAAAATGGATCAACGGCATCTTTACAACCCGTTTGAGCGCATTGTTGTGATAAGGCTGTACAAGCGCAACAATATGAGACGACGCCAAAATAGAGAGCCATTTCTTTGCCGTCGGAGCTGAAATGCCCGAAGCGCTTGCCAGTTCCTCGTAGACAACAGGTTTTGAAGTACGTGCGGCAACAACCGTCATAAAATTGTAAAACTGCATTTCATCCGCAACCTGTGCCAGATCACGAATATCCCTTTGCAGATAGGTATCGACATAGGAACGGTAATAAGTCTCCCAATCCACATTTTCGTCTGCATAGAGCTCCGGCATGGAACCCTTGAATATCCTGCGGTAAATCTCATTCAAGTCTTTTTTGCTTCTTACGGACAAACGCTTCATCAGATGCCCGGTTTCCGTCCGGAAAGGCTCACTCGGTTCCCGATAGATCTCCGCATCGGATAATCCCAGCAGGTTCACAATTCCGACCCGTCCGGCCAAGCTTTCGCTGACATTTTTCATAAGGCGGAAAGCCTGCGACCCTGTAATCCAGAAATCACCTTTTCTTTTGGAACGGTCAACGCTCATTTTGATGTAGGGCAGCAGCTCTGTTGCATACTGGATCTCATCTATCAGTACCGGCGGAGAATACCTCTGAAAAAACAGGGCAGGATCGTGCTTTGCCATGTATCTGACATCAGGATCATCCAGAGTAACATATTTGCGCTCTATGCCTTCACTTTGCTGTGCCTCTGCCATCTTTTGCAATAAGGTAGTTTTCCCAACCTGTCTGGGACCGGTTACCAACAGCACCGGAAACATTTTGGACACCCGCGCAATCGTATCCTCCGCAGCTCGTTTTATATATGCCATGACAATCCCTCCCTTTGGTTATAGTGTAGTCAATTTCAGTCAGGATATTCGTCTAAACTAAAGTGTTATTTTATTATAGACATAGTTTTGAGGATTGTCAATGGAGTTTCTATTCCAACCGGGAACTTTAAAAAAAACATTTTCAGAAGCGCACGAAACAATAGCCACGGCACCTATTTTGTGTAAATCTGAAAATGCCGCATTTTCTAAATCCAATATTTTTTAACACCTTCACTGATAAAAATTATGTCCCGAATTCTATATAAAATTCGGGACAATTCACTTACCTTGCCAAAAACAAGGTCTTGTATTTGCAGCGAAACATAAATGTTTTTCGCCGCATTTTACCTTCATAAGAGCAATGCGCTCAAGACTTCCCCAATATCCGCATCGACTGCTATACTTTGCCCTGCGATCTCCTTCGGGCAAACGGCTTCGCCGTAATTGATACAGGCATAAACCGCCTCTCTGTTCGCTGCCTTGCCCGATTCAGCATTGATTTTCCCCCAAGAGTTTGCGATAGATCTGTAAATCCTTATCCTTGAATACATTGAAAATCACACGCTTGATTTTCATATTCCCGCGCAAAAATTCTTTTACCGCAGACGTAGCAATCTCCGCAGCCATTTCATTCGGAAAATGAAATTCTCCGGTAGAAATACAGCAGAATGCAATGCTTTTACAGTCATTTTCAGCCGCTAAACTCAGACATGAGCGATAACAGGAGGCAAGCAGCTCACAATCCTTTTTTGATACGCCGTGGCTTATGATCGGCCCCACGGTATGCAAGATATATTTGCTCGGCAAATTGAAGGCCGGCGTTATTTTCGCCTGCCCGGTTGGTTCTTCATGCCCTTGCCGGTTCATAATATCATCGCACAAAAGGCGCAGCTGAATGCCGCTTTTTGAATGTACGATGTTGTCAATACAGGAATGGAGAGGATAAAAACAGCCTCTAAGCGCACTGTTTGCGGCGTTTACAATCGCGTCCGCCTTCAATGTTGTGATGTCTCCCTGCCATAAAACAAGGCGACTGTCGCTGAGCAATGCCGGAAGCTGCCAAGCGTCGACAATTCCTGCGTTATCTCGCTCCGCACTCAGGTATTCATCCTGAATTTTCAGAAATTCCCGACCGATCGGACGAGGCATACGAACATTCATCAAACTGCGAAGCAAATCTCTCTGCTCTTTCTCTCCGTCAGGTATTTCCATCTGCTGATAGCGACAATCCTCTTTCAGCAGTTCATTTATCAGATATACACGCCGCTCACTATGTGTCATATTTCATGTTTCCTTCCGCATCATGTTATCCTCGCTTTTCCGCCGCCTCACGGATTCAGCTTCTGTGCAAAATCAGACATGGCTTCTGAAATTCTGATTTGCTGCGGACAAACCTTTTCGCAGGAACGGCAGCCGATACAGGCAGACGGCTGCTTTTCGGAAGGGACTGCCATTAACGCCATCGGCGCAATAAATCCGCCGCCGGTAAAGCTGTGCTCGTTGTACAAATCCAGCAGCATTGGAATATTCAGCCCCTTAGGGCAGTGGCTGACGCAGTACCGGCATGCCGTACATGGCAGCACGCCTGAAAGCATGCCGTCGGCAACGGAAAGAAGCGCTTCCTTTTCGGCCTCATTCAACGGGTTCTCGGTTTCAAAAGTACGGACATTTTCCTGCAGCTGCCGATAATCGGACATACCCGAAAGAATGACCGTTACGCCGGGAATGCTCTGCAAAAACCGAAACGCCCATGCCGGAGCCGTCTCGTCCGGACGGTAAGCCTTCAGCTTTTCGTACGCCGCTGCCGGCAGGCTTGCCAGTCTTCCGCCGCGCAACGGCTCCATAACCCAAATCGGGATATTACGGTCGTTTAAAAGTTCAACTTTATCTTTAGCATTCTGAAATGACCAATCAAGATAATTGAGCTGTATCTGGCAAAACTCCATTTCCTCACCGTAAGCGTTGAGAAAACGCTTCATTACCTCCACGCTGCCATGCGCCGAAAAGCCGAGATGGCGAATACGTCCTGCTTTTTTCTGCTCCTTCAAATAATCCAAAATGCCGTATTCCGGATTAAGATAAGCGTCGATATTCATCTCGCAGACGTTATGGAACAGATAAAAGTCAAAATAGTCTGCTCCGCATTTTTCAAGCTGCTTTTCAAAAATCTCTTTTACCTTCGACATATTGGAAAGATCGTAGCCGGGGAATTTGTCGGCGAGAAAATAGCTTTCACGGGGATATTTGCCGAGAGCCTGCCCCAGCGCAGTTTCGGAATTGCCGCCGTGATAGCCCCAAGCCGTATCGTAATAGTTGATCCCATGCTCCATCGCATAGGAGACCATGTTTTCTGTTTCTTTTCTGTCGATCATGCTGTCGTCGCCGTCAATCACCGGCAGCCTCATAGCGCCCATTCCGAGGGCGGACAGCCTTTTGTTTTGAAAATCGTTATAGAGCATAATAAAGGCCTCCTCTTCAGTTATATCTTTTGTATTTGTTATAGCAGAATTCTTGTAAAATATCAAATATATAATTTTAAACGATGCAGCAAAGGATCTACTTCGGCTAATGTACGGTTACGAATCGCAGCATAAAGAAAGGCGGTACAGAAAACATTCCGCTCTCTGTACCGCCTTTTTCATTAAATTCCTAATCGGTTTATGCCTGTACCGGATTTTCCTCAAGGAATTTATTTATTTCCGCTACAAGCTCATCAGCATCAAGTCCGTGAACCAAAGCAGCCTCCTCAATAGTTTCACCCTGTGCCGAAGGGCATCCGAAGCAGTGCATACCTGCATTGAGCAAAATCGGGATCACGCCCGTACTGATATTGAGAAGCTCGCCTATCGTCATATCTTTAGAAACGTTCATTACATTTACCTCCTGAAACAGTAATTATCCGTTCGAGAACTAATTATATACAAGTACCTTTGCAACGTCAAGAAATTTTTACAGCATCACAGCGACACGCTCAATTGCGTCGTCCTTGGCAATAAGCTTGTAATGCTCGCTGTAAAACGCAAGCGAATAATTTGCAAGCATCGTACCGTACTCGCTCGCCACGTTGCAGACCCTGTTGAAGTTCTCAAGCATATTGCTCTTAAGAAAGATTACCATGTAGTATTTGCCGGATGCAGAATCCTTATACAGATTTGATAAGCCGGTAAAGTCGTTGCAGACTGCCTTTGAAAACTCGCCCACCTGTTCCATGCTCTGAAACATAACCGTTCTGTACTCATCGTCAGAACGTCTTTTCTTTTTTGAAACGCCCTTGCCGGAATTTTCTCCCTGCTGCGTCTTTTTCCTTTCAGCCACAACCTGCTTCATCTTGTCGAGAACCTCTTTAAAAGCTCCCTCAAGCTCCTGATTCAGATTTGAAGCCGTATCCTGCAGCAAATTATCGCTGAAAACGTCCTCAGGCTGAGGATCCTCGTAATCCTCCTCATCGCTTGGAGTAAACTGTGAAAACCTGGTATCAAGTTCTTCCGGATTATCAACCTTAGTGATTATAAGTACAAGCGAATCCCTTGACGAAGGAATAGCCTCTACCATAATCGGCATTTCCTCGCCGTCAAAACCGTACTGTAAAGCAGCCAAATGAAGCATATCCCTAAAAAGCTTTTTTGCCTTATCCGAACCGTAAACAAGCTCGCTGAGACGAATCCTTCTTTCCTCCAAATCCTGTCTGGTAAGGGTACATTTTATCTGATTATCACTGATTTTTTCTATCTTCATAAAACACACCTCCTTATTGCACATCGACACGCTAAACCCGAAGCGCTGTGCAATAATTGACTGGAAGCCCCTGCACAGCCCTCTCCTGAATCCGTGCAGCCGTTTTTTGACCTCCGTGTCATGTTTTTTACATTCCCTGATAAGGTGAGTATAAATGAACAACGCGTTTTAGTCAATATCGGAAATTATTAAAAAGGCATTACATTTTCTTACAAAAATGTTTCAGATTCCCGAATTACAAGGCTTTACGGCACAAAGCAGGAAAATTTTTTCCAAATTTTTAATTTTTTATTAAGGGTTTGCCATAGAATTATTTATGAAATAATGCGGTCCCATCATTTTTCTATTATAATATATGCACTGTTTTGTTTTTTTCAAAAAATAGAACTTGTATTTAAAATGCTTTTAATGTACAATTTGTTTATCACCAGTTTATAAGGAGGAATTACAAATGGCATATAAGATTAATGACGGATGTGTTTCTTGCGGCGCATGTGCTGCGGAGTGCCCTGTAGGAGCTATTTCTGAGGGTGACAGCCAGTTTGTTATTGATGCAGATGCTTGTATTGAATGCGGAGCGTGTGCAAGCGCATGCCCTACAGAGTCAATTTCAGAGCCGTAAGACCCGTTGATTTGGTTTACATAAAAAGGGATGTCTCAGCATCCCTTTTTTATTTGCCCTTTTATTCCTTTTACTCACAAGCATTATTTTTCTTTTTTATTTATAACCTTATTTTTCTCTGAGGCGGCGCAGACCTCTCTGAGTCTTTTATCTATGCTCTTAAACCGTTCCTCCGAGGTTTCGTCCTGTTTCTTCATTAAATAACTCATTTCCTTAACCACTGAATCCGTTACGGTATATTTGATACGCTGTCCTAAATCCTCATTATTCATTTTAAGCGCATCAAGGACAATGCCTGTCATAATATTCCTGAACTGCTGCATCTTATCTTCCGCGCTCAAAATTTCACCGCTGCTGCTTTTTGCATTTTCAGGAGCATTTGTCCTTTGCACGGTTGAAAGCTCCGAGCTTTCAAAATTCCCCCTGCTCCCTGAAGCAAATTTTTTCTTAATAAGGTTATTTTCACTCTCTTTTCCCGTGACAGCTTCTCCTATACTGTCTATCACCTGTTCTCCGTCGTCAAGGCTTCTCTTTCCCATGACCGCATCCAGCTTATCGCGCAGCTCAAGCAGTTTGTCAGGAGGAAGCTTCTCAATCCTGTGGATATCGTCAAGCACCATGCGTATTGATGCAATATCAAATCCTTTTTGTCTGAGATTCATTACAGATGTGAATAACTCTATCTCCTGCTTTCTATAATACCGCAGACCTCTCTCATTTCTTGGTATATTTATCGCAAGAGCATCTTCATAGTATCTAAGCATATACGGCGGTATGTCCAGTTTTTTTGCAACATCTGCCATAAGGTATTTTCTCTCTCCCATTACGCACCTCCACAAAATTAAATCGACTATAAGTATAAAACACTCTATTCGTAAAATCTGTAGAAAAAACTGAACTTCCTGATTTTTTATCCTCAAGATATTTCACAAACAGACATTATTTTCAGGCGCCCCGCTCTGCTTCCGAATTACAGGAGGGCATAATTAAACATTCTCATAAAAACACAGCGCATAAAAAAGCAGCGGGGAAAACCGCTGCCTTTTATCTAATCTTGCTTTCTCTGCAAATTTACAAATTTTGTATATTCCGGAAGCCACTTAAGATGAACCGTCCCGATTGGGCCGTTTCTCTGTTTGCTTATTATTATCTCAGCCTCTCCGGGACAGCTGCTTTTTTCCTTCGTGTAATACTCGTCTCTGTATATGAACATTACGACGTCTGCATCCTGCTCAATTGCGCCGGATTCACGTAAATCCGAAAGAATCGGTCTTTTATCCGGTCTTTTTTCGACCTCGCGCGAAAGCTGGCTGAGCGCTATTACAGGGCAGTTTATTTCCCTTGCTATAGCTTTAAGGGAGCGTGAAATTTCAGAAATTTCCTGTTGTCTGGACTCAGCCCTTCTTCCTCCGGTCATTAACTGTATGTAGTCTATTATCACTACTTTAAGGTCTTTTTCAAGCTTAAGCTTTCTGCACTTGGAGCGAAGCTCGTTGACAGAAATTCCCGGAGTATCGTCTATAATCAGCGAAGAGCCTCCTATCACCCTTGCGCTTTCCATCAAATCAGCCCACTCTTTATCATCAAGCTTCCCTGTACGTATTTTCTGAGCATCTACGCGCGAATGCATTGAGAGAAGACGGTTTACAAGCTGGCTTTTTGACATTTCCAGAGAAAATATCGCCGTAGTATTGCCGTTTTTAATTGCCATATGCTCCGCAATGTTCAAAACAAACGCCGTTTTGCCCATAGAAGGTCTGGCTGCAATCAAAACAAGATCAGAAGGCTGAAGACCTGCAGTTTTATAATCAAGATCCAAAAAGCCCGTTGCAATTCCTGTCACAGCCCCTGTGCTTTTAGACGCCTTTTCGATAGCATTAAGGCTTTCCATCACAACATTGCTTATCGAAGTCATATCCTTTGTAACTGTTGCCTTCTGAAAAATCTCAAACATGTCCTTTTCGGCTTTTCCAAACAGGTTTTCGACGCTTTCCTTATTAAGATAACAGGAATTTACAGACGTCTCTGAAATTTTTATGAACTGCCTCAAAAGAGATTTTTCCCTTACAATTTTTGCATAATCCTCCGCCATTGCCGAGGTCGTGACAAACTGGACCAAATCAGACAGGTACTCTAACGATGTATATTCCTCAGGTATATCAGAGGACTTCAGCCTGTCCTGAAGGGTAACAATATCAGTTTCCGTTCCGTCTCTGTACATCTGGAGAATGGTCTCAAAAATAACCCCCAGCTTCTTTTCATAAAAATCGTCCTTAGTGAGGATATCCATTGCAGAAACGATAGCCTGTTTATCCATTATCATTGAGCCTATAACGGTTCTTTCAGCCTCTTCATTGTGCGGCATAACTCTTTTTATCAGATTTTCATCCACTGCGGCGTCCTCCTATGGTTTGTTGCACAGCGTACAGCTATTACTCGCTTACTACATTGCATTTAAGCTCCGCCGTAACCTTAGGATGAAGCTTAACCCCTACGGTAAACGTCCCGCTGTCCTTAAACGGATTCATTATCAGCTTTTTCTTGTCAATATCAAGATTGAGCTGATTTTTTATTGCCTCGCTTACCTCTTTGGCGGAGACAGCCCCAAACGCCCTTCCGTTTTCTCCAAGCTTTATTTTAACCGTGATCTCACTTGCATTGATTTTTGTTCCAAGAGACTGTGCTTCCGCAAGCTGTTCGGCTGCAATCTTCGCCTCTCCCTGTTTCTTCAGCTTAAGGTCGTTAAGATTTTTAGGAGTAGCCTCCACTCCAAGTCCCTTATGGAGCAGAAAATTTCTGGCATATCCGTCGCTTACATTAACGATCTCGTCCGCTTTTCCTAATGATTTAACGTCCTTTAACAAAATAACTTCCATTTTAAAGCCTCCTGCATAAACATTTACAACTATATTTTTTATCCCCGGCGTGCAATCATCCCCTTGAGCGTTCCCACTCTTTTACAAGACCTTACGGCAAGCCATGCGCTTTCGTATTCTAACTTTCGCCACCTTTGCCGGCTTTTCCCAAACGCTCATTAACTCTACGCGCCCGTCAACCCTGCCAAAGCCAACGCACTGCTGCGGCTTTAACCGAGCGTTTCTTACAGATCTCCGCCGACAGACATTTCGGCAAGCACGTTTTTAACCTTGTCCATTGCCTGCTCGATCGTACAGTTTTCAAGCTGCGCGCCGGCAACATTCATGTGTCCGCCGCCGCCTATTTTCTCCATAACCACCTGAACGTTGAGCTCGTCTATCGAACGCGCGCTTATAAAAATTTTATCTCTGTACTCGGTAAATACGAACGATGCCTTTATCCCCGTGATTTCCAGAAGCTCGTTAGCCACCTGCGCCCCAAGCACGGTCGGCGCCTCTATGCCCTCAGACGAACATTTTGCAAAGGCATACCCGTCCATAAAGATTTCCGTAGACGTAATCGCCGCCGCCTTTGTGACATACTCCGTCATGTCCGCCCTGAACGCTTTTCTTATTCTGGTAACGTCAACACCGTTTTTACGGAGATATGCCGCAGCCTCAAAGGTTCTTACGCCGGTCTTTGTAAGGAAGTTGTTTGTATCAATCATAATCCCGGCATAAAGAGCTTCCGCTTCCAGCGGCTTAAGCTTAAGCTCCTCGCCTATATACTGCAAAATCTCCGCTACCATTTCACTGGCTGACGAAGCATACGGTTCAATGTAAGAAAGCACGGCGTGCTTTACAGAATCTCCTGCAACCCTGTGGTGATCCAGTACGATTACGGTAGGAATCATATCAAACAGCTCCGGACACTCCGTATGCGCAGGCCTGTTCACGTCTACCACAACCAAAATCGATTCCTTATCCGCAAGCTCCTGTGCGGCCAGGTTTCCCACAAACATGTCGGCAGGATAATCAGGATTATCAAAGAACCTGCTTATCATCGGTCTGAGCGAGGAATTTATCTCATTGATTACAATGTGCGCATTTTTGCCCAATACTCTTGCGATTCTGTATACGCCTACTGCCGAACCGAGCGAATCCACATCTCCTATTGAATGTCCCATAATAAGAATATTTTCATGGGCTTCTATAAGCTCTCTCAAGGCATGAGCCTTGACTCTCGCCGTAACTCTCGTGCTTTTTTCAATAGATGCGCTCTTGCCTCCGATGTAAGTAATATCGTCGCCGTTTTTAATTACAACCTGATCGCCGCCACGGCCGAGCGCAAGGTCTATCGCCGCCCTTGCGTACTCGTAGCTTTTAGCATAGTCGGATTCCGCAATTCCAAGTCCCATGCTAATTGTAATATCGCTCTCCGTCTTGCCTGAATTAATCTTTTTAACCTCTTCAAGAAGTACCTTCGAGGTCTGTTTGACCTCTTCAAGATATTTTTTCTGAAATACAAAAAGATATTTGTCCTTTTCCAGCTTTTTAATGACTGCGTTCATGTGAGTCATGTACTTGTTAATCTTTCTGTCAACCAGCGCGGAAAGCAGGGAACGCTTTACCTCGTCAACAACGTCAAGGACCTCGTCGTAATTATCAATGTAAAGAAGTCCGATAATCATCTGCTGGTTATAATTTTCCAGACGGTAAACTTCAAGCTCCGTCTCATCATAAAAATAAAGGCTGATAAGGTTCTGCTTTTCAATTCCGTCTACATCCGCCAAAATATTCAAAGTATCGTCAAACGGCTCGGATTCCATCGCAGACATCACAACCTTATAGCTGCGTTCGCCGAGCTTTGTCCTGAAAACGACGTCGTCGCTCAATGTCGGCAGCTTCATCTTAAGGATCCCCGGCACCAGATCCGTCATTTCGTTACTGCCCTTTTTGACTATATCAATCAAGTCATGCATTTCGTAATTGGCCCAGAGTATGCCGCCCTTCATGTCCATAATTGCGTAAGGAACAGCAAGCATTTTGAGAATCTGCTCAAGTATTTCATTAAATCCGACTGCCGCCTTGACAATATCACGCTTCATTCTGCCGTAGATTATCACTGACGCTATACACAAAAAGGCAAGGTAAATCGCCGTGCTGCTGAAAACAATGAGCGTGACAGCCTCGTTCTTTACGAGAGCCGCCGCCAAGGCGTCGGCAGCAAACAGAAGAAGCGTACCGATTATCGGCAAAAGCATGTAAAATCTAAATCTGGTTAATTTCATATCGTTCCTTTCACAGCTGTGCGTGACTTTTATCCGTTCCGATACATACCGCTTGCCTTACGCACAAAACTACGAAAATATCATAACACAGGGAATGTGGTTTTTCAAGATTTTAGCTGTAGATTTACTTCGGTTTCCGCTCTTAATTCCAAGTCCTGCCGCTGCATGCGTCACTAAAGCACAGCAAAACCAATGCCAAGGTACAGCTCTTTGAGGTTTCTTATCCGTAAAAAAGAATATAATTAAACAATGGCGGCACTGACGTCTTTGTGATATAGTTTAACAGAACGTCAAATAAATGCCGTCTTACAAAAATGTAAGTTTATCGCCCGAAAACGTAAGACGTTTCTATGGCAGCCGGCCGGAGCTTTCTGCTAATATTTCACCGAAGTTAAATTTATAAAACGGAGGTAAGATGCAATGAGCATTCTTGAAGTAAACGGATTAAAAAAGACCTACCTTACACGCTTCGGCAGCAACAGGGTAGAGGCCTTAAAAAATGTAAATTTCAGTGTTGAACCCGGAGAATATGTAGCTATTATGGGCGAATCCGGCTCCGGCAAAACAACGCTTCTGAACATACTTGCCGCGCTTGACGAACCGACAGGAGGCAGCGTGATCCTTGACGGAAAAGACTTGTCCAAAATAAAAGAGTCTCACATAGCCGCTTTCAGACGGGATAACCTCGGCTTTGTGTTTCAGGAATTCAATCTGCTTGATACCTTTACTTTAGAGGATAATATCTTTCTGCCGCTCGTCCTTGCAGGCAGACCCTATTCCGAAATGAAGGATAAAATCGTTCCTATTGCTAAAAAGCTTGGGATCACGGATATTTTAAAAAAATATCCCTACGAGGTGTCGGGAGGACAGAAGCAGCGCGCCGCCGTTGCGCGAGCCCTCATAACAGAGCCTAAACTTATTCTTGCGGACGAACCGACAGGCGCGCTTGATTCCAAATCGACCGACGAGCTTTTAAGGCAGTTTGGAGAGATAAACAAAAGCGGTCAGACAATACTTATGGTAACACATTCGGTTAAAGCCGCCAGCCATGCCGGAAGGGTTCTTTTTATAAAGGACGGCGAGGTTTTCCACCAGATTTACCGTGGAGACTGCACAAACGAAGAGCTTTACCAGAAAATCCAAGATACGCTTACCATTCTTACGACAGGCGGTGACAGACGATGAAAAAAGGATTTTACCGCCGCATTGCCCTTACGGGCATAAACAGAAACAGAAAGCTGTACGTTCCCTATATAATCACATGTATAGGAATGGTCATGATGTATTATATCATTTCAAGCCTTTCGGCGAGCGAGCTGCTGGAGCATGTAAGCGGAGGCAGAACCGCCAAGTCGATGCTCGATTTAGGCTCGCGGATAATCTTCATTTTTTCTCTGGTTTTTCTTTTCTACTCAAATTCTTTTCTTGTCCGCAGAAGGAAAAAGGAATTCGGACTTTACAATATTCTGGGCATGAGCAAGAAAAACGTAAGCATTGTCCTTCTCTGGGAGACAGCAATTACCGCTTTCATATCCCTCCTTGCAGGCGTTTTTCTCGGCATAGCCTTTTCAAAGCTTGCAGAGCTTCTTCTGATAAACATGTTAAACGGCGATGTCGCATACTCCTTTTCGGTTTCAATGCCGTCCGTTAAAAACAGCCTGTTGCTTTTCGGGCTGATCTTCCTTCTGATTTTCCTGAACGGACTAAGACAGGTTCACCTTGCAAACCCTATTGCCCTGCTCCACAGTGAAAACGTTGGAGAAAAACCTCCTAAAGGAAATATTCTTTGGGGCTTTGGCGGCGTCGTTATTCTCGCTGCCGCCTACTACATCGCCCTTTCGATCAAGAACCCTCTTTCAGCGCTTGTACACTTTTATGCCGCGGTAATCATGGTAATTGCCGCGACCTACCTTATCTTTATTTCCGGCTCAGTGGTACTGTGCAGGCTTTTACAGAAGGCCAAGGGCTACTACTACAAGCCTGATCATTTTGTGCCTGTGGCGCAGATGAAGTACCGCATGAAAAGAAACGGGGCGGGGCTTGCCTCCATCTGCATCCTTTCCACCATGGTACTGGTAATGATAACCTCATCGTCCTGTCTTTATTTCGGAAAGGAAAAGTCTCTTAGAGAAATATATCCTCACAGCATAAACCTGACCGTCATCTTAAATTCTATGGAATATACAAGTGACGAAAACATCGGCAGAATGAGAAACAGCTTACAGACCCTTCTTGCCGAGAATTCCTCCGACATCGATAATGTCTCGGATTACCGAATAGCTAATATTGCGGGCTGTCTTTACGATGATAAGATGGAAGTGGACGCTAAGGCTCTGGAAAGCTTCGGCACAGATACCTTTGACAAGCTGGTTAATCTGTATTTCATGCCTCTGTCAGATTACAACCGAATTTGCAGTACCGACGAGCAGCTTGCGGAAAATGAGGCCATAATCTACTGCTGCCGCATGGACTACGGATATGAAAGCTTAACCGTAAAAAACGGAATGACTTTAAACATCGTCAAAAAAACCGGCTCTTTTCCCGAAAAGGACTTCGCAACAACCGAAATCATTCCTTACATGGTCATCGTGGTTCCCGATTTTGAAAAAACCGTTGCTCCGCTTACGGAGTTTAAAGAGGGAGAGGACGACATGCTTACTTTAAAATGGGAATACTGCTTGGACGTTTTGGGCGATAAACAGCAGGAACACTTTATATGCGAAAAGATACGGCAGAAAACAGACGAGTTTGTAAGAGAAACCGACTCTGAAAAAAATGCTTACGGAATATATTATACAAATCTTGACAGCCGTGCCGAGAGCCGTGATGAATTTTACGGTCTTTACGGAGGTCTTTTCTTTCTCGGCATACTGCTTAGCCTTGTCTTTATTTCAGCCACTGTGCTTATCATTTATTACAAACAGGTTTCCGAGGGCTACGAGGACCGCTCGCGCTTTGAGATCATGCAGAAGGTTGGAATGACGAAAAGCGAAATAAAGAAAAATATCAATTCCCAGATGCTGCTTGTTTTCTTTCTGCCGCTTGGCTTCGCAATAATGCACCTTGGCTTTGCGTTTCCTATAATTCGGAAGCTCCTGCTGCTGTTCTCATTAGACAATTTTAACCTGTTTATTACTACGACATGCCTAAGCATTCTGGTATTTGCAATTTTCTACACGCTGACCTACAAGGCTACTGGCAATGCTTACTACAGAATCGTAAGCGAAAAGAAATAATAAAACCAATCTGCCGAAAATCAATGCCTCAAAGGCGGCAAAAAACCTCCTAAAAAAATACCGGCTGATTATCAGTGTGAATAATCAGCCGGATAATGTTAGCTTTAAATCATCTGTCTCTGCTGCACTTAAACAGCAAATCCTCCCATCTTCTGTCGACCTCAGACTGGAACTGCTCAATAAGCTCCTCATTGCCCTTTTTAAAGAGGTGCCTGAAACGTCCCTGCGGACGGAGAAAATCTTCTATCGGAAGCTTCTTTTTCGGCTCATAGTTAAGTATCCATTTGCCGTGATCCACCTCAAATAAAGGCCAATAACAGGTTTCCACGCCAAGCCTGCAGATCTCCATAATATCTTCTGTCGGATATTTCCAGCCTCTTGGGCAAGGAGCCATAACATTGAGGAAGCATGCGCCCTCTGTATAAATCGCCTTTTCTGATTTAGTATAGATGTCCTTAAAATTACCCAAAAGCGTCGTCTGTGCAACATAAGGAACATCATGGTCGGCTATGATCGACGCCAAATCCTTACGGTTCTGCATTTTACCCACGCTTTTCGTGCCGACAGGAGTTGTCGTCGTGTCTGCATACATCGGCGTTGCGGAAGAACGCTGAACGCCCGTATTCATGTAGGCGCCGTTATCATAGCACACATACACAAAGTCGTGATTCCTTTCCATCGCTCCCGAAAGCGACTGAAGACCTATATCATAGGTGCCGCCGTCGCCGCCGAAGGTAATAAATTTATAGGTGCCTTCAATCTTTCCCTTTCTTTTAAGGACATTATACGCCGTTTCAACGCCTGAAATGGTTGCGCCTGCATTTTCAAAGGCGTTGTGTATGAAGCTGTCCTCGTAGGCTGTGTACGGGTACATAAAGGTTGAAACCTCAAGGCAGCCTGTTGCGTTGCCTATTACAGCCTTATCTCCTTCATGGAGGGCGCGCAGAACGCTTCTTACAGCTATCGTTCCGCCGCAGCCTGCACACATTCTATGTCCCGGCGCAAGACGCTCCGGCTTGTTCATTGTTTCTTTAAAATTATATGCGTTCACTGACATATCTACCTCCAAACGGCATCAAAAATGCCTGTCAAACTCAAAATCAATCGAAATTCCTTCAGTCATCTTCTCTGCTTCTAAGTCCGATATAAACAGGCTCGGAAAGCTGTTCGCCGCTTTCAGTCGCTTTTTTAACCGTGTAATAAACCTCTTTTGCGTCCTCAACAGTATAATCACGTCCGCCCAGTCCGTAGATATAGGAAAACGCTCTGACATTCACGCCCCTTTTGTAAAGCGCGGCGCAAACCTCAGAGGTTAACGGACCGCCTTGGGTCGAGAACGTTTCGCTTCTGTCCAGAATTGCCACAGCCTTTTTGCCCTTAAGCGCCTCTGCGATCTCATCCGCCGGGAAGGGTCTGAACACGCGCAGCTTAAGCAGACCTGCCTTAATTCCCTCTTCCCTGAGTTCGTCTACCGCATCCTTGGTTGTTCCTGCGGCGGAGCCTATTATAACTACGGCATAATCAGCATCATCCAGTCTGTAGCTTTCGAAAAAGCCGTATTTCCTTCCTGAGATTTTTTCAAATTCCGCAGCCACATCAAGAATCACCTGCTTTGCGTTTTCCATTGCTTCAACCTGAGCTCTGTGCGATTCCATGTAGTAATTCGACACCGCATAAGGACCTACCGCCATCGGCATCTGTTCGTTTAAAAGAAAGTTTTCAGGCTGATACTCGCCAACAAAAGCCTTTACCCTTTCGTCCTCAACAAGCTCGATGTTTGCAAGCGCATGGCTGGTAATGAATCCGTCCTGACAGACCATAATCGGGAGCATTACGTCCTTATGTTCCGAAATCCTGAATGCCTGAAGGAAGTTATCATAAACCTCCTGATTATTTTCCGCATATATCTGAATCCAGCCTGCGTCCTTTGCTCCCATACTGTCCGAATGGTCACAGTTGATATTGATCGGACCCGTAAGCGCCCTGTTTACAAGCGCAAGCGCAATCGGAAGCCTGTTGGAAGCAGCCACATAGAGAAGCTCCCACATAAGCGCCATGCCGCATGAGGAGGTGGCGGTGAGAGCCCTTGCTCCCGCTGCCGATGCTCCTATTGCCGCGCTCATCGCACTGTGTTCGCTTTCAACCGGAATAAACTCCGTGTCAATCTGCCCGTTCGCGATATAATTTGCCACGAGCTGCGGTATCTCCGTAGAAGGAGTAATCGGAAACGCCGGCATTACGTCCGGATTTATCTGTTTTATTGCATAGGCAACCGCTTCATTGCCCGACAGTCTTTCTTTTATACTCATCTTTTCCTCTTTTCCAGACAGCCTTCGCTGTCAAAACAGTTTAGTCCTTTTCAAGAAAAAAACCGATTATGTACCGTTAATTATTTAAACAGCCTAAATGCCTTGACCGCCTTCATTATCTTAGATGTGATGTTCCATAACAAGTGCGCCGAACGGACATGCCTTTACGCAGATTCCGCAGCCCTTGCAGTGGTCATAATCAAAATCAAGACGCTTGCTGTCCTTTACCGGAATGCTTGAGTCCGGGCAGACAGGGACGCACAAAAGACACTGTCTGCATTTTTCCCAATCAATCTTCGGAGTGCTCGTCCTCCACTCGCCTGTGTTAAACAGCTTTGAAGTAGCCGGCCCGTAAATCTGGTTGCCAAGAGTAAGCTCCTGCCAAGGGCTCTTCTCAGTTATTTTTGATATATCCGTGGGTTTATTATTTGCCATTTTAATCCTCCAATAAAAACGCTAAAAGCCCTCGTTCCTGCGGCTCCGCTTGATAAAACCGTCAAAAGCCCTACGGCTTCACCTCGTCAAACGCCACCTGAAGAGCCTTCATATTCCCGTCAATAACCTCCGGCTTTTTTGCGAACTTATGCTGATAGGACTCCTTCATCTGCGAAAGGAACGTGTCTCTGTCCATAACGCCGCTTACGGCAACTATCGCTGCAAGCATAGGAGAATTCGGGAAATATTTTCCGAGAGCATCTTCTGAGATTTTTCTCGCATCTAACGTGTAAACCTTACCGGCGTAACCGTTTAAATGCTTTGCAATCTCTTCCTTGCTTTTTGTTGTGTTTATAACAATCGCTCCTTCAGGATTAAGTCCGGCGGTAACATCAATCGCTTCAAGCAATGTCTCATCGACCACAACTACAAAATCAGGGTCATATATGTTTGAATGTACTCTGAGCTCATCATCGCTGATACGGTTATAAGCCGTTATCGGAGCTCCCATTCTCTCAGGCCCGTACTCCGGAAAGCCCTGTATATGTTTTCCGTTTTTAAAGCACACGTCCGCAAGCAGAAGCGCTGCCGTTTTAGCACCCTGTCCGCCTCTTCCGTGCCATCTGATTTCAACTGTATTTTTCAAACCGATTTTCCTCCTTGCAGTCCTTTTAGCGCAGACTGCAAACATTTCAACGCCCCTTTTCTTAATAAAAGGAGCCCTTCGTATTTATTAAAGCCTCTGTAAATCCAGCCACCGCATAAGTATAGCACCACTTTCTGTTTATTGCAACTCAATTTGTTTTTGCAGAAATAATTGTAATTGTGTTAAAAAAAGTCGCAATCGCCACACCTAAGACGGAAAGCGTATTACGGTTTTCTTTTAGTCTTCTCCACGGTAATTGACTTTTAAATCCGTGTGTTTTACGATTTTTATTATGAAAATTTTTTTATCGGAGAGAGAAATAATGTATGATATCGACCGTTCAAATTTATTAAGTATTGAGAGCATAAAGCTGCACCTTTTTGATATACTGCTTTTAGACAAGCTGCACAACAGGATTGACGCCAGAGCGCAATCATTGGTACTCGCAAAGAAGCATATAAAATATTCATGCGGTACAAAAAGCAGCGCATATTTTAAAGAGCAGTACGGAAAAATCGATATTCAGCTTAAACAGCTTGAAGCAAAGAAAAATACGGTTTCGGAATACATAAAAAGCAATTACGATCTTAATATAATGCATCCCCGTTTCCAAAATCCCGAAGCATGCGGAATAATCTTCCAGTTTTTTGCGTCCGAGCAGGCATTAAATTTAAATGAAGCAGAGGATTTATACGATTTCCTTTGCAGCGGAGAGGAAAACAGACCTTCTTTTACAGAACTTACCAATAACACGGAGGAGCTTACCGAAATGGCGCAAAACATTGAATATTTCACACGCTGTACCACTGAAAACAGAGAGGAAGCAGAGCACTTCTTATGCGGCAATTCCATGAACGGGGAACTAATAGAAAGAAATCCAAATGCAGTTGATATTAACTATAAAATTCTTGAGCTGAACACAAACGTAGTCAATCTGTTCTATGGGAGCAATGCTCCCTTTCCAGCTCCAGCAAATACCTTTTAGCATCGAGGCCTCCTGCAAAGCCTCCGAGACTGCCGTTTTTATTTATCACCCTATGGCAGGGCGCAATTATCATTATCGGATTCCTTTTATTGGCCTGTCCTACGGCACGCACTGCCTTTTTATCGCCGGCTGCAATTGCTATATCCTCATAGCTCCTTGTTTCGCCGTAAGGTATTTCACGAAGCGCCTGCCAAACCTTCTTCTGAAACTCTGTGCCGCTGAATTTTATTTTAAGCTCGAATTTCCTTCTTTTACCTGCGAAGTACTCATCCATCTGACTGACAGCCTCCTGAAGCACGCTCCTGTTTCGGGCTTTGTCATTCTCCGTCGGTCCGCCTTCCGTTTCCGTTAACGTTGCCGCAGCATTTTCCGTATCGCCGCACATTTCCAATCCTGTGATAAATCCGTCCTCTGCGCTTAATTTAAGCATACCGATAGGACTTTCGTAAAAAAATATATCTGCCATTTCAAGCGCTCCTCAAATCATTTCACTTCTCTCCACCATCTGTTCTGATAGTCTGTATAGCTTTCAAGTTTAAATGTTTCTCCAAGCCTTGGAGTTACAACTTCAATTCCCTTTTCCTCCGCTGCCGCCGTGAAGCGTTCCGGCGGGTCGTCCCACGGATGTGAAGAAAGCACAAAGGCTCCCCAATGAATGGGCATGGCAACCCCTGCCCCCAAGGTCTCACAAGCCATTGCCGCTTCCTCAGGGTACATATGAACATTATGCCAGTTCTCATTAAACTGCGCACAGTCGGTCATTACAAAATCAAAATCGCCGTATTTATCATGGACTGCCTTAAAATGTCCGCCATAGCCCGTGTCTCCGCTCTCATATACCTTATTGTACTCGTCCTTTAAAACCCATGAGCAGAAAAGCGTTCTCCCGCTGTCGTTTATGCTCCTGTTTGAAAAATGTCTGGCAGGAGTACAGCCAAAGGTAAGACCGCTTACTTCTGTTTCTTCCCACCATGCCATATTTGTTATTTTATCCGAGGAGACTCCCCAGCGTTTTAGATGCTTTTCCACTCCCAGCGGCACAATATACCTGTCGGTTTTTTCATCAAGCCTCTTTATCGACGCCATATCCAGATGGTCGTAATGGTCATGGGAAAGAAGCAAAACATCAATGTGAGGCAGGGAATCTATATCTCCCGGCAGCTCCCCAAAGCGTTTAGGCCCCACAAAGGATACCGGAGACGTCCTCTTGCTGAAAACCGGATCCACAAGAATATTGAGCCCATGCATCTGTATAAGCAGGGTCGAGTGACCGTACCAAGTCACGGTAAAATCACTTATATCAGGCTTTTCGCTAAAGGACGGTGTCAAAGACGGAAGCTTATCCTCAGGCCTTGTTTTCTTTTCCGAAACAATTATATTTTCTGACAGACCTGCTTCCTCATACTCTGACGGGTAAATAAATTTCCCGTCCACATAATTATCGGCGCGCTTTTCGTAATCCTTCATATCTTCTTTTGACGGCCTTCCTCCAAATGCAGGATTTAAAGTTAAAAACAGAATCACGGCTGCCGCCGTCGCTGCAATAATCAGAAACGTCACTGCCAAAACTCTTACTATTTTGTGCCTCTTAAATATTTCCTTAAACCTTTTCAAACCGTCTTTCTCCCATTTTTATTTCTTACACAAACAAAATATATCCAAGCCTTCTGACAAAACCTGATTTCATAAAACCGTATTTTTTCATAATCATGTACTTTTTCAGCTTTGGAGCCTCTCTAATTGATAAGTAAGCCTTCACAACTTCTTTAAATTCATTATCAAGAGAATCCTCATATTCATTAAAAAAGGCTTCCGCCTGTCTGTAAGTATTCTCCAAGGTTTGTCTTACCTGTGTTTTATTAAAAAGCTTTTTTATAAGATACTTTGTGCTCCTGAGATTTTTTGCCCCTTCGGTATTGTTTCCATGCTGACGGTAAAGTATATCTGAATCTTTCATAAAAAAAACCCGTCCAAAAGCCGCCGCCTCAAGAGCAAGCCACCAGTCGTGCATTATAGCTTCCTCCGGCATTTTCTTTGTCATTGACGCAAGCGCTCTGTTAAAAATAACCGTACAGCCTGTCACGTTGTTCTGAACCAAATAGTCCTTAAACTGTCTTTTTGCAGGATCAAGCTTCTGCATCTCAAACATGGACGGATTTATTATTTTCAAATCTCTGTCAGCTACCTTTAAATCGCTGTGACAGAGTACAGGCTTATTCTGTCCTGTTTTCTTTTCCGCTTTTCTGATATGCTCATATGCCTTTTTTACCTTATCCTTTTCCCACACATCATCCTGATCCGCAAGCATAACATACTCTGAATCCGACGCCTTAATGAGCTCAAAAAAATTATATTTTGCGCCCTTTTTATCGGATTTTGAATAAACAAGCCTTATTTTTTCAGAGTGCCTGTCCGCATATAAAGCAATTATCCCTGCTGTTGAATCGCTCGAACCGTCATCACGTATCAAAAGCCGCCAATCATGGAAGGATTGGTTAAGTATTGAATCAATCTGCTGACTCAGATACTTTTCGCCATTGTATACAGCCATGAGTATGTCTATCATAATTCATTCTCCCACAAGCATTTTTATCTGCCATTTATAAAAGAAAGCCGAGTTTACACCGGCTTTCAATTTTTACAGAACATCTAATTTTTCTTTGGAACAAACTGCCTGATGCCGTTCCATTTTTTATCTTTATCGGATATAATCAGGTCTTCTTTTGACATTCCCTCAGGCATCGGCCATTCAATTCCTATTTCAGGATCATCCCACTTTAATCCGCCCTCATCATTTGGATGATAAAAATCCGTGCATTTATACGCAAATTCCGCAGAATCCGATAAAACTACGAAGCCATGCGCGAAATTTTTAGGAATGAAAAACTGCTTTTTATTTTCAGCTGAAAGAATGACTCCATGCCACTTTCCGTATGTTTTTGAGCCTTCTCTCAAGTCCACGGCAACGTCAAAGACTTCACCGCTGACCACTCTTACAAGCTTGTCCTGAGGATAATTTATCTGAAAATGAAGTCCTCTCAGCACGCCTTTTTTTGAGCTTGATTGGTTATCCTGAACAAATTCCATATCAATTCCGGCTGCCTTATAATCATTGTAATTGTAGGTTTCCATAAAATATCCGCGTTCATCACCGAACACGGCAGGAGTGATAACCTTTAATCCTTCAATTTCACATGTTTCAACGCTTATTTTTCCCATATTAAACTCCTATGACAAATTTCTACCCTTTCTGTTTTTCTAAGCCAGAAAGATTTATTTATGCTTTTATCAAAATGTTACAAGCCATTTGCAACATCCATAAGATACTGCCCATACTCCGTCTTCATCAAAGGCTCGGCAAGACTTTTAAGCTGGTCTGCATCGATAAAGCCCCTCTTGTAAGCAATTTCCTCAATGCAGGAGATATACAAGCCCTGTCTTTTCTGGAAAGCGGAAACAAAATCCGCAGCAGCGAGGAGCATATCATGATTACCTGTATCCAACCATGCGAAGCCTCTTCCCAAGGTTTCAACATGCAGTTCCCCTCTTCTGAGATATTCATTGTTGACTGCGGTAATTTCAAGTTCTCCTCTTGCAGAAGGCTTAATGTTTTTCGCTATATCAACTACATCATTGTCGTAAAAGTACAGACCGGGAACCGCATAATTTGACTTAGGTTTTTCAGGCTTTTCCTCTATTGAAAGCGCCTTACCGTTTTCATCAAACTCTACAACGCCGTACTCTCTCGGATCTTTAACGTAATAACCGAAAATAGTCGCTCCCTTTTCCCTCATTGCCACATTTTTCAGCACCCTTGAGAAGCTCTGTCCGTAAAAAATATTATCGCCTAAAACCAAAGCCACGTTATCGTTTCCAATAAATTTCTCTCCCACAAGGAAAGCGTCTGCCAGTCCTCTCGGCTGCTCCTGTACAGCATAATCAAATCTCATGCCAAGCTGCTCTCCTGTTCCTAAAAGGTCTTCAAAAACAGGTAAATCCCTTGGCGTTGAAATTATCAGTACCTCACGGATCCCTGCTAACATCAGCGTTGACAGGGGATAATAGATCATTGGCTTGTCATATACCGGCATAATCTGTTTTGAAATTGCCTTTGTAAGCGGGTAAAGTCTTGTTCCGGCTCCACCGGCTAAAATAATTCCTTTCATACTGCCTCCAAATCAGTTCCTACATATCTTTTTGTCTTACATAGCTGGTTAATTATAGCATTTTTTCAAAAAATGCTCAACCGATAATTCAAATTTACAAAATCACAGCCTTCTAGCAGCTGTTATACTTCCGTCTCCTGTACGCTTTAATTATCGGCTTTGGAGTTAATTTTTTTATTTTTTTCCGTAAACTCCTATTCCTTTCGGCTGAAAAAAACTCCGCTTCTTCTTCAATTTCAACTTTTTTACCCTTACAAACTGACCTAATATAATCCCTGTAGGTGTAAAAATCCATTACCTGCCTTTTAACTGTTTCTCTGACTGAATTATCCGCCATATACCTGTATGCCGACAATTCAGTTCTTGCATACTCAGTATTATAAATCCAGCCCGAACAGTACCCTTCTGCTGCTGCAACAAACGGAAAAATTCTTTCTATTGCGTGGCTCACAGACCCATCTACTGGCATCGGCTCAGGGCAGAAGTCACCGTGGGTAAAGCCATGGCTAAAGATTTTTTCCATAGCCTTGGTCCTGCACCAAAAGCATGTACCTACAGCAAATAATTCCTTATCAGTATCAGGCTCAGGAATACCGATACCTTCTGCAAGCTTTTTTACCTCATCAGCGCATATCGTCCAGTAATTCATGCTGGTATGGAAATATGTTCCGTGATCTACTCCAAACGGAGAAAGCATTCCAAGGTATTTATGCTTTCTAAACAGCCCGATTATGTTCTTTATATATCCTTCGCTTCCGAGCAGGTTCTCCCAGTTTACCCTGTCAAATTCCGTGCCGACGGCTGCAAATTCCTTAGCCGAACTTTTCTTATCGTGTATAAAGCAAAGATATTCATATTTAAGAAGAATATCCTTACATGTTACAAGCAGGGCCGCAACATCCCTTCCCCTGTTTTCGGATTTTCGGATTTTCACCCTATCTCCAAAAAAAGGCAGGTAGACGGATTCAAGAGCACTGACATTTTCATCGGAATTCGTTGTAATAATGATGTCAACGCCCTTTGGTACATTCATCAGATATCTCTTATATTTTTCAAAAAGCTCTGAATATACCATGTGTACTATTATTACCGCTTCATTCGGTTTAACGTCCCCCTCGTTACTGAAATCCGGAAGCACGTAGTCCAGACAGAGAGAAGATTTAACATCATACGGAGAATACTTTCTCATAACGTGTTTAAAAATCATTGTAACGTCATATTTAAAGTTATTTTCAATATATTCTACCGTCCTCATAAGCTCCGCTCCGTTCGTAAACGAAAGAGAAACCCTTTTATCAATTTCGAAAAGCTGTTTTCTGAGCACGGGATATTTACGATTGGAAACTAATTCGTAAATATTAAACAAAGTCTGGTCGTAATTTTTATTTCTGTCCGAAGATTCCATGTCCGAAGTATCCGAATAGACACCCCACCTATAGCCTAAGTCTTCCAGCTTTTTCGTTAGGACGCAAACACCCCTTTCAATATACTCATTATCGCTTTGGTACTCCGGCAGCCGGACCCAGAAATCAAAAAAAGCGTCACTGTGCAAAACCTGAGATTCAAATACCATAAAATACGGCTGTATATATCTCGGCCTATAGCCGTAAGGAGACTTCCCTGAACTGTTTGTTTCCCCGTACGCGCTTAATCCCCAAAAATCTGTATTTTCCATTTTCTGAAAAATATCCTCAAACGGACGGAACGGTCCAAAAAAAGAATCGTCAAGAAACACCATGGAGCTAATTTCCTTTAATCTTTCCCTGCCGCATGCTTCCACAATAACATGCTTCCACGCAGAAAAGTCAAAGACGGCGTCTTCCATCCGAATTATCTCTGCCGTATACTTGCTAAACATGTCCAGAGCTTCTTTATCGGCTGTGCCGTTTATGACTATAATCATATGTCCGAGAACATTTTTAATACTGCTGAGCAGATAGTCGATATAATCATCGGCAACTCCGTCACTGTCATGAAACAGGAAAACTCCCAGTCTATTTTTCATTGCAACTCCTAAAATACCATTTACGGTAATAAAGTCATTCCTTACCGAAATATTTCATACTCCTAATAAGACGTTCAAACATCTCCTGTAAATCTGTCTCTGCTTTCCACCCAAGTTTCTCGATCTTCTGTGTATCAAGATTAATTACTACTTTGGGGTTGTATCCAAGCTTTGTGACATCCTCTGCAATATCAAACACCAGCTTGGTTCCGCTTTCAGGGTACTGCTCCGTAAGCATCTGAGCCATATTTTTTATACTGATAAATGTATTCTTATTGGCTACATTGTAGGCTTCTCCGTTTTTACCTGAAAGCAATATCATTAATATTGCACTTATCGCATCTGCCGTGTAACAGTAATTTCGCTCAGTGCTTCCATCTGTCTTCAGAACGATATCCTTGCCCTCAATGATGCTCCTTGCAAACTGGGCAAATACCCGACCGTCATCATAACCGACACCCGGTCCAAATGTCTGACAAAGCCTTGCCACCTTAACAGGGACCTTATACTGAGAAGCATATGACGAGCAGAGGCACTCTACTAATTTTTTACTCTCAGAATAGCTGCTTCTTACACTCATCGAGTCAATCGCTCCGTACATATTTTCCTTAATCGGCTTGCCGTTAAAATCAGCCGTCCCATACACCTCAAGCGAAGAAAGATACACAAAGCTTTTCACCGACTTTTTTTTAGCAAACTCAAGTAAATTTTCAGAGCCATGTACGGCAGTAAAAATGGTGTCAACAGGATGTTCAACAAAATACTTTGAATCCGTCGGACTTGCCGCATGAATTATATAATCAGGACATATGTCAGCCTTTATTTCCGATCCAACGTCTCCGATTACAAATTTTAAAACGGCTTTATCTGCATATTTATAAATAGCTTCAGCCTTTTCTTTGTTTCTGACCAGTGCAAAAACCTTAAGATTCAGATTCAATTCCGCATTTGCATTCAAAAGAGCAAGCACCATCTGCGTCCCTAAAAGTCCTGTTGCTCCAGTAATAAAGACAGTCGTTCCCTTAAAAAGCTCAAACGGTATTACGTTTGACCTTACAATGCGGTCTAAATCCTCCTGAAGAATATAATTATCGGTAAGCTTCACTTTCCACTCCTAAAAATGATTATTATCTTAACAGAAATCAGCTGTACATTTCCTCATAGTACTTCTGATAGTCACCGCTTGTGACGTTTTTCATCCATTCCTCATTTTCAAAGAACCATGCAATTGTTTTCTTAATGCCCTCTTTAAACATAGTTTCAGGGTACCAGCCTATTTCAGCCTTAATCTTATCAGGTGCAATCGCATATCTTCTGTCGTGACCCTTTCTGTCTTCAACATAGGTAATCAGGTCTTGATTGATATGAGCCTTTCTAGGGTCTCCTTCAGGAAGCATTTCCTGAAGAGTTTCAAGAATTATATTTATTATCTCGATATTCTGCTTCTCGTTGTGACCGCCGATATTGTACGTTTCAAAAAGTCTGCCCTGCTCCTGAACCATATCAATAGCCTTCGCATGATCCTCAACAAACAGCCAATCCCTGATATTTTTACCGTCACCGTAAACAGGCAGTTTTTTCCCGTGAAGCGCATTATTGATGATAAGCGGAATAAGCTTTTCCGGGAACTGGTAAGGGCCATAGTTATTGGAGCAGTTCGTAATGTTAGCCGGGAACTTGTAGGTGTCCATATACGCCTTTACAAGCATATCAGACGACGCCTTGCTTGCAGAATAAGGACTGTGCGGGTCGTAAGGCGTCGTTTCATAGAAAAAAGCATTTTCATCATCCGGAAGAGAGCCGTAAACTTCATCAGTGGAAACATGGAGAAATTTTTTTCCTTTTTTAAAGGTTCCGTCAGGAAGCTCCCATGCAGCTTTTGCACAGTTAAGCATAACAGCGGTTCCCAGTACGTTTGTCTGTACGAAAACCTCCGGATTTTTAATGCTTCTGTCCACATGGCTTTCAGCTGCAAAATGAACCACTCTGTCGATATCATTTTCTTCAAATATTTTCATGATAGCCTCTTTATCGCAGATATCCGCCTTGACAAACGTATAGTTATCTCTGTTTTCAACGCTCTTAAGATTTTCAAGGTTTCCTGCATAGGTGAGCTTGTCCACGTTTATAATTCTTATTTGGTTATCATATTTTTTAAACATGTAATGAATATAATTTGAGCCGATAAAGCCTGCTCCTCCCGTAACTAAGTAAGTTCTCATTTTTTCCTCCTTTTAATGTGCATAACGCTCGCTCTGCACCATAAATTTTTTACTGTATCATTCAAAATATCCTGTTATTCCAGATATTCCCTGATTGCATCTTTCCAATCCTGCGCCACGTAACCTGCCGTAAGCTTAAGCATATAGTTATCAAGCACTGAATATGCAGGTCTGTCCGCAGCAGCCGGGTTCATTTCTGAATACTGCGCAGATGTAATGTGATTTACCTTTGTACCTTTGCCTGCAAGCCTGAAAATTTCTTCAGTAAAATCAGCCCAGCTGCAGACCCCTTCACAGGTTCCGTGATAGAGTCCGTAATTATCCGTCCAAATAAGGTTATCAATTATATCCGCAAGCACCTTTGTGCTTGTCGGCGAACCTATCTGGTCACACACAACGCTTACTTCGTCGTGGTTTTCCGAAAGCTTAAGCATCGTCTTTACAAAATTCTTTCCATCTCCGTAAAGCCACGCCGTCCTTATTATAAAATACCTTTCGGCAAATCTTTCTACAAATTTCTCGCCCTCAAGCTTTGTTTTTCCGTAAGCGCTTTTCGGAGCCGGCTCATCAAATTCTGTGTAAGGTTTTGTTCCATCGCCCGGAAAAACATAATCCGTCGAAATGTGTACAAGCTTGGCTCCGAATTCCTTTGAAGCTATACTTAGATTTCTCGGCCCTATAGCATTAATTTTATAAGCAGTATCAATATCTTTTTCACACCCGTCAACATTTGTGGCTGCGGCGCAGTTAATTACCGCATAGGGTTTTACCCTGCCGACGGTTTCCATTACATCGTCAATATCTGTGATATCCAATGCGTGTATGCCTTCTGCCTCAAATACATCAGTGTTATAAAGTTCAACCTCCGAATTATCCGCAAATTTTACATTTACTGCTCTTCCAAGTTGTCCGTTAGCGCCTGTGACTAAGATTACTTTTTTCATTATACATTACTTCCTTTCATGTAAGACGTACTATTATTATTTATCCCTACAATCTTTTTAATTTTAAATAATCATTATAATTATCGCAATACATATTTTTTTTGATGCCGAAAATACGCAGTATTTTCTTAACGATAATCTTTATTTTAATCTTTATGTTTCCTTCCTTGTACATTCTCTTTATGGCTAAATTCTCACATGCCTTCTTAAATTCCTCATCTTCTATTATTCTGTCAATCGGCCTCTCAGCTTCTGCTTCCTTCTTGGAGGGATCAAATAAATCCTCATAATCAGATCTTTTACTGTATTTTTTGCTTGTAATTTTGCTTTTATCAAGTGACAAAGGGAGCATAACTCCATCGCTGCACTCAATAATTCTCTTGTATACGTTAAAATCCGTATTTGACCTTTGCGACATACTCTCATATTCAACTGCATCTGTCAAGAAATGAATACCCATATTTTTTACAGTAAGCAAATCGTAAATATACTCCTTTTCTCTTACTGCCGAGTACACATAAGCATCTATATGCTGCTCCTTCAAAAAGCCCTCCAGAAAGACCAGTCTTTCTTCTAACGGATATTCATAAAACTTAAATTCTTTTTTCTTTGCGGGCAGGTAAAAAATCTTTACATCTTCCAATGATAGCTCAGATAGTGAATTCTCAGCCTCCGTCAGACATACCACCTTATAGCCATGACTTCGCCAGATTTTTATTAAGTCCATATTGACGCTTCTGTTTACATTGCCGTTTCCATTAATGTACACACAAATATTTTTTACATATACATGCGTAATTTTAAGCTGATTCGCATTTTTTGCCGTGTCAAAAAGATTAGCATCATTAACCTTAAGATGTTTCTCAAAAGATGCAATAAGAGCGGGCTTGCTTATATAATCGCACATCATATCGTAACCGTTTCCCTGTTCTTTTGCCTCCAGACGGAGATACCACCTCTGAACAATGCCGCATAATGCCCGACATCTGTCTAAATTTATAATTTCTTCGTAGTTATCAATGTTTTGTTCCTTAAAAAAACTCACCTCGTTGTCAAAGCCTGTCGCACGTCTTACTAGAGTATAAAATCTTTTCAGACTAAGCTTGTGGTTTCCCATAAGACCCGAGCCCAAGCTGTAAATATGGTAAAATTTACCATTTGCATCACCATAATAGGAATTTGCATAATACGCAATAAGCATATAAACATAGATGTCGTCACCGTTTACGACATAATCCTCGCTGCAGGCTTTCATTGCTTTTTTGCATACATCTGCCTTATATATCTTGTTCCATGTATTCCAAGTGTAATGGTTCCAAGTGATATTATCCCTAAAGTTTGGCGCAAAGCAAAAATCAAACACATCTTTTGCATAAAGGAAGCCGTCGTATGGTTTCATAAAGTCCTCCTGCCACCTGCGCTGATCCTCAGTAGTAGGCGGAACTGCAATTACCTTTGAACGGAAGTGAAGTATATCCACCTTTTTATCAACAATCATCGCATAGAGTTCTTCACATGTATACTCTTCAAAGATGTCATCCTGATCCATGAACATAATAAACTCGCCAGAAGCGTTTTCGACCCCCGCCTTTCTGGCGCAGACGGTTCCCATATTTTCATTAAAGCTAATTAGCTTTATCCTATTATCTTCCTTTTGAAGATTTTTAATAATATTTTTTGAATCATCGGTAGAATTGTCATCAACGCAAACAATCTCGATATCCTTTAATGTTTGCTTTTGAAGACAGCCTATTGAATTAATTATGGAATCCGCCCCATTATATATAGCAAGCAAGATAGAAATTTTAGCCATACTTCCTTTACCCTTTCATGTAATAATCCATACGGTTCTGCTTAAAAATGCTGCTTTGCCAAGCACGCAGCCTTACCCGAATATCTGTGAGTTTTCTCTGGCATCAATTATCGCCTTAAAGGTATAAAAATCAACCGGCGTGGTAATTTTGATATTATCGGAATTGCCGTCAACAGAATGAAGCTTATATCCATATGCCTGCATTATACATGCAGAATCCGTAAAATCGTGCTTTCCTTCTGCAATCGCTTTCATATGCGCATCCATTATATCCTTAAGAATAAAACTCTGAGGCGCTTTTGCCATTTTGCAATTACTCCGGTTTATTATGTCTCCGACAATACCGCCCTCCTCCGTATTAATTGTAATTGTTTCAATAGCCGGAGCAACAGTAATTCCACTGCCCCATTCTTTAACTGACTGAATATTCCGTGAAATAAGATCATAACCTATAACAGGCCTTACAGCATCATGAATAAGCACTATGCTTTCTTCTGGGTACATTTCAGCAGCCGCCTTTAATCCATTATATATTGAGTCCTGACCGGAGCTTCCTCCCCTGACAATAGCTTTTACTTTAGAAATCGAGTACCGTTCTACCAATTTCCACAAGTACGGTATCCATGGCTCCACACATGCGATGACAATGCCATCTATCTCGGCATGTTCCTCAAACTTCTCTAAGGTATAAATTATAATAGGCTTACCATGCAGCTCAAGAAACTGTTTAGGTTTTGCGCTTATGTTCATGCGCTGACCGACTCCGCCTGCAAATATGACTGCAATATTCACATCCAACCTCCAATATCTCTAGAAGCCCCGCTCCTGAAATGATTATATTCCTATCCCGGTTATGCTGTTAATCTTGTCCACAATGACCTTACAAGCCTTTCCGTCCTCTCTCGAACCTTTACCGACAAGAAATTCTTCTACTCTTTCATTATATTTTTGCGAATTAAAGTCTGAAATATTTTTAGCCAGTTCGCTATTATTTTCAGCAATGGAAAACGGCGCTTCATTCAAAGGATAGCAAAATCCCCTTTGATATTCATATTCGCTGTAATCCGGAGTAAACAGAAACGCCGGTTTCCGTGTAAACATAAAATCAAGAATCCAGCTTGAATAATCTGTAAAAGCCGCATCAGAAGCTATCATAAGCTCTTGAATATCAGGATAATTCGTTCCATTGTAACAAAACTCAGGAAGATTTTCGGCGTATTCAACATCTGAAGCATTTACAAAGTGAACTCTGGTTATGATGCACCAATTTCCTCCAAATCTATCACACAGAGCGTCCTTCAAAACATTGTAGTCAAGTTCCTCAACAGGATTATGCTCATTTGCATTTTCTTCTACCAGTTTTTCTCTAAACGTTGGCGCATACAGAGCAATCTTACTGTTCGGATCAATACCAAGTTTTCGGCATACTTTATTTTTTATTGAACTTGCCTTTTCTTTGTCACTGCCAACATTAATCAGGATATCATTTCTCGGATGTCCGCACTTTATAAATTCGGTGGTCGGCCAATATGATTCTCTGAAAACCTCATCTTCAAACGTACTGTTTGAAATGACATAATCATTATTAGCGTCATAAAGCTCTGCAGACCTTTTCATCCTTTTTGAGGCAATTTTGTTCCCTGCCAGTTTTTTAAATCCCATAGAACCGTGCCATGTACAAATTGAAACCTGCTCAGGCTTCTTTATTCCTTTGAAATTGTAATAGTGAACGCCGTTGTCTATGAGAATCTTTGCAGAAAAGATTTCTTTTTTTGCATCAGCAGAGCCTTCTCTTACAACACGCACCCCAACAGGAAAGTTCTTAATAACTTCAGGGTCATCTTTACACAGCCAAACTATATCGTACGGAAGCTTTCTGCGAAGCAATTCTTCACATATATACTTGGGATTACAAGTATAGTCCTGCTGAAATGTTCTAAAAACTATCTTATTCTGCTTAACATTTTCATTTGCAGCACGTTTCTTTTCCCTTTTTATTATATCCTTAATTCTTTTATTATACTTTGCATATTCAGAAGCCGTTGGTTCCGTATTAATACCAATGTCTTTATTTTTGCTGAAGCTTCTTCCTTCAAACTTACCGGCTGACTCAAAATGGTACAAAGGACAAATTCTGGAACTTTTCACATCTTGATTTAAATCAAAGTATTCAGATGTGCTAAAAACAGCAGAAGGATTCCTTCCCTCTTTCCAACCGTACAGGAAATAATGCTTAGCAGGATCTGCCCCGCTTGCGGCTACATCAGGATACGTATTTAAATACCATTCCGAATCAAAAAGCTTTGACTTTTTTATCATATCCACACGTACTTTTTCTTCCATGTGCTGTTTTAGCTTACCGAAGCTCCTGTTTTTCAGCTTTAAAATATAAGCCTTTAATGCTCGTTTAAGACCTATATTAACTTCCTTAACGGCATCATAATTTTCTATTTTTTTCTGATAACTGCCAAAATTCTGTCCATATGTCGGAATCATTTTATGGAGAGAAAAATGCAGTTTTTCTAAATAATATTCCCTGTTCGTAAATTCAAGAGAAGCATTTTCAAGCGTCATCAAAATACCGCAATAAAATCCCTTGGACTGAGCAATAAACGGAAAGCTTCTCTCAATAGCATGGCTTATGGTTCCGTCACTGGCCATAGGTTCAGGAGGGAAATCCTCATGTGTCCATTTTTTTTCAAAAAGCGGCTCCAAGGCTTCTTTTTTACACCAAAAAGAGCTTCCGGTTGCAAGGGGCGGTTTAGATTCATCCATATCCACACAAACGCCAAGCTCTAAAATAAGGCTTTTTACTGCTTCAAAACATACTGTCCACCTTCTTCCCAAGCTTGCAAAATAATTACCGTGCATTGGAGGAGGAGGTACCAACAGTCCGATTCTCTTGTCCTTTTCCATAACATCTATTACATTCGTTATATACTCAGGACTGTTAATAACATTTTCTACAATAAGCTCTTGAAATCCCTTACTTACATTTATGTTTCTGTTATGAGGTGATTTTTTATCGTGGGTAAAGCAAATATAATCATATTCGCGGATAATCTCTCTGGTTTCGACCAATAAAGCAGCAAGCTCCCTTCCGTTTCCAATCGAAACAATAACCCTAAGACGGCTCTTTAGCACCGGTTCAAAAACATTTTTTAATTTCTCCCCTTTTTCAAAATCCGTAGTAGTTATAATTACATCAATTGGCGAAGGAATGCTTGTAATGTATTTATAAAAATACCCTATTAAATCCATATAAAAAATATGAACTACAACGACCGCCTTCTTACTTCCAAGAACATCTTTTATATCCCCTGATGTATTTGACGGCAGAATATAATTGATGTGAAAAGCATTATAAATATCGCTGATATTTTTTGTTTTAAGCAGATGCTCAATAATCATATCAGTATCATAATGCGTGTTGTTTTTCAGATATCTAAAGATTTCAGATATCATGTTGCCTCGGGATTCATTCATGACAAAGGTATAATCTCTTATTATATATTCTCCCGAAATAAACGGAAACCCCTCCTTTGCAGAAATGCCTAACGAATCCCCAACATACGGCTCCTCTTTGTCATTTCTAACTACAGGCATATACTCATACCCGCTTCTCAACAGACATTCTGTAAAATCATGCCACTTTGAAGAACTTTCCTTAGACGTTTTTCCCCACGCTTCCATAACAGAAGAATCGCTAAGAACCTTATTATTCAACACAAAGAAAGCTGAATGGAGATTTGCCACATTCTTTTTTTCAAAATTACCTATACTTATTTTTTTGTTTATTCCATACACATCTGAGTATCTTTTTTCCATATTTTTAAATATGGCTTCCATATCGTAGAAAGGCCCGTATAGATCACTGCTGCAGAAAACAGCGCTTTCTAAAGTCCCCAAATTACCGCCGGATGCTTTCATAAGAACTTCATAGTATATATCGAATACCTTTTTAGAAGGATGAATTTTGAGTACTTCATCAGCATAGACTTTAAGTATCTCAATTTCATCATCACTGATTTCTTCATATACCGCAACTATAAGTTTTGACGTGACCTTACGCAGCTCAGACAACATGTAAGTAATGTATCTGTCTGTTTTTCCAGTTTTCTCTATCAGCGCATATATTCCAAGCTTGTTAATACCCATGTATACAGTCTCCGTTTGTTCATATTATCTAAAGAAATTCATAAACTTTCTCAATGGACTTGTAATCTTCCATGAACGACTATTTTCCATTTCTGAAATTTTTTTCAGCATATTGCCATATTTTTCTTCCATTTCACTTATTTTATTTATCTTAGAGCTTAATTCCAGCTCCTTTTTTTCAAGCGAATCAACTAATACTTCTCTTTGTCTTTCAGATTCCTCTAGGGCAATCTGTACGCTTCTTAATTGTTCCGTACAATCATTTTTTTCATCATTGCTTCGTTTCACGATATCCATCATTAGAAATTGCGATTTTGAAAGCATGGGAATAACTTCTGCGGAAATTCTTACATTATTAACATCTGCACCGGTTTCCGGAAGCATAATCTGCGGATCCTTGGTTTTAAAAAAAATATAATCTCCGCAAACAATGCCATTACAGGAAACCATTTTTTTCATTACAGAATCATAGCTGACTTCCAAATTTTTCACTGCACAGAAAAATCCTTCTATTGGATCAAACCGAAGTCTTTTCGATCTGATCGCCTCACCTTCAACTTCAATTTCAATGTTTTTTCTTTGACCAAAATGACCTATGATTTTTTCATCCTTGTTGAATTCGGAAGAAGAATAAAAAAAGGTATATTCGTAAGGAGCATTGTCAATTGCTTCCTCTTCTGTTTTCAACTTATTTTCTATGCAATAAGCCATTTTTTGAGCAGTTATAATAAATTGATATACCGTACCTAACGGTCTTCTTGACAGAAGCTCCGTGAGTGCCTCTCCATCGTCGTCATACGCTATTTTCTGTTCCGTCCTATTCATGGCATGTGTATTGTATTTTAATTTTGTAATACTCAAACCCGCTTCTTCAAATAATTTTTGCAGATTCTTTTTTCCCCAGAACCTGATATGAGTATTATCAAGAAGACCAATGCTTGTATATTGCCAGTTATCATTATACAAATTAGATATAACATCGTTATTTGCAATATTAGGCAAAGAAGTAATGAGTAATCCTTCATTTTTAAGAAGAGCCACTGATTTCCTTAGTACCATCACCGGATTATATAGATGCTCTAATACGTCTGCAAAAAGAATATAGTCGAATTTCATACCCCTGAATTTAATCAACCATTCATCCTGCATAAGGTCGCAGCATATGCCATCTTCGGCAAAATTCATCGCTATGTTAAAGCTGTCCCTGTCGTACTCAATAATATATACCTTACAATTAAGCCTTTCCTTCATAAATTGAGTCATGTAGCCAGTTGCACAACCGCATTCCAATACAGTACTGTTTTCCTTAATTTGCTCCAAAATCAATCTGTGTGAAGCAGAAAGTTTAACCGACCCTAAATCATATTTCGACATAATTCCCTCTGTTTGTACTTTAGTTAAGTTTACAATTTCAACCTGCCCTCAAGGTAATCTGTGTACCTGTCACAAATTTCTTCAGTTTCACCAAAAGCAATTTGTTTGCCTCTGTGCATCCATAACACCTTGTTGCAAAGATCTCTGACCTGCTCAATTGAATGCGAAACCAAAATTGTAGTAGCTCCGCCGTCAATTATTTCTTTCATTTTTTGCTCGCTCTTCTTCCTAAACGCACCGTCACCGACCGATAACACTTCATCCAAAATAAGAATGTCAGGCTCAACAAGCGAAGCTATGGAAAAAGCAAGTCTTGATTTCATACCGGAGGACAACTGTTTAAAAGGCCTGCTTTCAAACTCCTTAAGCTCTGCAAAATCTATAATTTTGTCATAGGTTTCATCCATATAGCTTCTGGTGTAACCGAGCATTGCGCCTCTAAGATAAGCATTTTCCTTAACGGTAAGATCCCCGTCAAATCCCGATGCCAGTTCCAAAAGGGCGGCAATCGTTCCCTGTCTTTCCACAACGCCCTTTGTAGGAACCATGATTCCGGATATTGCTTTAAGAAGCGTAGACTTTCCTGCGCCGTTGGTCCCGACTATCCCAAGCATATCGCCTTTATCAAGAGAGAATGATATTCCGTCAACAGCCCAGAATTCGTTAACCTTATACTCTCTTTTCATTTTTCTGACGAAATACTCCTTTAAACCGATTTCCTTGAAGTCTCCCGTTATATATCTGATTGATACGTTTTCAACCTTTAATATCATCCTGTACCTTTCCTTTCCGGTATACGTAAATCCCTCTCACGGCTTTATACGTAATACAAGAATTTGTAGTTGTACTTCTTATACACCCAACAGCCAATTGCAAGCATGACCACGGCATAGAATGCGCACAGCACATGCAGCCTTAAGCTTGGAATTTCATTTTTAATCACTATTTTCCTAAAATAATTAATATAGGCATAAACCGGATTCATATAAAACATCATCTGAGCCTTCTCGGAAAAAGAATCCAGCGTGTAAAAAATTACGGAAAGATAGTTAAGCAGCATAACAAATACGCCGTACAGATACTCTATATCCCTGAAAAAGACAAACATGGCAGAGAGTACCATACCGACTCCCAAATTGAATATCATGATGCAAACAATCGGATACAGCAGTAAAATAAAATACCACTGGAAGTTAATTCCTGACAAAATCGCCAAAACAAAATATATTACAAGCGATAATGCAAAATTAATTAAAGCCTGTACGTTTCTCGACAGTAAAAACATATACTTCGGCACATCCACCTTACTGAAAATACCCGCATTCATTAAAAGCGCCCTCATTCCGCCCTGAGTAGCATCGCTAAAGTATGTAAACAGTAAGGTTCCTGTAAACACATAGATAATATAATGATCAGTATTTCTCCCGAACAGCTTTGAAAATATAAGCACCATTACGCCGAGCTGTAAAAGAGGCGCAATAAGACTCCAGAGCATTCCAAGAACCGTCCTTTTGTACTTCTTCTTAAAGTCTCTTTTTACCAGTTCTTCAAACAAAAACCGGTATTTTACAACCTTATTTAGCATATCATTCCTCCATGCTGCATACTAAGAATGCCATATTTTGGTTTAAAAGCCTCTACATTATATACTTATACGGCAAATAATACAAGTTTTTTTCTAGTATCTCCCATGATCGGCCTTTTAATCCCATTATAGAAAATTTAAAATTCTATAGCGGCAATCTTCCACTCCCCGTCAAGCTTTACGAACCACATCGGGTGAGTTATTTCAGTGGTTTTATCCGCATTTATGTTTGATTGGAACAAAGTCTGCTTCATTGTCACCTTAACGTAAACAAGGCTCTCGCTGTATCCTTTGTATGCAAGAACAGTCTGAGCTGAAAACGTCGGCGGCTCGGGATGCTTCATATACCAGCTGTTATCCATTTTGCTTATTACCGACAGGTACTCCGAATCAGCCGGGAAGTAAGGAGCCAAGGCAGATGCTTCTCCGTCGCCTGTGCAGAAAAGCGCATACTTTTCCATAGCCTCAAAGGCTAAAGCAGTCACCTTGTCATATTGAGAATCATCGCTTAGAAAACCGCAGCTGTATTTAATTATCCCGTCACTCTGTTCTGACGCCTCAAGCACAACGTCGTCCCCCAAAACGTTTTTTGCGGATATTACGGACTTTTCAGGCGCTTCAAATTCATAACGGAGCATTTCAGGAACGGTTACCCTGTTTCGTATATCGGAATATTCACTGTATGTTTCCGAAAAACTATAAAGGACCGTAAATTCACCTGTTTCAATGCTTTCAGGTTTTACGGATTCTCTGTCCGCCTTCTCACCGTTTACAAATACCGAGACATTATCCGGAGCCTCCACAACATATGTACGCTTGGGGATTTCCGTAGGACTGGGTCTGGGCGTAATACTCGGCGTTTGGGTCATGCCCGGAGTCGGAGCAGGCGTTAAATTCGGCGTCGAATAAACCGAAGGCGCCTGCGTGCCGTCTTTACTGCCTGAAGCCTCATCAGACTGAAGCTGATTTTCATAAGCGTCAAGTTTTATCCATACAAAAACATCTGCCGCCGCTATAATAAGAATCAATACCCCAGCGTAAATCAACAGAATCTTTTTAAACTTACTCATTTTTCCTTATCCTTCCGGTAACCGCAGACTGCTGCATTACAGGACGCACGCAATCTGCCGCACGGTTTTTACAGCTTTCCGGCTTTTTTATGTGCCAGATATGCAATTACTGCCGCAAACGACACTAATATAACGCATGCTTTTACAGGCATTTCACAGGCAAGCCCTCCGAAATAATAATCTGCAATCCAATAAGGAGGAGTTGCCATAAGGGCCATTATAATGTAAGTCCACTTGCTTCCGAGAGTCTGTCCGAGCCCTTCAATAAACATTTTTTTGGTTATCCTTCTTCTTTTCTTCGCTTCATATTTTCCCTGTTTTATTCGTTTTCTTACCGATACAGTTTCTGCAAGCCAGAACGGGAAAAAACAAACTGCCAAAATAAGCGGAATATACATATAAGGCAGCAGGAACATCGAACAAAAGTTAACGTAAAATCCCCAGACCCAGATTAAAGCCGCATAAAACCAGCCGTTTGTAAATACCTCTTTTACGGCAATTCGTGCAGGAGAAGCTTCCTTTTTCCCCTCCCACTCTCTAATAAGCTTTTCATAGCTTGAGTATTGCTCGCCGGAATTTGCAGTATCCCAATTATCCATAGTTTCTGTTCCTTTCTGAGCCTTTCCCCTATCATGTAAAATAGCAGGACACATCTGCTGCGAAGCTGACGGCATTCTTTACTTGACTATAAATGCCGTAGGCAGCGAACGGTTATTTATCAGGTTTGCGGGGTTTGAGACGGAGGCTCCTTTGTAAAGCATCAAAGAGGAGCTTCCTCCGTCAAGATTGGCTGCATTTACCGCACCGAAACGCTGCATAACCTTAATCAGGTCAGCATAGCTTGCTCCAAGCGAGTTAGCCTGTCTTCCGTCAATTACGAGCATAAGCACCGCTCCGTCGCTTCTCTGCCCTATTGCCGTTCTTGGATTAAGTCCGCTGCCGGTTCCCTTTATTGCCGCCGCCTGACCGTTTATTATGAGTGCCGGTCCGAAGGTTACCGCATCTCTTATGCCCTTTGCCGCAGCCGTTGCCACGTCCATGTTTCCGACATGCAGAATATGGTTGCTGTCGAACCCGATAAGCAGGCTGCTTTCTCCGCTGTCGTAAAGCATCTGCCCCTCCGAAAATACATATCCGTACGGTATCGAGCCTGTCCCCCGACCGTTTTCGTCCTCAAAACCGCCGGCATTTATTCCTGCAACCGCGCCGTATCTGTCGATAATTGCGGAAAGCTTCTGTCCTCTGACATCCGGGCTTCCCATTCCTGAACACACGCCTACCGTGACTCTTGAAGGGTCTTCAACGATCATCATATGCCCCGTGTAGGTTGTTCCCGATATCTCACAAATTATAATGCCGTTCTCGTTCGTAACAACATCCTTTTCATCATAACCGATTCCGCCGCCGTTTGACGCCCCCTCACCGCTTTCAGAGACCGCTCCCCCGGCCGTGCCTGCACTGCCGCCGGACGTCGGATCGTTATCCAATGCCTGAGTCACATCGCCGGCACCGGTAATTTCGGTAACGGAGTCTGTCGGCTTTACTTCGCCTGCCCCCTGCGTTGCTGCCGGCGTTATGTGCGAGCCGCCGCTCTGTCCGTTTTGACCGCCGCCTTCATAATCCGGATTTGCACCGTTGGGATCTGACAAATCCCCTGTTGCTTTTTCGTCGGACGGATTATTTTCCCCCTGAGAACCGCTCCCGATGTGAATAAGGCTTGTATCGGTTACCGCATCAGGCTCTTCAATGGTGTTTTCATTCATGATCCGCTCTAATTCCTCAGGAGAAGTGAACCAATCCGCTAAAAAACCTATCGCGCTTGTTTCTTTTACCGATTTTACAAACAGCTTATGTGCATTTTCGCTTGGACCGTAATTCACAATGAGCAGCACGCTCATCAGACCGGCAGCAAGAATAATCGCTGTAAGAGCAAGAACCCCAAGCGTTCTAAAGAC
>CANRAZ010000017.1 GCA_947628705.1 uncultured Lachnospiraceae bacterium | reverse complement strand
ACCTCAAAATTCATAAGAGGTTCTCCGCCGAAAAAGTCAACCTCAAGATTACGCCTCGTGCCTGAATTTGCCACGAGGAAGTCCAATGCCTGCTTTCCGACCTCGAAGCTCATTAAAGCTCTTTCGCCGTGATACTTGCCCTGACTGGCAAAGCAGTAGTCGCAGTTGAGATTGCAGGTGTGCGCTATATGCAGGCAGAGAGCCTTTATCACGGTATTTCTTTTTTTGAAATCAAAGGCAATATCCGAGTAGGTGTCCTTTGAAAAAAGCTTGCCATTATTTTTTAATTCCTCGATGTCGTCAAGAAGCTTTTCAAGCTCGTCCCTTGTGACGTCCGGCTGAGCCGCGTACTTTTTAAGCATTTCCGAAATGATTTCTTCACGGTTCCTGCTTTCATAAAGCGCAATGCAGTCATATGCCACATCGTCCACGCTGTGAACGGAGCCGCTGTACACGTCAATGACAATGTTGCAGCCGTTTAATTTATACTGGTGTATCATTAAAATTCTCCTGTACGGTTCTGTAAAAAATTTTGATCGTTAGGCATTTGCTATGTAAAAAAGCCGTTTCCGTATGATTATGATATGGAAACGGCGGTTTTACTTTTTAGCCAACGGTTTGAATAATTATTTATCGTTCTTTGCCTGTTCGCATTCCTGATTTGCAACTCCGCAGGAAGTCTTGCAGGCAGACTGACATGACGTCTGGCACTCGCCGCATCCGCCCGAAACCTTGCTTTCTTCCAAATCACGTGTGTTGATAGTCTGAATTCTTTCCATAGTACTGTAGAACCTCCAAATAGTGCGTTTCTTTGCACAGCGTTTTCACAATCATATCATAGAGTAAATGTAAAATCAAGAATAAAGAGCAAAAATAAAAGCGCGCTGCGTAAAATCGTATTTAAAATGGACAAAACAGACGAATTTTTCGCAATGAATGACATAAATGCGCTCCGAAAATGAATTTTATTCAAAAATGCAATAACAAACGTCAAATATAAGGAAATTTTAAGAAAAATAAAAAATATATGTAATTAAGTTTGCAATTTAAAAAAATTGGAGTAGAATGGACATACGATGACATAGAAGCGAATGTCGGAATTTGCACGGCATGTTGTGATTTGATATGTTTAGTGGGTCGGACAGAATTAGAATAAAGAGATAAGGAGATTACGTTATGGCTCAAACAATGAAAGAAATTATAGGAGAAGCCTATGCTGACGTTACAGAGGCAAGGATGAAAGAGTTTCTCCCTAAGATTGTACGGAACTCCAAAGGAGAAGAATTTCTTAAAGTTCAGGAAGAGCTCAGTTCGATGGTTCGGAGCTGTCTGGACGAGTCGGCCGACGGAGGCATGATCGGGATCCTTCTTCCGGAAAATAAGGTTCTAAAGCCATATGCGGTAATTAACCGTGGCGGAATTCTCGGAATGGAGTCTTTGGATAACGGGTCTTTCGGTTTGGGAAACAGAGGCAAGAAGGCGGTCGCCAAGGCGCTTACGGCGGTTTTGCCTGCTGCACAGCCTGTTTATGAGCAGGTTCTTCAGGAAAGTGAAAAAGACAGACAGAGAGAAAAGGAAGAAGCCAAAAAAGCAAAAGAAGCTAAAAAGCGTGAGCTTGAAGTTAAGCGTGAGCAGGAAGAAAAAGACAAGTACAAGGAAAAGCTTGCCAAGGACGGAGAAGAAGCTTACCGTTCGCTTCGTACCGGAAGAGTGTTCCGTCCGGAAATGCCGGATATGCTTAAGATGGTAATGATGAGTCAGGCCGCAGCCTACGGAGCGTTAGACGGTAAGAGCATTGAAACCTTCGAAAGCGAATTTAACACTCCTACGATGGACACTGTTTTCTCACGTACGGCCGAAATCCTTGACAATGAGATTGCAAAGCGTTCGCAGATGGCGGCTGACGCTCTCGAATCCAAAGATTCTCTTTGGGATTTTATTACGGGTTATCAGGAATATCTTTCTTCAAAAACCCTTAATTTCAGAGATAAGCTCATCAATCACGGAGATGCGGCTTTTGAAGAGCTTTTTGAAATGGACGCAAGCGATGACGTACAGCTTTGGAAAATACCTGAGCTTTTAAAGCAGATTTTCCTTGGCTATCTTGCTTCCGATGAAAGCCTGTCTGAAGATGATATAGACGACTGCAAGGCGGATCCTGCTTTTGATAAAGCGGTTGAACTTGTTTCAAACATAACTACAATGAACATAAGGCTCGGCACCTTAAATCCTAATGCAGGAACATGCCGTTCCGAGATAATCAGACAGATCGACGCAGCCAGAAAGCAAATTTCCGGAAATTGACAGCATAATACATATCGCAATTAAAACCGCCTGCTGTTACAGTTTGGGCGGTTTTAAAATGTAAACGACCGTAAGCTTGGGCGACGGCGTGCCGGCTGTCCTTTAAAATGCAGTTGGAAAAAGTGCAGTGCATGCGCATGATTTAAGCAAAGCGCCGGTATGGCATGATTTAAGCAAGGCGCCGGCATGATATGACTTCAAAACATAAATTTGATACAGGAGCATTTTATGAGGTTTAATAATAAAATAAACAGATTTTTCGGACTTGCAGTTTTACTCGTGTTTATGACGTCGTTTCTTGCGGCTTGCGGCGGAAACACGAAAGGAAATGAAGGAGTAACTCCTACTGCTGCGCCTTCCGGGGATAAGGAAGCCGGGAGCGGCAATGAAAACGAAGAACCCTTGGAAGAAGGTCAGACCGGAAAAAAATATGATGACGGAGTGTTTCTTATGACAAAGAAAAATGTAAAGCTTCTTGGAAGAACTTATCTTAAGGACGACGTGCGCTGGTGTTCATTTTCGGCGTCCGGCGTTGAGTTTAAGTTTAACGGAAAAAGCTGTACGGTTTCGCTAAGGGCCGACAGTATGGTAAACGATGAGCCTCATCGGGCAAGATACGCGGTTTATGTCGACGGAGAACTGAAAAAGGATGAAATGCTTGACATTGGAATAAAAGAGGTGGAAGTTATTTCGGCTGACAGTGCGGAGGAACACATAATAAGGATCCTAAAGCTTTCCGAGTCCTCGGATTCCTCAATGGGAATACGTTACATAACCTGCGATGAGGAGGCGACGGTTGAACCTACCGAAGAAAAGGATCTTAAAATAGAGTTTGTGGGCGATTCCATAACCTGCGGCTACGGAGTTGACGGACAGGTTAATGTGGACAGCTACAGAACGGATAACGAAGATGCGACAAAGGCATATGCTTTTAAAACGGCACAGCTTCTGGACGCTGACTGGAGCCTTGTATCCTTCAGCGGCTACGGCATAGTGTCGGGCTTCACAAGCGGTGCGAAAAATGAAGCGCAGACTCTCCCTCAGTACTATGACAAGGTTGGAAATTCTTACGGGACGACGGGTGGAGAGAAGCCTTCAAGCATTGAGTGGGACTTCTCCTACAAGCCTGACATAGTGGTAATAAATCTGGGTACCAACGACAATTCGTATACAGGCTCGGATTCCGCTAAAAAGGAAGAGTATGTACAGGGCTACTACAGCTTTCTTGAAACGGTAAGAGAGAAAAACCCTGACGCGATAATTGTGTGCGCTCTGGGAATTATGGGACAGGAGCTTTGTCCTAAGGTTGCGGAAACGGTTGCAAGATTTACTGAGGATACAGGCGATGAAAAGGTATTTTACGTAAAGCTCGATCAGCAGGACGCCGCAAACGGCTTCGCAGTGGATTATCACCCGACTGCCGCCAGCCACGATCACGCTGCCGAGCAGATGTCTCAGGCTATTACGCAGATACTTGACGGAAGCTATGTTCCGGCAGAGTAAGGGGACAAGCAGAAGATTGTGTAAAACAAAAACAGTATGAATACCGGATTATGAAAAGAACCCCTTTCATCGGGCAAGGTACAGGCTCGGCGGAAGGGGCTTTTTATGCAAGGCGAAAATGTATTAAAAAAAATATTCGGTTCATACTAAAACAGTTAAGAAAACATATGCAAAAACTATGCAGATTTTATGCAAAAAAGTTGACAATTTTGTAATATAATTGTAAACAAAGCTGTATTGAAGTTACCCGGCATTGGTGGTATATTACATGTATCAGCAAAAAATTTACTATCGATTATAGAGGCATATACGATGACGACAAGGGGAAGAAGAAAAAAGAGAAGACAAAGAAAAATAATCGCTGTCTGCGCCGTTGCAGCAGTGCTGTTAGCGGTGATAACCGCCGTTTTGATTGCATTGGTTTATAAATCCGGATTTGGAAAGGATAAAGGAGGAAGCTTCTATAAGGAAAAGGATTCGAGAGTAAAAAACGAGTGGGTAGAAGCTGACGGAAACAGGTATTACGCAGGAGAAGACAGCTATTTTCTGACAGGGCTTAACGAGATCGACGGCTCGCTTTACTTCTTTGACGATAACGGCAGGCTGGAGACCGGATTTATAACCGATAATTCCGGAAACACGATGTATGCCGGTCAGGACGGAAAGATCGCAGTTGGAGAACAGGAAATTGACGGCGCTTCGTATATGTTTTCTGAAAACGGAGTAATGCTCACGGGCTGGCAGACTGTTTCGGGCAAAAAATACTTTTTCGGGAACGACGGAAAAAAGGTCAGCTACGGTATGGTTACCGACGACAAGGGCAATACTTACTATTGCCTGGAGGATGGCGGTTATCTTACCGGAGAACAGACTATAGCCGGAATAGTATATCATTTTGACGAAAACGGAGTCCTTTCCAAAGGACTGATTACCGGCAGCGACGGGACCTGTTACTATATCAGAGACGACGGTACGGTTGCAACAGGCTGGATAACATTTGAAAACGGCGATAAGGGCTATGCGTCTGACGACGGTAAGGTCTTTAAATCTGCCGTAACGGAAATTGACGGGTCTTTGTACTATTTTGACGGCGAAGGAAAGCTCGGAAACGGCTGGGCTGAATGGGACGGCAATAAGGGCTATGCTCAGGAAGGCATACTTGCGGTCGGAAGGCAGGGCATAGACGGCAAAACGTACTTCTTTGACGATGACGGCAAGATGCTTACAGGCTGGATAAAGTATTCCGACGGAAAAGAGAGCTATGCGGAAGCGGACGGAGCTTTGGTTACGGGAGAGAAGAACGTGGGAGGCTTTACCTGCAAGTTTGATGAGGACGGCTATCTGATTTCTAAAAGCTCTGACGTCCCTAGCGGCGAAAAGCTTGTTGCCCTGACGTTTGACGACGGACCTTCGAAGTACACTCCGATTATTTTGGATGCCATGGAAAAGACAAATTCGCACTGCACCTTCTTTGTGGTCGGAAACAGGGTCAACTCATATAAGGAGACTGTTAAAAGGGCGGATAAGCTTGGCTGTGAAATCGGCTCGCACACTTATGAACATGCGACTCTTACTAAGCTGACCCCGGACGGCATTAAGGAGCAGATTAACAAGACAAACGCCGACGTGTCTGCAATTATCGGAAAGAACTGTCCTGTGCTCAGACCGCCGGGAGGCAGCGTTGATGAGAATGTATGTAAGAACGTTAATGTGCCTTTGATTCTCTGGAATGTAGATACAAGGGACTGGGCGACACGCGATACCCAAAAGACCATTGAAGGCGCAACGCAAAAAATTAAGGACGGCGACATTATCCTTATGCATGATTTGTATGAGTCAACTGCAAACGCCGTTGACGATATAATTCTTTCTCTTCAGGGGCAGGGCTTCAAATGTGTTACGGTTTCGGAGCTTGCTGCCGCAAGAGGCGGAGCTTCGGGAGGTCAAAAATATTTTTCTTTTAGGTAGACGCTAAAATAACAATAAAATTGCACAAGAAAAAATGTGTGAGGGTGAAAATCCTTTGTGAAGAATGTTGTCTTTTCAAGAAAAAAGAAAAGTTCTGTTGTACAATTAGTAGAATTTTACAATTTTGCTTGAAAAAGGGCAAGAAATTGAGTATTATCAAGGTACAGGATACGGGCGGTGAGTAATCGGCACTGCTATGAGGTTACAAACCTGTTTGATAAATATTTCAGAAGAGAGCAATGAGGAGGATTTTCAACATGGCTACTAAGAAGGCAGAAAAGAAAGAAGAAGTTAAAGTTGCAGCACCTGCAGTTGAAGTTAAGGCAGAGGCAAAGGAGGCTCCTAAGGCAGAGGCTAAGGCACCTGTTAAGGCAGAGGTAAAGGCGCCAGTTAAGGCAGAGGCAAAGGCTGCTGTGAAAGCTCCTGCGAAGGCTAAGGCTCCTGCAAAGAAGGCAGCTAAAGCACCTGCAAAGAAGACGGCAGCTAAAGCACCTGCAGCAAAGAAGGCAGCTAAGGCAGCAGTTTATATCCAGTACGCAGGATTTGAAAAGTCGGTTGATGAAATCGTAGAGGCAGCAAAGAAGGCAGCTACAGTTGCTGTTAAGGACGTAGCGGTTTATGTTAAGCCTGAAGAAAATGCAGCTTACTATGTAATCAACGGCGGCGAAGAGACCGGCAAGATCGGATTATAATTCTGTCACCGTTTTTATGAAACAGTAAAGGCATCTGAAAAATCAGGTGCCTCTTTTCATTTTACGGAAAGCGCGGACATGAGGGCGATATGATTGATGTGATTATACCGGTATATAAACCGGACGAAAAATTTACAAGGCTTATAAAATCGCTTGCGAACCAAAACAGGAAACCTGATACTGTTATCGTCATGCAGACGGTGGAGTATGCGGACGGTTATGAGTGGAAAACGCTGAGCGACGAAATCAGAAGCATTTTAGATTTGGAGGGCGCAAAGGATGTAAATCTTGAAGTGCATCCCGTAAACAAAAACGACTTTTTTCATGGCCGCACGAGAAACAGGGGGGCTGCGTACGGACATAACCCTTACATGCTCTTTATGACGCAGGACGCAATTCCGTACGATGAAAAGCTTCTTGAACGGCTTATGGACGTGCTGGAGATGAAGCCTGAGGTTTCGCAGGCATACGCACGTCAGGTAACGGACGCAAACGCGCCTGATTATATTAAATACACTCAGCTTTTTAACTATCCTTCGGAGAGCATGATCAAAACAAAGGATACCTATGCCGAGCTTGGGATAAAGAATATTTTCTGCTCAAATGTTTGCTGCATGTACAGAAGGGATATTTTTAATTTCCTCGGAGGATTTGAGGATAGGGTTATCTTCAATGAGGATATGATATATGCAAGAAAAGCGATTGATGCGGGCTATACGGTCGTTTACGAGGCGGACGCGAAGGTCGTGCATTATCATAAGTATACAATAAAGCAGCAGTTTAAGAGAAATTTTGATATCGGCGCATCGCAGAAAATGAACAGGGAGGCTTTCGAAGGACTTTCTTCGCCGGCAGAGGGAGGGAAGCTTGTAAAAAGCATCATGGCGGCTCTTATTAAAAAGAAAGAATTTGCTTCCGCATTTTATTATTTTACGGCTTCGGCATTCAAATACATCGGCTATGTGTTAGGCAAAAATTACAAGCATATTCCGTATGGGCTGAAAAGGAAATTTTCCGCCGATCCGTCTTTTTGGAGCGAGGGCTGACAGCAATTTAAATCAAAAGGTTGACACTTCGGTAATTATATGTTATTATGTCTGTAACAATTTCGTAATATTTGTTAATAATTTCGTAAACAAATATTACTCTGTATGAAAGGCAAACTTTAAAAAGCATGATTAGCGAAGCTAAGACAAAACTTATGTTGGCCGTTCTTGCGGTTATGGCGGTAATCGGAATTGCCGGCATTGCGGCAGGATTGAAAAAAGACTCCGCACAGGAGAAAATTGCAGGTGATGACACGGTTCGTGTTCAGTCCCTGACAGTAACAGAGGCTCCTGAGCAAATGGCCGAAACATACAAGGAAGAGGCAAAGGCTCCTGTGATTTATACCTCCACAGACGGTATTTCAGTCGTAATAACTCCTGTGGCGATTGATGTTTCGCAGGTTATTGAAAACGCTGAAATAGACGAGGAGGATCTTACGTACACTGCTCCTGAGTCGGGAAAACCGGTTGACGGAAAGGTTGACGTTGTTGCGGATGCTCTTGCGATACGTAAGTCTGCGGACGCAGATTCAGAAATACTTGGCGTGGCTTATGCGGGCGAGTCGCTGGTGTGGGTCGCAGATTATTCGACGGATAAATGGGTTGCGGTCGATTACAACGGCGAGATTGCGTATGTGAACGGCGATTACGTCAATGTTGACGGAATTGCAGACCGTTCCGGCGAGGTGTTTACGGCAGGTGTTGCAGGAATAACGGTTCCTACTGAGACAGCAGAAGAAGGGAAGCCTCTCATTACTCCGATGCCGACAAATACTCCTACCCCGACAAACACGCCGACGCCGACGGATACTCCGGTCCCGACAAACACGCCGACGCCTGAACCGACGAATACTCCGGTCCCGACAACGGCAAATAAACCTGAATATGTTCCGTCAGAGGCTGACGGCAGCTCCGATGATTTGGTTGCTTCCGTGAGTGACGAGGTTCTTCTTACGGCTCTTATTGCGACGGAATCCGGCGGAAATTATGAAGAAATGCTTGCCGTAGGCAGCGTTGTAGTTAACCGTTGCAACAGCAAGGGACAGTCGATGTATAAAGTAATTACCGCGCCTTATCAGTTTACAGTGTACGGCAGCGGAATACTTGAAAAGGCGATAAGAAATTATTTGAACGGAAGCAGAACCTATGCGGATGCGCACAGGGCGGCGGTTGAGGTCCTCACGAACGGACCGACGGTATCCTACAGAGGCTTCCGCATGTACTATAAAGGAATTGAGTCCAGCTTCCCGGGCGGTGAGAAGATCGGAACGACATGGTTCCATTAAACAGCGCGCTTTTACGAAACTGGCTTATAAACCGTACCGTGATAATAAATTAAAACATCAGATTGCTTTAAACTCCGGGTGCCGCTGCATCCGGAGTTTTCATGCTTTACAGTGAAAACTTTGAGAGTGAAGACATTACGGTATTTTTTATTGACAGCTCCGTTTTCATGTGATATTATTATCACAAAAAGTGATGTATTTATCACATAAGAAGGAGACGTGCTATGCTTAGAAATTACAGAAAAAAACATTACTCAATCATACTTATTATGACGACCGTTGTTATTTTGACTCCGGTGCCGGAGAATTGGCCTGATTGGGTATCGAATCTGATTATTTTAGGAAATGTGTTCGGTTTTGGTGCTCTTGGCGCTGGAGAAAAAACCGAAAAGTCTGATGAAATGACAAATTTTAATCTTTCAAAAGCCAACAAGGCCGCTTTATGTCTGTCGCTGATTTCTTTGTTTGTTTTTGGCCTGCTTGGTGATGAAAACGAGATAGTAAAGCTTCCGGCTAATGTTTTCATGCTGACCATGAGCGCAATGATTATTCTTAGAAGCGTACTGTTTATCGTTTTTGACAAAAAAGGAAATTCTTACGCAGAGGAATAATAGCGGAGCAACGGCATAAAAGGATTTAGCCTGCGCACATTCTACGGAGGTAAGTATGGCGGAACTTAAAACAAAACTCAGGGAATATCGAATTTTGGCAGGAATGAGACAGGATGAGCTTGCAGAAGCGGTAGGCGTGCGCCGTGAAACAATAATCAGACTTGAAAAAGGACAGTACAACCCGTCATTAAAGCTGGCAATGGATATCGCCAAGGTATTTAACGTTACGGTTGAGGAGCTTTTTTCTTTCGAGTAAGAATGATATTTTGGCTGAAAAGCTTGTAAAAGGCTTGAGCGTTCATACAGTCCTCTACGATGATATTGTAAAATACTATAAAAATTTCGTTTAAAGTAAATAAAAAGCGATAGAGATTAATGTTAGAAAAACAGGTTACAGCGGTCTGTACTGAATAAAAACCCTTCCGCAGGTGTTTTATGCATTTGGCATTGGAATAACACTACACGGAAGGGCTTTATTGCACGGTTCATACAAGGTCATGTTTCAAATTCAGGCTCATAGCAGAACAGTATTTTTACCAGATCGTAAAACGGACGTTTGTTATAAAGAGGACGGACGAAGCCGATTGAATAAATGAAGGATACGACATCCTTTGTCTGATGAGGATTCCATGTGTGCTTTTTTGATATATCTGCAAATTCGCAGTGTTCGGATTCAGAAATATATTTTAAATGTCTATTCATTTCAGAAATTACATCGTCATCATAGTAGTTTTTCAGCGAGACGATAACAATTGTGAGCCTTTTGCTGTCCTTGCGGATTTCTGAAATCAGTTCGTGATATCTGATGTCAAATTCAGTTCTGTTTTCGGCAAACATTTTTATATCTGCCCTTCCGATGTGTATGAAAACGGTATCAGGGCGCAGCTCTGCGATACAGTCAGAATAGAACTGCTTTGCATCTGAAACAGACAGTCCGTCAACGCTTCTGTTGTAGATATTATTGTCGAGGGAAAACGCCTGCTTTAACTCGCATAAAGGGATTTTACAGTCGTCGCCGTCACCTAAAATAACGATTCCTCCCTGAGAAGCCAGTTTGTTAAGCGCTTTGTATTTTTTAGCTGCAATCATTTTTTTGACCTCCTTATGATTTGCGGTTATTGCGTTCATTTTTATCAAATGCTTTTATCCGATTTTAACCTGTTCGGATTTTATTGCTCCGGGCTTCATTGATTCAGCTCTTTTGTCCAGAGCTTTGTTGCGGAAATACACAATTACTCCGGTCATTACTATTGCCAGATTCAGCAGATAGGCTACCAAAACATAATTGATGTTCCCTGTCAAAAGCTTTGCGGCTATTCCTGCCAGATAGCCGGCTATAATAAGAAGAATGAACGGCAGGCTTGTTCCTCTGGCTGTTCTTGCCTTATAGGCTTTGATTACGTTCATCGGCCAAGAAAAGCCGAAGCATACAAGCATTGTTGTTTCAAGTACGGATTCCATATCAAAAGCTCCTTTTTTGTTCTTAACGGAAAAATAGCACCATGCGAATCAAATTTCAATTTTATGAAAGATATATGCAAAAAACGGTAAGGACGTTCATTTATTTTACTTTCAAAAGTCATTTATGCAAGTTGTAAAATTGAAAATAGCAGCGCGTTATGGTAAAATTAGCAGTAATTTAACCGAAAGGTAAAAAGGACGGATGTTAATGGGACGGGGAAGGGCCGGAGATAATAAAAAAAACAACAGTATCGGGCGGATTCATAAGAGGATATTTACGGTTCAGTTGATTCTTATCCTGACGCTTGCTCTTTTTTTGGGTATTGCAGGGGTGCTTATCAACGTGCATTTTGAAAACGAAAAGCGTGATTTGAATCTGCGAAACACAGCCGAATCCATCGCGCATTCCCCTGTTCTTTATGAAATTCTGTCAGATGGAAGCAAAGAAAATTCAGAGATGTTCATTAACTATCTGGAACTGCTGGAGACAGCATTAGATGACGTAGACGTTATTTCGGTCGTAAGTACGGACGGAAATATCAGGCTGTATCATTCAAACCATGAGCTTATCGGAACGGTATACGACGGTTCTGTTCCGAAATTTGAAAAGGGTTCCAAGGACTATATTGCATCTAACGACAGCGGTCCTTCAGGCATGCAGCGCAGAGTCTCGGTTGCGGTATATGATTCAAAAGGAAATTATGCCGCTTTTGTTATGGCTATTATGCTTATGGAAAATGTCAGGGCAGGCACTGTTCAGATTCTTCTGATATTTGCCGTTATAACGGGCATTGCGATAATGGTAGAGCTGATTGTTTCCGCAGAGCTTTCAAAAAGCATTAAAAAACAGCTCCTTGGATATGAACCTAATGTGTTTTCGGCAATGTATCAGATTCGCGATAATATATTGGAATCATTGGCTGAGGGAGTTATTGCGATTGACAGGGAAGGTATTGTACAGTTTATAAACAGGTCGGCAGTAAAGATGCTTGGAACGGAAAAAAAGGCGGCGGCAATAATCGGCAGGCCGCTTGCCTCGGTCTGCGACGGCAGCATATTTGCACACACCTTAAGCACTGGTGAAAAGGAATTTAACATTCAGGAGGCAAGGCTTAAGAACTCGGATATTCTTATTGACAGGATACCTATAAAGCGCGATGAGGAAATTCTTGGGGCGGTCGGCATTCTGCATGACCGCGCGGAATATACAAGACTCATGGAGGATTTGACGGGAACACGTTATCTGGTAGACTCCATGCGTGCCAACAATCACGATTTTACCAATAAGCTGCATGTAATACTCGGACTGATTCAGATGGGTCTTTATGATGAAGCAACAGCTTACATTGAAAATATTTCGATAGTGCAGAGAGCGACGATAAGCAAAATAATGTCAGCGGTAAATGACCATGCGGCTGCGGCGCTTTTAATTGGCAAAACAGCAAGAGCGGCTGAGCTGAATATTAAATTTGTAATGCGTGAGGGCTGCATATATTCAAAAGATGATTACCCGATTTCTTCTGAAGCGTTTGTTACCGTAATCGGGAACCTTATTGAAAACGCCTTTGAAGCGATGAACAGCGACGAAAGCTTTGACAGGCCTAAGGAATTAATGGTAGGAATATATTCAAAGCCGGGTGCATTGCTTATAACCGTTGACGATACGGGTAAGGGAATTGAGGAAAAAAACATTGAAAGGATTTTTGAAAACGGATATTCAACCAAGGGCGACGGAAGAGGCACGGGACTTCATCAGGTTAAAACGCTTGTGGAGGGACTTGGGGGACGGATAACGGTAGAATCGCAGCAGGGTGTAGGAACCTCATTTTCGGTGAGCTTTTCAAAGGAGGACATTACAGGGTGAACGATGAATACAAGGTTCTGATTGTTGAAGACGACCCAATGGTCGCAATGATTAATGAACAGTATATAAAGCAGAACAGAAAATTCCGTGTCGTTAAAAAATGCAGAGACGGAAAGAGTGCGCTGGCATATATTGCGCAAAATGAAATTGACCTTATCATTCTTGATGTGTTTATGCCTGTAATGGACGGCTTTGAGACCCTTAGACAGATTAGGAAGGCAAAGCATCAGGTTGATGTAATTATAGTTACGGCGGCAAATGACAGGGACAATCTGGAAGAGGCCATTCATCTCGGAGTAATCGACTATCTTGTGAAACCCTTTACCTTCGATAGGTTTCAGGTTGCATTGGAAAAATTTGCGGCTCAGACAGATGCGCTTAAATCTCTCGAAACGCTTAATCAGAAAAGCATCGACAGCATAATTGAAAATACCCGGAAAAAAAGTGATGAAATTTATCCAAAGGGAATTCAGGAAAGAACGATGCAGCTGATTCTTGGCCACATGAAAAAACATAATGGGGAATGGCTCACAGGAGATAATATTGCGGAGGAAACAGGGCTTACAAGCGTTACGGTGAGGCGTTATATGAATTATCTTGCGGAAAGCGGAAAGGTAACTGCCGAAATGAATTATGAAACAGGCGGAAGACCGTGTATGCTTTACAGGACCGATTAGGATATATCCGTTTGAAATCGGTCTGAGGCTTGTATATAATCTGATCAGAATCAGCATGCAAGTTAATAAACCGGACTTAAAAGGGAGACTGACATGACAATAAAAGAAAAAATGCACAACACCGAGCTTTACCTGCCGTTTGACGGTGAACTGATGAAGGAACAGCTTGGCTTTTTAAACAGGCTTTACGATTTCAATAACACGCGTCCCACGGAAACGGACAAGCGGGAAAAGCTGCTTAAAGAGCTTTTTGCGGAAATAGGCAGCGGCTGTTATATAGAGCCTCCGCTTCACGCAAACTGGGGAGGACATTTTGTTCATTTCGGGAAAAACGTCTATGCCAATTTTAACCTGACGCTGGTGGACGATACTCACATCTATGTCGGAGACTGCACGATGTTCGGCCCCAATGTGGTGATTGCCGCGGCAGGACATCCGTTGCTCCCGGAGCTTCGGGAGCAAGGCTATCAGTATAATGCTCCGGTTCACATCGGCAAAAACTGCTGGTTTGGCGCAGGAGCGATTGTTTTACCCGGAATTACCGTCGGAGACAATGTGGTGGTAGGCGCGGGAAGCGTAGTAACCAAAAACCTTCCGTCGAACGTTGTGGCGGTCGGGAATCCGTGCAGAATTTTGCGTGAAATTAATGAGCATGACAGAGAATATTACTTTAAAGACAGAAGGATTGAAGAATCGGTTCTGAATTCAGCCTTGAAGGACTGCAATTCTGCAAGCGCTGATCCCAATCTATAAGCTTTGCTCTCTCGCAAATAACAGCTTTTCTGCTTCCGAGACAACTATTATCATTGCGCTCATCGCAAGCAGCGTAAGGATTGCGTTCCTGCCAAGAACCGTCAGCCCGAACACGGCGGCGGCCTGAGGGATAAGCGCAGCCCCGAGCTGCAGCATACTGCAAAGCACAAATGAAAGCATGACATACGGATTTTTGTTTTTCTTTGCAAAGATGGATTTGCTGCTTCTCAGGTCAAAGGAATGAAGCAATTCGCTCATGCCGAGAACGATAAAACAGCCTGTGCTTCCGTAGCATAAAAATGCAATAAGGGAAATTCCGGCAATCAGAGAGCCTTCTAGAACGATTTTAATCACCATTGTTAAATCAAACATGGCGTCCCTTTGATAGTAGGAAGCAAATTTCAGTACCTCCGCCGAAGGCTTCTCCATTCCGAGAGCGATGGCAGGAAGCGAGTCTGTAATGAGGTTTATCCAAAGAAGTTGAATGGCGGCAAGGGGAGCGCTAAGCCCGAACATAAGTGCAAACAGGACGGTTAATATTTCACCTGTATTGCAGGATAGGAGGAAGTGTATGGATCTTTTTATATTGTCATATATACCCCTGCCGCCGGCAATGGCATCTACAATGGTTGCGTAATTATCGTCGGTAAGTATCATGTCAGAGGCTTCCTTCGCAACGTCAGTGCCGGCTATTCCCATAGCGGCGCCGATATCTGCAACCTTGAGAGCAGGAGCGTCGTTTATTCCGTCGCCGGTCATAATTACTCTGTGGCCGTTTGCCTGAAAGGCTCTGACAAGCCTTACCTTGTGAACGGGAGAAACTCTGGCAAAAATGCTGGTGTCCTTTACGGCCTCTGCAAGGCGTTCGTCACTGATTTTATCCAGTTCTTCTCCGGTTAAAGCGTGTTCGTTAGGAATGCCGATTTTTTCAGCGATAGCCCTCGCCGTGTCTGCGTGGTCTCCCGTGATCATTACAGTCCTGATGCCTGCGCATTTAGCACGGGCAATCGCGCTTTTAACCTCAGGTCTGGGAGGGTCAAGAAAGGCGAGAAGTCCGATGAAGGTCATGTTTTCCGTGACAGCCTTGTAAAGCGCGTCTTCATAGGAAATTTTGCTGTTTCGCCTGCATTCCTCGGTGAGCTTTTTATATTCGTCCTTATTCAGCTCACGTTTTGCAACCGATAATACTCTTAGGGCGTCGGAGGTGAACTTTGCGTGAAAGCGTCCGATTTGTTCCACATCGTAAGAACCGAGGGATCTGCGGTTTTCAGTGAAGCCGCCTGACCGCTCGCTCACAGAGCTCACTGCTTCACGGCAGAACGGAAGCACTCTGTCGCATGCGCCCTTAACATATATGATTATTCTATTCTCCTGCTCTGTAATTGTTACCATGGTTTTTCTTTTGGAGCTGAATGGAATTTCTCCCAGCTTTTTATATTCCGGCAGAGTAAGCCTGTCTGCCGCCGAAAGTATTGCCTTTTCGGTTGCGTCTCCGCTGCTCTTTGTTGCGGTGGAATTGATTCTTGCGGCAATAAGAAGAGCCTTATAATCGGCGGAATATTTGGATACTACATTAGTAGAATTAAAACAGCCGCGAAGCGTGGCGAAGCTTACCAGAGTCATGCGGTTCATGGTGAGCGTTCCTGTTTTATCACTGCATATTACTCCGGTCTTTCCGAGCGTTTCGACAGAGGCGAGGTTTCTCATTATGGCTCGCTGCTTTGCCAGCCTCATAACGCCGATGCTCAGCATAATGGTAACGACCGCAGGCAGACCCTCAGGTATTGAAGCAACCGCAAGGCTTATGCTTGTGAGAAACATGGTGATGAGCGAGGTTTTGCGGTAAAGCCCGATAAGAAAAATGACAAGACATATACCGATACAGGAAAGTCCAAGGACCTTGCTTATGAGATTCATTCGTATCATAAGGGGCGTTTCGGGCGGCTTGTCATTATTGAGCATGTTTGCAATGCGTCCGATTTCGGTGTCCTTTCCCGTTGCCGTTACCATTGCCGTCCCGTGGCCGGAGCTGATTACTGTTGAGGAATAAACCATGTTTTTTCTGTCAGCGAGCATTGTTTCGGGCTTGAGAAGCGCAGTCGGATTTTTTGAAACGGGCAGGCTTTCGCCTGTGAAGGCCGATTCGTCGGTGACAAGGTTCGTTGCTGATATGATTCTTGCGTCGGCAGGAACGATAAGCCCCTGCCTGAGCTCTATGACGTCTCCGGGAACAATTGTCTCGCCCGGTACGTTCTCAAATTCTCCGTCTATCAGAACCATAGCATGCGGAGACTGGCGCTTTTTGAGGGCGTCAAGGGCTTTTTGCGCACGCACTTCCTGTACGGTGCCAAGCAGGGCGTTTATTATCAGGATTGCAAGGATTATTCCGGGCTCTGTAAAGTCGGGCTTTCCTTCCAGATATGAAGCAAAGCAGGATAGCGCGGCAGCCAGAAGAAGAATCGCTATCATAAAGTTTTTAAATTGTGCGAGAAACCTTAAAATAACGCTCTGCTTTGGAGCCTGAGGCAGACTGTTCGGGCCGTGATTTTCAAGCCGGGCGCGCCTGATTTCCCTGCTCAGTCCTTTTGACGTGCTGCTGTCGAGCATATCCGCCACCTGTTTTATGTTGTGTGCATGAAAGTCCTGCATATTTAAAGTTTCCTTTCCGCAGAATTTTGTGAGCATCTGCTTTGATAATGAATAATCTTTGCCTGACTGAAAATTAGAGCGTCGGTTCTGCGTGCTGAAACGGCAGTGTATTTCAATAAAAATCGTCGGCTGTAGCCTTAAAGCCGCCGGAAATTACGATGAAATTCAGTGACGTTTACAAAAATATATATGATTTCTTACAGGGGAAAATGCCCAATAAATTTTTTTTAAGGGCTTGCCATGACAATTTCATGGGAGTATAATGAAAAAGTGTTTAATCTGCGTTTTACAGATATATAATCATTATTAAAATTACAATAAAAGGAGACACTGATATGGCATTCATTGATACTATTAAAGCCAGAGCAAAAGCATGCAAAAAAACAATAGTTCTTCCTGAGGGAATGGACAGAAGGACATGGGAAGCAGCCGTGACCGTTGTTAATGAAGAAATTGCTGATATAATCGTTCTTGCAACTGACGAGCAGGTCGCTGAAAACGCAAAGGGACTTGATATCGGCAAAATCAAGGTTATTAATCCTTTAAATTCGCCTGAACTGGAAGCTTACACGGCGGCTCTTACAGAGCTTAGAAAAGCAAAGGGAATGACAGAAGAGGAAGCAAAAAGGCTCCTTACGACAGATTTCATGTACTATGCCTGCATGATGGTTAAGATGAATGCGGCGGACGGCGTTGTTTCAGGCGCCTGCCATTCGACGGCAAATACGCTTCGTCCTTCTCTTCAGATCGTCAAGACAAAGCCCGGCACAAAGCTGGTGTCAGCTTTCTTCCTTATGGTTGTCAATAACTGTGAGTTTGGCGAAGACGGAATTTTTGTTTTCGGCGACTGCGGTCTTGAACAGAATCCGGACCCTGAGAAGCTTGCCGCAATTGCAATTTCCTCAGCGGAATCCTTTAAGCTTCTCACCGGAAAAGAGCCGAAGGTTGCTCTTTTAAGCCACTCTACAAAGGGAAGCGCAAAGCATCCCGACGTCGACAAGGTGGTTGAGGCGGTCAGAATCGCAAAAGAACTTCGTCCTGACCTTACAATTGACGGCGAGCTTCAGGCCGATGCCGCAATCGTTCCGTCAATCGGCGCAAGCAAGGCTCCGGGCTCCGATGTGGCAGGACAGGCAAACGTTCTTATCTTCCCTGACCTTGACGCAGGCAACATTGGCTACAAGCTTGTTCAGAGACTTGCTAAGGCAGAAGCTTACGGGCCTGTAACGCAGGGCATTGCAAAGCCGGTAAACGATTTGAGCAGAGGCTGTTCCGCTGAAGACATAGTTGGCGTTGTTGCAATTACGGCGTTACAGTGCGAATAATACTGAATAAAAACAGATATAGACCAAATAATAACAGTTGGAGGAGACATGAAAGTTTTAGTAATCAACTGCGGAAGCAGTTCGCTCAAATATCAGCTTATTGACTCGGAGACAGGCAAGGCTCTTGTTTCGGGACTTTGCGAAAGAATAGGTATTGACGGAATATTAAACTATAAGCCGGCGGACGGAGAAAAGCTTGTATTCAACGATCCTCTGCCGGATCACAAGGTAGCCGTAGGAAACGTGCTTGCCGCCCTTACTAATCCGGAATACGGCGTAATTAAATCCCTTGATGAAATCGGCGCTGTCGGACACAGAGTCGTACACGGCGGAGAGACCTTTGCAGAATCCGTTATTATTGACGACGGGGTAATAAAGGCGATTGAGGATTGCAATGATCTTGCACCGCTTCATAATCCTGCGAACCTTATAGGCATAGACGCATGCCGCCAGCTAATGCCTTCGACTCCTGAGGTCGCTGTTTTCGACACTGCGTTCCACCAGACCATGCCTGAAAAAGCCTATCTTTACGGGCTTCCGCATGAGTATTATGAAAAATACAAGGTTCGTCGTTACGGTTTTCACGGAACATCTCACAGCTATGTAAGCAAGAGAACGATTGACGTGGCAGGGCTTGACCCTGACGACAGCAAGGTCATTGTTTGTCATCTCGGAAACGGCGCTTCGGTTTCAGCCGTGCGAAACGGCAAGTCGGTCGATACCTCAATGGGACTTACTCCTCTTGAAGGACTTGTAATGGGAACGCGTTCGGGTGATATCGATCCTGCTATCGTTGAGTTTATTGCAAACAAGGAAAACCTCACGCTTTCCGAAATGATGAACGTGCTTAACAAGAAATCAGGCGTTTATGGAATGTCGGGAGTTTCATCGGATTTCCGTGATCTGGACAAGGCGGCAAGAGAAGGAAATGAGCTTGCGCAGAGCGCGGTTGAGGTTTTCTGCTACAGGGTCGCCAAATATGTCGGCTCTTATGCGGCTGCAATGAACGGTGTCGACGCAATTGCGTTTACAGCCGGCGTCGGAGAAAACGACGGCAAGGTGAGAAAGATGATATGTGAGCATTTCGGCTATCTCGGCATTTCAATAGACAGCGAGAAAAATTCAATAAGAGGCGAAGAGGTAGTGATTTCCACGCCTGATTCCAAGGTCAAGGTTCTTGTCATTCCTACAAATGAGGAATATGCAATTGCCTGTGAGACGACGGCTCTTGTTGAGGGAAAATAAATTCAAACCGGCTGAAAAAACTTTGCAGGTGACCTAAAATAAAGGTTGACAAAGAAAATTGATTATAATATAATCATCTCATGCGTTCGCAAGCGGACAGTATTGCGAAAATAAGTCAGGAGGTTTGAAGATGGGAGCTATTTGTCCTAAGAATAAACATTCTAAAGCGAGAAGAGACAGTCGCCGTGCTCAGTGGAAGATGACAGCACCTGCTCTTGTTAAATGCAGCAAATGTGGCGCGCTCATGATGCCTCACAGAGTATGCAAGGCTTGCGGTTCATATAATAAGCGTGAAATCGTCGCAGTGGAAGATTAGTTCTTATAAAAATGAAAAACAGACCGTTACGTTGCAGGTTTTGATTTGCAGGGTGACGGTCTTTTTTTGTAACAATTTGCAATACGTTATTATTAATTTTTTGAAAAAGCTTGACATAGAATAAAAGATACCTGTAAAATGAAAAAGGTTTTGACAGGTAACGTTTTTTGGTCACTGCCTATATATTTTTTTTGGGGGGGTAAAATGAGAGTAATAGTAATTTTACCAAATTATATATAGCTGAAGGGGACTTGACTGTAAAACAATGTACTTGGGATTCCATGGCTCAAGCAATACATCTTCGTCTTATGACGCATCCATTGAATATGACTTGAAATGACAGGAGATTTAATACCCGTCTGCGTTATAGTCTGTTATTAAGCTTTTATAAATGGCGTTTCGTTTTATATTCTGTTTATACGAGGAGTTAATATGAAACAAAGCTTCAGAATGCAAATCAGCCTGTTCAAGGACAGCAATCCAGTGAAGATTGTCTTTTGGGTGCTTATGCTCTTTGTCGCATGGCACTATGTGGGAAATGTCATGCTTTTTCGGAACAGGGATGTTACAAACATGTACCATCCTATGCTGATAACTCTTCTTTCGGATGAAATTGCAGGTAACGAGGAGCTTCAATATTTGCTGCAGATGCTCCCTTTTCTTGTGGTTATTCCTGCAGCTTTTTCCTTTATAGATGACAGAAATTCAGGCGAGACTGTTTACGTCAGAACCAGACTGTCGGCATCGCAGTACATGTGGGGAAAGGCTGCGGCGGTTTTTTTTATAACTTTTGTTACGTTTGAAATACCGCTGCTTACGGAATTATTTTTAAACTGTATTGCCTTTCCGCTGTCTGCAACAGGTTCTCCGACAGGCGTTAGCCTATATGAAGATGATCGTATGCAAGAGATAAGCTCCTACCTATGGCACACGCTGTTTATTAAGGCACCTTATTTTTATACCGTTGTGATGACTCTGAAATTTTCTCTTTTCTGTGCGGTAATGGCATTGTTTTCTTTCGCTGTCTCCACAATGGGATTCAGGATAAAGGTTTTTCTTTTCCTGCCCGTCTATGTAATACTGTACGTGCTTGCATATCTGAAGTATTTTGTAAATATTTCATATCAAACAAATTATTTCTTTTACCTTAAAATTTTCAACAATCAGACAATGAACAATTGGACGGCATTTTGGCTGTTCTTATTCGTTCTGACCTTTATTTCAGCTGTACTCATTTTCAGATATTCCAAAAAGGACTGTCTGGGCTGACAGGAGGGGAAAAATGGTTTTAACAGTACAAAACATCAGCAAGACTATAAAAAAGAGAGCCATTCTTTGCGATGTTTCAGGCGAATTTGAGAGCGGGAAGGTTTATGGCTTTATCGGAAGGAACGGTTCGGGAAAGACAATGCTGTTCAGGGCAATAAGCGGGCTTATTAAGCCTGATAGAGGAGAAATTATACTGGACGGTAAAAGGCTGCACCATGATATGGATGTACTTCCTTCACTTGGCATGATTATTGAAAACGCCGACATGTATCCGGGGCTGACAGGAAAGAAAAATCTTGTTTATCTGGCAAAAATAAAAGGTATTGCGACAGAAAACGACATTTGCAACGCTATAACGAGGGTCGGTTTGGATCCAGATGACAAGAGAACATACCGTAAGTGTTCACTTGGTATGAAGCAAAGATTAAAAATTGCACAGGCGATTATGGAAAAACCAGATATTATTATTTTAGATGAACCGACAAACGGCCTCGATGAAGACGGTGTGAAGCTATTGCATAACATTGTATCGGAAGAAAAGAAAAGAGGAGCGTTAATTCTTTTGTCAAGCCATAATAAAGAAGATATTGAACAGTTGGCAGACGAAGTTTTTTACATGAAAGACGGCATTATGAAAAGGAATGATGAAAATAATCTGATGCATGATAAAGGAAAAGAAAATAAATGAAAAACTTTTTAATCTGTTGCCTTTGTGCGGCTGCTGTTTCCGTAACTAAAGTCATATCGTTCGGAAACGTGGAGCTGCTTAACGCTGATTACATAGTCGTGCAGTGTACGTTTGGTTATATGGAAGCCATAAATACGCAGACCTTGCTTGAAATGGTATTGGCAATGTTTCCGTTCCTGCTGTTCCAAATGTTCGAGGGGATTGAGATCTACCGTCATATGTGTGTCGGAGGAATGTATTATTTTTATCGGTGCAGCAACAGGAAAAAATGGTTGTTCAAGGAAACGGGAGTCCTTGCGGTTAAGACTGCCGGCTTCATATTGATATATTATATGGCAGCTGTTTTGACCGGCATGTTTTTTTCAAGGGTTGAGTGGAGTAAAGCAGCTGTCATGCTGTTGGCATATTGCATATGTATGATGGCTCTGTGGCTTTTTTTAACAACTGTTGTAATGAATGCGATAGCTTTGTTCGCCAACAGCAGCGTCTCATTTACAGTTGTGGCCGGAGTGCAGCTGCTCTTTATTACCCTGCTTTCTCTGTTTCAGGAGGGACGGATATTTGACATCTATACAGGAACAGATGCGGAAAAGCACATAAAACTTGTCAAATGGAATCCAATGTCCCATCTTGTTGCGGCATGGCACACGGGCTCCGGTGTTATGCACTTGGATATTCTTGGCAACAGTAATTACGGCATGTCGTTTTATGGTACAATTTTAGCAGAGTTGCTTTTTGCGGCATTTGCAGTATTTGTGCTGTTTGAGGCATTTGACCGAATGGACTTGATGGGTGAAAACAGAAACTGATAGAAATGAGGTAAACGGTTATGAAAAAATTCCTTATGCTTACAGCGCTGCTTGTATCTGTATTTTTCACGCAGCATTCTGCCGCTGCTGACGCTTCATCAAAAACTGTTTTGGTAAGCGGTTATTTTACGGAATGTCTTGGCCGATACGGTGAAGATGAGGATTTGTGTGTATACCGATTTTATTTTACATCCTCTTTTCGCGATTCAAGACAAGGGAATAAGACCGCTTATGTTGAAGTGCCAAAGTATATTTACAAAAACGAGTCGTATTTGAATTTTTTAGTGGATAAAACATACTTTGACGAACATTTTTCTTATGAAACAGATTATGCAATTAAAGCTAAGGTTTCAGAGCTTTATTGTGACGTGAGCGGGTTTGCGACTTCTTCGGATGCGCTCAAGTCAGTAAAGCTTTTGGAGCTTCAGAATGATGGAGAATATCTGCCTTACTGCAGTGCTGAAGGACTTTATGATGATAATGAATATGAATTAAAGGGTTACTTCGCGGAGGAATTAGAAGAATATCCTTTTGTAAACGAATTACTGAAGGATACATATGTTTACCGTTTTCACATTTTGGAAATAGTTTCCGACTACTCAAATAAGTTTGATGATAATGACAAAGCTTATTCAAAACAATACGAAAATGATGATATATATATTGTTATGGAAAAATCATACTTTGAAGAAAAGCTGGGGTATGATATGGGCTATCAGATTTCAATTTATCCTACTGATTTCAATTATGACGGAAACCATGTATTTACACTTTTTCACTATCCTTCCTTAAGCTATCTTGAATTTGATTTTGATGTCTTTGAAAAAGAAGAGCTTATTGAGGAGGCTAAGGAAGCAAAGAAGGAAAATATAAAGAGGGATTTTACGCCGTTATTTGTTGTTGTCGGCGCAATCGTTATATGCGGCGGAAGCGCATGGATTTTAAAGAAAAAAACAAAAAAATAGGCTTATAAGCAGACGGTTGACGGTAAATTTTCCATAAATGAAACACGGTATTGATGATGGAGAGTAAAATGAAAAAAATAATCGTAAAACACAAGGATTTTCTTTTCTTCATTGGGTTTGTTCTTATTCTGCTCTTGTTCGGGCTGTATGAAAAACAGTTCCATAGGGATGTTTTGGGTGACTCTGAAAATCCGATTGAGGATGGCGTTTTTGATGATTTCCTTGTCGGGGTGCTGTCGGAGGATTACGCAAAAATCCTTACTGAAAACATGAAAGAAGTTTTGCCGTATTCTCCTAATATTTTAAAAATCAGGGTCCTTTCGGAACCGGAGTTTGAGGCATTCTTTTACGGATTTGATGTCCGGGTTGAAAAGGTGTTTGCAGGCGACGAGTTTTATGCAGGCGAAAAGTTTTTTCTCACTGATCTAAGCTGGATAACCTTTTTTGATGACTCATTCTATGAGGAAGGCGCTAAAACAATGAATATGGGTTTTTCGAATTTACTCTTTAAGGACAAAGAATATCTTGTGTTTTTAGATAATAAAAAGGATACTATTGACGGAAGAAATCTTGGCACACTGCCAGGATATTCGATCAGCCCGGTATTCAGTTATGAAGAGACAAAAAGTTATCCGCATGAGTCAGTTATTTCCGGATCAAATGTTGCTTACTACTCTGATTTAAAAAACAGTGAATTCTTTTGCTCTACGCAAAAAGCGGTTGATTACGTGTATGAATTAAAGAGGTATCTGCTTGAACTGTATCCGTAAAGCAAAGTAACTGTTTGCTCTGTGTGCAAATTTAGAACAGCGATTTTACATATGCCCTGAGGGTCCCTTCGCCTTCAAGGCTTTTCAGCGGTAAAAATGAAATACCGTCAGTCAGCTCAAATTTGAAGCTGGGCTTTAAATTTGTTCCTTTTTGAGGAACAAATTCGCCGTTGGCATACACATAGGCTGTCGTCCTTGTTGCGGCAACCCTGTGGGCAGGGTTAACGCTTGACGATACGCTTTTGTGAATTGCCATGTCTTCTGCCGGCAGATAGTAATAATTTTTGTAGTCTTCAAAATAGTGTCTGAGGCGTTTTTTGACGATTGGGACGGTAATTTCCGCACTTCTATCAAAACATCTTACATTAATGTTTCCAATGCCGGGAAGAGTTGCAAAATCCTTTTGACTTGCTATCGGAAAACAGCTTTGAAATCCCAACTTTAATTTAAGGCGGCCGTTTTCGTTTTGTTCTGTTTTACACTCTTTAAAATCACCCCTGAATAAATCCATATATGTAAACAGTCCCAAAACGGGAACCATATCCTTAATGTCTTCTTCGTTGTGGAGCAGCAGAAGCTTAAGCAGCTTTTCAGCTTCTTCGGGGTCAAATTTTGATTTCCCGATATATGACTGATACACCTCTATAAGTTCGCCTCCGTTATAGCTGTCCTCACGTTCCAGACCGATTAGCTTTTCATAGGCGACAAGCCTGCGGCTGGTCATTCCAAAATAATCCTTCAGCGGTGCAAAAGAGCGGTAAAGGTCTACATTCGGGAGCTGTGAGAGCATTGACCTGACTTTAAATTCCCTGCATTTTTTTTCTAGATAAGGTATATCAAATCCTCTGCCGTTAAAATGGATAAGGCATGTCCTGTCAGGCAGCCATGAAAGAAAGCTGCTTAGTACTTCCAACTCATCAGAAGGTCTTTCGGCAAACCATTGATGAAAAAGAAGCCGGTCTTTTCTTATTTCCGTCACTCCGATAAGATACAAATGACTGGTCTCGGCTTTAAGTCCTGTTGTTTCTATGTCAAATAAAACAGGAGTATAACCTGCCGTTATTTTTTCAATCGGGTATATGTCATTTCGTGGAAATTCTTTTGTAACGGTTTTCATAAAAATCCTCCGCACTAAATTTATGATTACATGGCATAGTATACTATTATTATAGAGCAACAGTAAACAAATTTTTTTATTTTATCGGAGCATTTCTGCAATTCCTGATTTATGACCGCATTTTAAAAGCTTTCAATAAACTGATTTGAAATTTTTTTGTATTTTTTTAATAATTTTACACTAAAAGTTGTGGATATGGTTTATTTTTTTTACAAGATGTGGTATACTCACATAGAAGTATGCGGTTTTCGCCGGTTTTTTGAGATGATAACCGCGCCGTTGGAGGAACAATGATTGCATTTGTGGAAGGCGTCTTAAAATATACCGCTCCGGGGGTTGCCGTCGTCGATTGCGGCGGCGTGGGCTATGAGGTAATGATTCCTCTTTCCGACAGTGACAGGCTTCCGCCGATTGGCAGTGATGTTACGCTTTATACAATGCTTTCTGTAAGCGAGAACAGCGGCGTCACGCTTTACGGCTTTACCAGCCGGGATGATCTGGATTTTTTTAAGCTGCTTATTAATGTCAACTCAATAGGCCCTAAAAGCGCGCAGAATATCCTTTCCTCCATTGATGCCGATACTTTGCGCTTCGCAATACTTAGCGAGGATGTAAAAACAATATCAAAGGCGCCGGGTATAGGGAAGAAGACAGCTGAAAGAATAGTCCTTGAATTAAAGGATAAGATTACTCTTGATGAGGCGTTCGGAAAGAAAACGGAAAGCGTAAATGAAGGCGCAGGCTTGGGAGCGGAGCTGAATGCAGCAAAGGAAGACGCGGTTTTGGCGCTTATAGCGCTTGGCTACAGCAGGACGGAAAGCCTGCAGGCGGTGCGAAAGGTTGAGATAAACGAAAATTCTACGGTTGATACCATTCTCAGTGACAGCCTGAAATATCTTATGTAGCGGAGAAACAGAATGGCAAAGCGTATCATAACAACTGAAATGACGGAAGAGGACAGGCTGGTTGAAAAGTCTCTGCGGCCTAAGCTCCTAAGCGACTACATAGGGCAGGAGAAGGTCAAGGAGAATCTTAAGATCTATATTGAGGCTGCAAAGCTTAGGAACGAGCCTTTAGACCATGTGCTCCTTTTTGGGCCTCCGGGACTTGGAAAGACGACTCTGGCAGGCATTATTGCCAACGAAATGGGAGTCAATATAAAAACGACAGCCGGGCCTGCAATAGAAAAGCCGGGGGACATGGCGGCAATACTTAACAGTCTTTCTGAAGGCGATGTTCTTTTTATAGATGAAATCCACAGGCTGAACAGACAGGTTGAAGAGCTGCTTTATCCGGCAATGGAAGATTATATAATAGATATTGTCATAGGCAGGGGGCCTGCAAGCAAGTCGGTCAGGCTCAACCTTCCGAAGTTTACGCTGGTGGGAGCGACCACAAGAGCAGGAATGTTGACGGCGCCTCTGAGGGACCGCTTTGGAGTGGTGAACCGTTTGGAATTTTACACTTTAAGTGAGCTCACGGAAATCGTTATCAACAGTTCCGAAGTCCTCGGCGTTGAAATCGACAAGGCGGGAGCAGTAGAAATCGCAAGAAGAAGCAGGGGCACGCCGAGACTTGCAAACAGGCTTTTAAAACGCGTGAGGGATTTTGCACAGGTCAAATATGACGGAAGCATTATTGAAGAGGTCGCAAAAACCGCGCTCGACCGGCTTGAGGTTGACAGGCTTGGACTTGACAATATAGACAGGGCAATACTTAAGACAATGATTGAAAAATTCGGAGGAGGTCCGGTCGGCATTGAAGCGATTGCGGTTACGGTCGGAGAAGAATCTGAAACCGTTGAGGAGGTCTATGAGCCTTATCTTGTACAGAACGGTCTGATTGTAAGGACGCCGAGAGGAAGAATGGTGACGGAGGATGCTTACAGGCATCTGGGATTGGAAACAATAGCTTCACAGAAATGAGCTGCTGTGAAAACAGGATAAATGGAGGAAACTTTCTTGAAAACGAAAACTGATGCAGAGGTAATTATTGCAGGAAAACGCTATAACTTAAGCGGTTATGAGAGCGAGGAGTATTTGCAGAAGATAGCGTCTTATCTTAACGGGAAGCATGCCGAACTTAAGAGCCTTGAGGGCTACCGTGCAATGGACACGGATACTAAGATAATCCTTATGCAGATCAACCTTGCCGACGATTATTTTAAGCTTAAGGAGCAGCTAAAGAGCATCACAGAAGAACGTGACGCGCAGGGAAGCGAAAATTTCAATCTTAAGCATGATATCATTGAAGTTCAGAAGCAGCTGGCTGATGTAAAGGAAGCCTATAAGTCAAGACTCGCTGAGGCACAGAATAAGCTTGTCGAGGACAGAAACGAGCTTGTTGAAGAACAAAAGAAGGGAGTAAGGCTGGAAACGGAAAATGCGGCTCTTAAAGCCAGTCTTGCCGAGGAACAGAAGAATGCCGCAAAGCTTCAGGAGGAAATCGAAGCTCTTAAAAGAAGGATTGGAAAGAGGTAGGTTTGATGACCTTAAAGCAATACTTGGGTTTTAATATTAAAATTGTACTGTGGAAATTTGAAAGATAATGAAAAGAACAGTTGAAATTTTAGCGCCTGCAGGCTCCTTGGAGAGCATGCAGGCTTCTTTTAAAGCAGGAGCAGACGCGGTGTATATAGGCGGTAAAAGCTTCGGGGCAAGAGCATATGCCGATAATCCCGACAGTGATAAGCTTCTGGAAGCGATTGATTATGCGCATTTGAGAGGAAAAAGGCTCTACCTTACGGTAAATACTCTTGTAAAGCAAAATGAACTGGGGCAGCTGTATGAGTATTTAAGACCCTTGTACCTTCACGGGCTCGACGCTGCCATCGTTCAGGATCTGGGCGTGCTCAATTTGTTAAGCAGGTGCTTTCCGGACCTTCCTGTCCACATCAGTACCCAAATGAGCATAACAACCGCAGAAGCCGTAAATTTGTTTGGAAAAAACGTTGCCAGAATTGTTCCGGCAAGGGAGCTGTCAATACATGAAATTACCGAGCTTAAGAACAGGACAGGGCTTGAACTTGAGGTGTTTGTCCACGGAGCTCTTTGTTATTGCTATTCCGGACAGTGCCTTTTCAGCTCTGCCTGCGGCGACAGAAGCGGAAACAGGGGACGCTGTGCGCAGCCGTGCAGAAAGCCGTATGAGGTATTTGGAAAGAAAAACTGCTATATTTTAAGCCCTAAAGACATTTGTACGCTTGACAGAATCCCGGATTTGATAGAGGCAGGCGTTGACTCCTTTAAAATAGAGGGCAGGATGAAATCTTCTCATTATGCCTGCGGAGTTACCGATATCTACAGGAAGGCGGCCGACCTATACTATGATAGAGGCCGTGAGGGCTACTATAGGTTCATATCGGAAAACAAAGATGCGTGGGAAGAAAAAAAGACTGTGCTCCTTGACCTGTTTAACAGAGGCGGATTTTCGGAAGGCTATGCTTTTTCCGAAACGGGAACCGGCATGATGTCGGTAAAACGTCCTAACCATGACGGAGTGTACGTTGGTAAGGCAACGGTAAAAAACTGCTTTGCGGAGCTTAAGCTTGTGCAAAATCTTTATGCCGGCGACGTGCTTGAAATAAGGGAGGCTTGTGAAAATAATTATAGCGTAAAAGGCTCGGAAGGAGCTTATGGCGGTCGGGACGGCGCTTTGGGAAAGGAAAAAAGATATTCTTATACTACTCCTGTAGAACACTGTAAGGGCGATATTATACGGTTTAAGGCATTTGAAAAGCCTTTAAAAAAGGCAGGCGGAAAATCAGAAGAAAAAACAGTCGGCGTTTATAGAATAAGACGTGAACGGCTGCTTAACGATTTGACAGAAAAGTATATTGACGCCGAGGACTGCATTACTGTAAACGGCAGCGTCAGACTTTTGGCAGGAGAGCCGATTGCATTTAAGGCTGAAACCTGCTCTGAAAATAGAATAACCGGAAAAAAGTATTTTGCCGAGGCTTTTGGGGCTAAAGCAAATGAAGCCGTAAACGCTCCGCTTGATATAAAAACAGTACAGGAAAAGTTAAAAAGAAGCGGAGGCAGTCCGTTTAAATTTGAAAAGCTGGACGCAAAAATCACAGGAAAAGTTTTTGTGCAAAAGAGCGCCCTAGGCAATATCAGGAGAGAGGCCTTGGAAAGTCTTGAAAAAGCAATATGCGAAGATTTCAGAAGAAGCTCCGCTGACTGTGCGGAGCATTATGAGACTGTCAGGATTGGGAAAAACGTAATTGATGCCTCCGTGCAGAATGTGCATGCTGTGCCCGAAAAAACATATGCTCCTGGGATAAGCTGTGCTGTTTTTACAAAGGAGCAGATGGAGGTCTGCGCAAAAAATAATCTGGTCGGTCAAGTTGTTTTAGACATGTCGGCGCCTGTCTGCGAATGGCTTTTGCAAAACAAGGAGAAGGCGATAGAACAGTTAGAAAAAACCGGAAAGAAAATATTCTTAAGAACCGCACGCATCGCCGATGAAAAGAATCTGGAAATTCTTAAAAAATTTCTGCATGAGATGTTTATGCCTGAAAAATCCGTTTGTGAAGACTGCTCTGGCGGCAGCGGACAAAACGGATCCAAAACAAAAGGCGGAATCGTTAAGGGGTTTTTTGTAAGGAACCTGAGCGCGGCCGCAATAATATCAAATTATGCCAAAACTACAGGAGCGGAGATAGCTTTAATTGCAGATAAAAATATATACGCGGTAAATGAAGAAGCATGCGTTTTTCTTCTGAATAACGGATTCTCAGGTTTTATTTCACCTTCGGAAACAAGTCTTTTGGAGGGAATGGAGCTAAAGAAAGCAGCCGAGGATATCGGGCTTTTGAGAGGGCTCTGCGTATACGGAAGGGAAGAGCTTATGATTTCACGTCAATGCGTGAAAAAAAGCTTAAACAGGTGCGGCAAAAAACAGGAATGGGTTGAGATTAAATCTTTCGAGGGGAAAAAATATCCGGTTTATACAGACTGCTCAGAGTGCAGAAACCGCATCTTTGACAGCGCTCCTCTTGATTTGAGGTTCAGAAAAGAGGTTTCGGATAAGCTCTGTCCTGATATCGTTTTATTTGAATTTACCGATGAAAACGGTGAGCGCACGGAAAAAACGCTTAATGAATTTGAGAAATACTATGGCGGTAAAAATGAAAAAACTGTAAATAATTGTGAAAATAAACTTGTTTTTGGGCATTTTGACCGACCTGTGATGTGATTTTGGTTGCATAAGTGAGAAAAAGTTGGTATACTGTCCCATAATGGATCGAATCCACTACACTTATTTTACAGGAGGGTAGGCTATGGTCGAGGCTACTAGCTGTGGTGGTGTAGTAATTTTCAGAGGCAAGATTTTGTTGCTGTATAAGAACTATAAAAACAAGTATGAAGGATGGGTTCTTCCGAAGGGAACCGTCGAGCCGGGAGAAGAGTTTAAGGACACGGCTTTAAGAGAGGTAAAGGAAGAAAGCGGCGCAACCGCCCAGATAATTAAATTTGTCGGGACAAGCAGTTATTCCTTCAATACTCCGCAGAATACAGTAATGAAACAGGTTCATTGGTATTTAATGATGTCTGACAGCTATTATAGCAAACCACAGCATGAAGAATACTTTATGGACTCAGGATATTACAAGTTTCATGAAGCCTATCATCTGCTCAAGTTTTCTAATGAGAAAGCGATAGTGGAAAGAGCTTATTATGAATATCTTGATCTAAAAAAACGGAACCTATGGGGGAGCCGTAAGTATTTTTAACCAAATGTAATTTCGAATGCCATGCAAATTTCTTGTATGGCATTTGTATTGCATCAAAATACGGACTTTGGTGAGGAATGTTCCCGTGAAGGAGGCTGCTTGAAAGCATGAAGCAGATTATTTCATATATTTTTTTCGGAATTACCACTACTCTGGTTAATTTTGCAGTGGTTTTTGTCTTTAAGAAAATGGGCGTTACCGCTACCGACGCCGGCTTTATGCTTACCAATGCAATAGCTTGGGTGGCGGCTGTGACCTATGCTTTCATTACAAACAAGCTGTGGGTATTTGAAAGTAAGAACAAAGAACCTCTTTTTGTGGCGAAGGAAGCTGTTAAGTTCGTTCTTGGCAGAATTTTTTCGGGAATTTTTGAAATCCTGCTTCCGACGCCTTTGTCTCATATATTTAAAAACGGAATAGAAATAAAATTTGCCGGAGCAGAGATTTTTCTTGATTCACAGTGGACGGCAAAAATTATTGTAAGCATAATAGTGATAATCCTGAATTATATAATAAGCAAGCTTATTGTTTTCAGGAAAAGGCCTGAAGAACAGCCGGACTGAGCTGGCGAGGCTAAACAGGAAATCCGAAACAGGCGTCAAAAGAAACGGGCAAAAGGAAGTCCTGCCTGAGATGACGGCACGGTAAAACAGGGGGAAAAGGACAGAGAGTATGGTTTCAGCGATAGGAAACATTTTCGCAGGAATTGTTCATTATATCGGGATGGCATATGCTCCGGCTGTTGTGATCAGCGGGGCTATATACACTGTCCTCGGTATTTTTACAATACACAAAACGGCATATTTCCTTATCGGACTTTTTTTTACAAGGCATTTTCCGCCTGCGAAAAAACAGCATAAGTATGCCGTCCTTATCCCTGCCAGAAATGAGGAGCCGGTTGTAGGTAACCTTATAGACAGTATAAAAAGACAGGATTATCCTTCCGAGCTTGTGACGGTTTTTGTCGTTGCCGATAACTGTACGGACAGAACCGCCGATGTTGCCAGAGAACATGGAGCAATATGCTATGAGCGCTCCAATGACAAGGAAAGGACAAAAGGCTTTGCACTGAAATTCCTTTTTGAAAGGATTGCCGAGGATTACGGAATTGAGTTTTTTGAGGGATACTTTGTGTTCGACTCGGACAATCTTCTTAACAAAGACTATATAACAAAGATGAACGATTCCTTTGACGCAGGAGAGAAGATTATTTCATCTTACAGAAACACGAAAAATTTTGATGAAAACTGGATAGCGTCTACTTATGCAATTCATTGGCTGCGCTCGATAAGGTTTAATCACAGAGCGCGTTCAGTGCTGCATCTTGCAACCAACATTCAGGGAACCGGCTTCCTCTTTGCCAATGAGCTTGTAAAGGACGGATGGAAGTACACCTCTCTTACGGAGGACAGAGCCTTTACAGCCGATGCGGTGGCGCACGGATATCAAATTTCCTATAACGATGACGCTATGTTTTATGATGAGCAGCCGACAAATCTGAGGATAGCGTTAAGACAGAGACTCAGATGGGCAAAGGGACACCTTCTTGCCTTTGTTCAAACCGGCTGGCCTCTCTTTAAAAACATTTTTGTCGGAAACTGCTACAGGGATAAATCTGAAAAAAGAAAGCTTACAAAAGAAAATGTTATAGAGGGGATCCGCCACAGATGGGCTTCCTTTGACACTCTCGGACAGCTGATTCCGAGTTCCGTCATAAGGCTGTTTTTCTGGCTTATTGTGAACATTTTCTTTTTCTCATGCTACAGCTATGAAAACGGAATGCAGGACACTTTGCTCTTTACAGGGGGAAGCTGGCTTGTGAAATTATTAAATTTCGTAACGGGAGACAGCTTAATCGACATAGCGCCCGGCGGTAAGGCGGTAATTGCAAGCATCGGTTTTACGGTAATGTGGAGGATCATAAGCAGGCTTGCAGGCGACATTTCCAACATGTTTGCCGCAGCCTATGTTTTCTTTATTGAGAGGAAGCGCATAAAGAAGATTAAGCTCCATAAAAAAATATTGTATTGCATTACTTTCCCTGTTTTTGATATAATCCATAGATACGCAACCTATATTGCGGTGTTCGCAAAGGTGACGTGGAAGCCGATTCCTCATACGAGCAAAATAACGATTGAGGATATCGAGGAAAAACCGGAGACAAAATGAAAGAAAAGCTTATAAATTTTTTGAAATCCTATTATTATATATTCCTGATGATACTGCCGTTTCTTTTTATGGACGCTTCGGTACGTATTGCAGGAATAAGCATAAATTATTTCCGCGCCGCCATGGCGATTCCGGGAATTATTTTTGTTGTGATTTGGATAGGCCTGTTTGTGGCACTGGCATTGTATCTCAAAAGAGTTTATGCCGTTTTGCTCTACAGCATCTTTTTCTGGCTTTTTTTCGTCTTCTTTTATGCAAACTGCATATACTTTGGACTTACAGGCTATTACATCAGCTTTAACCTTGTGTTTATGGCAAGCGAAGGCAGCAGCTATATACTTTCTACAATAGTAGAATCAAATCCGCTAATACACCTTTCTGCTGTGGCTGCGATAGCGCTTTGGGTAATTGCAATAATAAAAATGCCTAAACGCGAAAGGGGCGACTGGAAAAAGGCGCTTATTACGGTTGCGGTGTTTCTGCTTATCCATACGATCAATCCGTTTCTTTTGGGCAAGGCAAATTCTGAGCTGGAGTGGGACACATGGAGAAATCCCAGAAATGTCTATGAGAATTTTAACGACAGCAACAAAAACATGAAAATCTGCGGGCTCTATGAGTACACGGTAAGGGATTTTTATGTTACGTTTCTTCGCCCGGAGGAACCGGAGGATCCTGTGGAAATAGAGTATCTTGAAGAGGATTACGGAGAGACCGTACACAAATCCAACAGCTTTACCGGAATCTTTGAGGGCAGAAACGTAATCTTCTTGCAGCTTGAGGGAATAGACAACTGGCTTCTTAACAAAGAAGACATGCCTAATCTGTATTCGCTGATGGAAAATTCAATCATACTTAATAATCATTTTTCATATTATAATGGCGGAGGCTCGACCTTTAACTCTGAGCTTGCGGTAAACACAGGTTTTATTACGCCGGTTTCTTATATTAAAAATGCGTATACGCTCAACACTAATCTTTTCCCTTACTCAATGCCTAAAATGTTCAAGAAAAGAGAGTATGCCGTAAATGCGTTTCACATGAATACCGAGGAATATTATTCCAGAGGCATTAATTATGAGAACTGGGGTTATGACAATTATTACGGACTGATAGATGAAAACGAGTATTCCGATGCTTCATATATGCTTGACAGAGAGCTTATCGAAAACGAAGGCTTCTATGACAGGCTTTTCCATCAGGAAGGAAGCTTTGTGCATTATATAATTACCTACACTCCGCACACGCCTTTTACGGCTGACAGCGAGGTTGGCGAGTATCTTCTCGGGCTGGAGAATAAAGAAGCTGCCGACATGACGGAGGAAGAGTGCGCAAGGATGTTTGCGTCCGAGACGGACTATATGGTAAAGCTTCTCCTTCAGGGACTTAAGGATAACGGACTTTACGATAATACCGTTCTGGTGATTTATTCAGACCATTATCTGTATACTTTGTCTGACAAAACGGCTCTTGAAAAATATAAGATCACAGAAAACAATCTAATAAACAGGACGCCTTTCTTTATCTGGAGCAGCGATTTAAATGAAATCATTGAAAAGCCTTTGTCTGAAAGCGGAATAGAGTATACAAAATACACAGACTATCACGGTGAGATAAACGGAGTGATCGGCAGTGAAATCCGTGAGGATGCCGGAACCGAAAACGGCTCCGGAAATGAAAATGATGCCGGAACCGGAAACGGTGCGGATAAAGGAAATGTAATTCAGGGTGAGAAAGAGCAAACTTCCGAAGACGGTCTTGAGGACCCTCACGGGACAGCGCTTCCAAAAAATGTTGCCACCGCAGGAGATTCCGATGGCAGCACTGGTGAAGGAGATTCGGATAAAACAGACACTGAAAAATATGAAAACAGTGAACCCTGCGGAATTGTCATTGACAAGGTAAATTCTCAGATTGATATTCTGCCAACCGTCCTGAATATGTTTGGGTTCAGTTATATCGACGAACACTATATCGGGAAGGATATCTTCGCCTCTGATTATGCCGGCTATGCCTTTTTCAGCGATTATTCGTGGTATAACGGGGACGTTTATGCCGACGGAACGCAGAATATACAGATTAGTGATAATAAGATGAGCAGTCAGGATATAGAGAAAATGAACAAAACGGTAAATGAAGCAATTAAAAAGAATGACCTGATGCTCAAATATGATTATTTTAGAAGAAAACAGGAAAATCCTAATGATACAGCTGTAGAATAAGCAAAGAAAACGTGTGGAGGTCGCCGTGGGTCTTGCGGAATTGTTTGTTCTGGCACTCAGTCTTTCAATGGATGCGTTTGCCGTTTCCCTTTGTAAGGGACTGTCGTTGGGAAGAGTTAATACAAGGCATATGTGTCTGGCAGGAGCCTGGTTCGGAGGCTTTCAGGCGCTTATGCCTTTAATTGGTTATTTGGTCGGAAGCCTGTTGGCAGGGATAATTACAAAATTCGATCACTGGATTGCTTTTTTTCTTTTGTTTATTATCGGCTTTGGCATGATAAGGGAGGCTCTGCACGGAGAAGAAGAGAATGCTTCAGAGGCGTTTATGGACATAAAAAGCATGTTTATGCTCGCCCTTGCGACAAGCATTGATGCCTTGGCGGTCGGCGTGACATTTGCTTTTTTGCAGGTAAATATCTTGGCGGCTGTTTCCGTTATAGGCATTACGGCCTTTATCTGTTCAGCGGCGGGAATAAAAGCAGGCAGCGTGTTCGGGCTGGCTTACAGGTCAAAGGCTGAGCTGTCCGGAGGAATAGCCCTTATTTTAATCGGATTAAAAATACTTGTTGAAGGTCTGGCCGGCTTGTAGTAAAATACCATAAAATGCAGCAAAGGGGAGACACGGTATGGCAAATAAAAAGCTTGTTGTTGTGGACATGCAGAAGGATTTTACTTACATGGCGCTTGAAAATCCGATGGCAGTTGAAGTTATTGACAAAATAGCGGAAAAAATTGAAAGCTTTGACGGAGAGGTAATTTTTACTTACGACACGCATCACGAGAATTATCTTGAAACCGCCGAGGGAAGGAAACTTCCTGTCGCACACTGTATTGAGAACACTGAAGGCTGGCAGCTCGTTGACAAGCTTGATCTTCTTAGGCGTCAGGGGAATTGCAGGTGCTTTAATAAGCCGGCTTTTGGAAGCGTCGAGCTTGCTGATACTCTCAGCAGGGAAAACAAAAGCAACCCTATAGACGAAATTGAGCTGGTAGGCGTCTGCACGGATATTTGCGTTATATCCAATGCGATGCTTCTTAAGGCGTTTATGCCGGAAGTGCTGATAAAGGCAGATGCGTCCTGCTGTGCCGGAGTGACAAGGGAAAGCCACGACAATGCGCTTAAAGCGATGGAATGCTGCCATATAGACATAATAAATGACTGATGTGTTTCAGCGGACAGACGGGTTCTTAATTAGGAACAGCTGAAAAAGGAACAGCTAAAAACAGACCGTAATTTGCCGGGTGCTGACGCGCCGCATACTTTGTTTCGGAGGAAGAAAGATGGACAGGTTTAAAATGAAGCAGTTTAATGAAAGAAACCTTTCAATGGTCATGGACTTGTACGAGCTGACAATGGCAAACGGCTATTTTAAAGACCATGACAACAGCAGCAGGGTTGTTTTTGATGTTTTTTACAGGAGAAATCCTGACAACGGCGGTTATGCTATTTTTGCAGGGCTCCAGCAGATTATTGAGTATATTGAAAATCTGCATTTTGATTCAGAGGATATCAGTTATCTTAGAAGTCTGGGGCTGTTTGATGAGAATTTCCTTGCTTTTTTGGAAAATTTCCGATTTACGGGAGATATGTATGCGTTTCCGGAAGGGACGGTTATGTACCCCAATGAACCTGTTCTTACTGTCGTAGCTCCTCTTCTTGATGCGCAGCTCGTCGAAACGGCGATACTTTTGCAGGTAAACCACCAGTCGCTGATTGCAACTAAGACCAGAAGAATCGTGAAGGCGGCTGCCGGACGAGCCGTTTCGGATTTTGGAGCCAGAAGAGCCCATAACATGGATGCGGCTGTTTACGGAGCAAGAGCTGCATATATCGGAGGTGCGTCAGGCACGGCTACGGTTATGGCGGGACAGATGTTTGATATCCCTGTTGGCGGAACGATGGCGCACAGCTGGGTAATGTTTTATAACGATGAGTTTGAAGCGTTTAAGAAATATGCGGAGACATATCCGGATTCAACCACGCTTTTGATTGATACCTACGACGTCCTCAATTCAGGAGTCCCGAATGCAATAAGGTGCGCAAAGGAAGTTCTCGAACCGATGGGAAAAAGGCTTAAGGGAGTCCGTATTGACAGCGGAGATCTCGGCTGGCTTTCAAAGGAGGTCAGAAAGCGTCTCGATGAGGCAGGGCTGGAGGACTGTAAAATCGTAGTTTCAAACAGTCTTGATGAATACACCATTTCTTCAATATTGAAGGAAGGCGGCTGCATAGACAGCTTCGGCGTTGGCGAGAGGCTGATAACTGCAAAATCAGACCCGGTGTTCGGTGCGGTTTATAAAATAGCCGCAGTTGAGGAAAACGGTCAGTTTGTTCCGAGGATAAAGGTCTCCGAAAATGTGGAGAAAATTACGAACCCCGGGCTTAAAAAGGTTTACAGAGTATATGATAAAAACGGGAAAGCAGTTGCGGACCTTCTTGCAAGGGCAGATGAAAAGCTTGATTTTACGGCGCCTTTCAGATATATCGATGAAAAGCATTATTGGGAAGTAAAGTACTTTGAAGAATGTACAATAAAGGAATTGCAGCTTCCAGTTTTCAAGAACGGAAAGTGCGTTTATCCAAATGTGTCTATGAAAGCGATAAGAGATTATGCGGACAGGCAGCTTGGAAACGAGATCTGGCCGGAAGAGCAGCGCTTTGAAAATCCGCATACTCACTATGTAAGCATGACCCCTGCGCTTTATGAAATGAAGATGGGACTTCTCCATTCTGCAATTAAGAAAAAGCAGGCGGGAGCGGATATGAAAGATACTGAAAAACAATAAAAGAAGGACCTCGGCAGGTATAAATAATAAAGCGCAGCTTAAGAGTTACGGTAGTACCATATGGAAGCTATTGACATATAATAAACAAAAAAAGGAAGCTTTCAATGAAAAAGACACTGGCTTTTTTGCTGGTACTTATGATGCTTGCCATGACAGTGGGCTGTTCTGGTAAGAAAGACGGGAAAGATAAAAGCGAAGAGGGGGCGCTCACTAAGATAACTCTTAATGAGGTTGCCCACTCTTATTTTTATGCACCAATGTATGTGGCTATCGAGCTTGGATATTTCAAGGAAGAGGGAATTGACCTTAACCTTGTGAACGGAAGCGGAGCCGACAACACGATGACAGCACTTATTTCAGGTGAAGCCGATATCGGTTTTATGGGAAGCGAGCAGAGCATTTATGTCGCCAATGAGGGTATTGAAGACCCTGTTGTGAACTTTGCACAGCTTACTCAGAGAGCCGGCAATTTCCTTGTGGCAAGAAAAGGCGTTGACTATAAGACCAAGGCTGACGGAAGCTTTGACTTTGAAAGTCTTAAGGGAAAAAGCGTCATCGGTGGCCGTGCAGGAGGCGGTACGCCGAAAATGTAATCACAGTTTGGCGATGTAAGGGCAATTATAGGAATCAGATATGTAAAATCAGAAGGAACACAGGCTGAATAATTTGCGTAAAACATGACGAAAAAGAGGAAAAAAGATGAGCATAGGATTTACTTTTAAAGGAAAAGTGAGGAAAAGAGAAACTCTGCTGGAAACAATCCGTGAGATATCCAAAAAGAAGGAATATAACGTGTACAGCGACGAGGACGGCGTCCGTGTCGCGCTTTGCCTTGCAGGCGGTGATTTAAATATTAATTGGAAGCCTGAATCGGGTATTTTTTCACACTATGTGATCGAGGGCAGCTGTCAATCTACTCCGGCAGGACCGGGCTTTCATAAGGCTGCAATTGAATTTATAGACGGTCTTGGCATAAAGAGTCTGGAAGTGATTGATGAAACGGGATATTATGTACACAGAGATTTTGAACGCATGAAAAGAGAGCATTTTTACAAGTGGCTGGGCGCAGTTATTGATTTATGCAATAAGAGAGAAGATTTAGCAAATATCTGCCTGTGTTGGGATGTAACAGATTATATGCCCGAAGAAATAGACAACAGCATTGTCACTCCTTTAGGCAGGTTTACTAAATATGAAATCAACGAAATTGTAAAACAGCTTGGAATAAGAGCTTTGGCCGAACGCTTTTTTGTTTGGAACGAGCCTGAAAAGGATGCAAGATTTTATCTTAATCAGGCAATGAATCTGCTTTGGGAAAGCTGTTATTTTGCACCGTCTGACAGAAGTCAGGAGGATAAGGATATAAACGATGCCATAATAAGAAACATGGAAAGGGCGGCAAAGCTTAATCCTTCATTAGCGATGCCGAGGAAAGCGTATAAAGAGGTTTGCAGACTTGCAGGACACACTCCTGCTTTGCCGGAAGGCTCTGAGCTTACCAGCAGCTTTACGGTGGGTTATAGAAAAGCTTTAGTAACATATCAGTTTGGAAGCATGAAATTTGCCGTTCCCGGCAGATACAGGCATGAATGGGAAGCCTATGATGATAAGAGCGGAGTAAATATGTGGCTTGATACATCGACAGACAGTCCGATATGGAGGATTAACGGCTGGAATATAGGCAATTCAAATGATGATTCTAAAAAACCGGATTTTATTCCGTTTAAAAACCGACTCAATGATATAGAAGAAACAGAAATTGATAACGGTAAAATCAAATGGGGCTGGAATAAGATATGTGAAGGTGGGGAATCTTATTATCAGGTGCAGTGTCAGGTTGTCGCAGAAGCTTCATTTTATTTCGTGAGCGTGACGTGCGATAAAAAGGAAGAAATTCCGGAGATTGTTAAGCTGATTAAAAGGATATCGGTGATTCCTTCAAATGAACGAGGTGTAAATGAAAAATATTACTGATGTGATACTTACGCTATATCCGGGTAGCGCTGCCTGTTAAATCATATGTAATTAAAGAGGGTATTAAATTATAAAAAGTCATTTCTAAAATGACTTTTTATTTTTTTGTTTTGTTAAAAGTATGAAAAAAACAATAATTAAAATAATGGCATTTTGTTATGTTTGTTATTTTAAAGAATGTTATAATTACGCTGTTTCTATTTGATCCTT